>CADCTQ010000462.1:28766-29057 GCA_902805615.1 uncultured Cytophagales bacterium
CTTTGGCCGAGGGTCGGGCCACGCCCGAGGCGTCGGTTTGCAGGTTACACACCTGCACGGCCTCCCGGCGTTCGGCGGCAATGCCGGCCATGCCCTTGCCGATGGGAATGACGGTCATCTTGGGCAGCAGGAACGCGGGAATGCCCGTTTGGGCCGCCAGGTGGAGCAGGCCGTCGGCGGGGTCGAGGAAGTGGATGGTGCCGGTAGTGCAGCCGAAGGCCGCCAGCGTCTGGTCGAGCAGGGCCTGCCAGTCGGGGGACTGGGGCTGCCGGAGGGCAGCGAGAATGGGAG
>CADCTQ010000463.1 GCA_902805615.1 uncultured Cytophagales bacterium
GTGTGACGCCGTCCTTGGGGGCGTAGAGCCGGCCCGTCCAGCGGGCCGAGAAGTTCAGTTCGTTGAGGCCGGGCAGGTACGACTGGCCGGCGTATTTGTAGTTGACCTGCTGTTCGGTGCGGGAGTGGATTTTCTCGTTGAACTGCGTGCCGCGGTAGTACTCGGCGTGCAGCCCGTGCACGGGCCCCGGGACGGAAGCGCCGGGCCGGGAGTCAGAAAGGTGCGGGTTGGCTTTTTGCGCAAAAACCGTGGCCGGGACCAACCCGGTGAGGACGGCAAGCAAGGGCAGCAGGCGGCGAAAAAAGGGGTGCATGAACGGCAGGGGGTTACGTAAGTACGCAGGTCCGGACCGGTAAACGGCCTTCTTGGAGAAACCTTTTCAGCATTGCTCACGCGACACCCGCAGGCGCCGCCTCACGTACAGTAAGGTACCAACTTCCCCCCGGAAAAACTACCGCCTTCCCCCCGGAAAAACTACCGCCTTCCCCCCGGAAAAACTACCGCTGTGGATAGAAAGGAGACCGCAGACCGGAGGAAAGGAGACGGGAGGAGGCGTACCGGAACTTCGGCGGGGATGCGGGAGGGGTTGGTGAGGAGGGGCCAAAAGGAAAAACGGAAAAGGAATGCCGGACTAACGTGCAACCCCTGTTTCCCTGCCTCCTTTTCTTCCTTTTCCTTTTGCCCAATTCATTCGCGTTGCCAACCCTTCTCCGCCCTGCACGGGCACGCCTCCTCCGGTCTCCCTTCCTCCGGTCTGCGGTCTCCGTTAATTCGTTTGGACCGTGAACTCGACGCGGCGGTTGCGGGCCCTTTGGGTCTCGGTGTCGTTGGGAGCCACGGGGCGGGTGCCGCCGTAGCCCCTGGCCCGGATGCGTCCTTCGGCCACGCCCTTGCGCTGGAGGTAGTGGGTCACCACCAGGGCCCGGTGCTCGGAGAGGGCCTGGTTGAGGCGGGGGTCGCCCACGTTGTCGGTGTGGCCGGCCACTTCGATGCTCAGGCGGGGGTACTTTTGGAGCGTGTTGGCGAGTTTGTCGAGTTGGTCGTAGGAGGAGGGCAGCAGGCGGTACTGGCTCTGTTCGAAGAGCACTTCTTCGAGCACCACGGCCTTGCCGGGTTCCAGGGCCTCAAACGTGGCCGTTTCCCGCGGCGCCGCGGCTTTTTCTGCCTCCGCCCGTTTCCCCGCGGCCACCGGGGGCGTTTCCGCCCGCACGACGGCTGCCTGAGGGGCCTTGTCGCCCTTTTTCTCCGCCTTGTTGCCCGACAAGCCGATGGGCATTCCCGCCGTGGCGCGGTCCGGGGCCGGCGTCTTGCGGACCGGCGTGTCCTTCGCTTTGGCAACCACGGGCGTCGCCGTCCTGGGCCGTTGGGGCAGGGGCGGGCTGTAGAGGTACTTGGACGGGACAATCTCCGGGCTGGCGTACAGTTCCAGGCCGAACAGGCTGACCCGGTTCTCGGGCGACTCCCACGAGAGCTGCATGACGCCGAGCTGCGGGCCGTTGAAGTACTCCAGCTTGATGTCGTAGTAACTACCCCCCTGCAACTCGATCTCGGTCTGGTACTGCCGGCCCGGTTCCAGGCGCCACTCGTCGAGCACCAGCTTGCCCCCCACCCACAGGCGGGCCCCGTCGTTGACGTTCACCGTGAACTTGTACTTGCCGTCGGCGGGGGCCAGCAGCTTGCCCGTCCAGCGTACCGAAAAGTCCGTATCAAAGATGTCCGGGCCGGGGCTGCCCTCCCAACGGAAGTCAATTTTGCGGTCAATCCGGGAGAAAACTTTTTCCCCGAAATACTCGCCCCGGAAGTACTCGCCCAGCAGGCCGTTGCCGCCCCCGGGGTGCCCGGTCCGGCTGGGCGTCACTGCGGCGGCAGTAGAAACGGCCGCCTGGTCGGGCGGGGGCTGGGTAGACAGGTACTTGGCCGGGATCACGTCCTCGGGCGTGTAGTGCGGCAGCCCCGACGTGGCCGTGCCCTCCTCGGGGTACTCCCAGGCCAGCCGGAATACGGCCGGGCCCATGTAGTTGGTGTACTCGATCTTGAGGTCGTAGTAGCGGCCGGCCGCCAGCCGGGTTTCCTTCCTGAACGTGTTGAGCGTGTGTACGTGCCATTCGGCGATCAGCAGCTTGCCGTCCACCCACACCCGCACGCCGTTGTCGGTGTTGGCGATGAAGTTGTAGGTGCCCTCCGACGGGGCGTAGAGCTTGCCCGTCCAGCGCACCGAAAAGGCCTGCTGGTTAATGCCCGGCCCCACCGGTTCGCCGGGCTGCCAGTCGAAGTCGAGGCGCTGGTCCACGCGGGAAAGCACCTTCTGTTCGAAGTTGCGACCGTTGTAGTAGTCCCCGCGCAACCCCTGCACCGACGGCGCGGGAAGCGGGGCAACCGGGGCCGGCGCGACCCGGGAAAGGGCCGGTCCGGGGGGAGGTGCGACATGGGCCGGTACCGCGGCGGCAAGCCAGGCCGGCAACAGGAGGAGGGCAAAACGGAACATGGGCGTAAGGGTTTGGCAAGCTGGCGACAAAAAGACTTCTTTTCCGTTAGATGGTTGCCCGGCCGGATCGGTTACACCCGGAGGTGTGGCTTGATGCAAAACCAACCCCCCGGTGACCCTACGGTTCGCGGGTAAATTTGAGCGGTCCGGGGACCAGCATGCCCGTGATCGTACCATTGGCCGCCGCGTCGAACACCACCGGGGCACCTTCATCGTTGGTGTAGAAATGCAGGCCGGCCTCAGCGAAGAGGGTCCGCTCGCGACCGTTCCAGAGTTGCTTGACCATCAGGGCGTTGTCGCCGGGCGTGACCTGGATGCGCAGGCCCTGCTCCCGTTCCACGTAGGTACCGGCAAAGGCTTTCAACTCTTCGGCGGTGAGCCTGGCGCGTTTCTTGGCAACCGGCTTGAACGCTTCCCAGCCGTACGCGTGCGACACGCTCCGGATGATCTCGGCGATCAGGTCGCCGCCGTTGTCGGAATTGGTCATCACCACCACGCCCCGGCCGCCCGTCACGAACCCGTGCATCTCGCAGCGGTACCCTTCATTGGAACCGCCGTGGCTGAACAGCAACTCCTCCTTTTCGCCGCCCAACCGGGGACCCAGGCCCCAGCCCCCGATCCCTTTGGTCAGCATCCGGTCGGTCATCTCGCGAGAGAGAATCCGGTTGGATTGACCTTGCCGGGACTGTTGCACGGCCAGAATGTACCGGGCCAGGTCCGAAGGCGTGGTCCACAGCCCGGCCGCCGCCCTTTCGGGGTACGTGTGCCAGTCGCCCGGCACCGGCCGGCCGTCGGAGGCATGGCCGATGCTGGCCCGGGCTTGCAGCGAAGGCGTCAGCGGCTGCGCGTAGGTGCTGTGCTTCATGCCGGCCGGACCGAGCACGAGGCGCTGCATGGTCCGTTCGAAGTCGGTGCCCGTTACGTCTTCCACCAGTTGCTGCATGAGCACGTAGCCGCCGCCCGAGTAGCGCCACCGGCTGCCCGGGGTCGTGTCGGCGACGACGGCGGCCGAGTTGGCCGGTTTGCTGCCGTCGAGCACTTGCCGGAGCGTGGGCACGGCTTCGCCCCGGGCGTATCCCCGGAACCCGTGCACCGTCAGGCCGGCCGAATGGGTGAGCAGGCCGCGCAGCGTGACGGGCTTGTCGGCCGTGAAGCGGGAATCTTTTACCTTCCAGGTTTTGAGGTACTTGTTCACGTCGGCGTCCAGGTCTAGTTTGTCCTTTTCCACCAGGTGGAGCGCCGCCAGGGCCGCCACCGGCTTGCTGATGGACGCCGCCTGGAACAGGGTCAGCGTATCGGCTTTCCGCAGGCTGTCGCGGCCGGGGTGCCCGTAGGCCCGGGCCCATTCGATCCGGCCGTTGTTTACCACGGCGATGCTGACGGCCGGCACCTTGTAATGGCGCATCCGGTCGGTAAGGTTAAAGGTGACGGCCGGCTGCCCTTCGATGCGGAGGGCCGGCGACAAGTGGGTTTCTACCTGCCGGATGCGGCCGGCCACGTCCGGGGCGGGGGGCGCCTGGGAGAAGGCCGGGAGAACGAGCAGCAGCGCGAGCAGCAGGGCGGGGAATGCGTGCATGGGGATGGGTAAGGGGTTGAAGGGTGAAAGGAATGCCCAAAAGGTAAGTATTTGGCCGTGGGTTCGCAATCCCGGGCTACTCCGTGCGCAGGCTCCGGGCCGGGTTGCGGAGGGCCGCCCGCAGCGATTCCCGCGCCACCGTAAGCAGCGTAATGACCACGACCAGCCCCAGGGCCAGGGCGAACACCCACCAGTCCAGCGTGATGCGGTAGGTGTAGCCCTGCAACCAGCCGTTCATCAGCAGTCCGCCCAGGACGGCGGCCGGCACGAAGCCCAGCCCGATGAGCTTGCCGAACTCCCGGCCGAACAGCCACAGGAGTTGGGGCACCGCCGCCCCCAGCACTTTGCGGATGCCGATCTCCTTGGTTTTGGCCGCGGCCATGAACGTGACCAGCCCGTACAGCCCCAGGCAGCCGATCAGCACGGCCACCAGCGCAAAGGCCTCGGCCAGCCCCAGCATGATGCGTTCGGCCTGGTAGAGGCTGGTGACCAATTCGTCCACGAACTGGGCGTTGAAAATCTCCTGCGGAAAAGCGGCGTTCCAGGTCTTTTCCACGGTGGCGGCGGCCCCCGGCAGGTAGGCCGCATTTACTCTCAGCACGGCCATCCGGCACTGCCGCACGTCGTTCACCAGGGTAAGCGGGTAGATGGGTTCCCGGAAGTGCCCCAGGTGGAAGTCGGCCACCACGCCTACTACCTCGTGGTCGCGGCCCGCCACGCGCAGCCGCCCGCCCAGCGCCGCCTCCGGCGAGGCCAGGCCCAACTGCCGGGTCATCATCTGGTTCACGAGCACCTCCCGGCGCGTGGTATCGTCGCTTTGGAAGTTGCGCCCGGCCAGCAGCCGGAGGCCGAACAGCGGCAGGTACGCCCGGTCCACGGTCCGGAGGCGGGTGGAGAACGGCTCGGGTTCGGCCCCGGTGCCGAAAGTGAAGGGGTGCGGCCCGTTCTGCCTGAGCAGGGGCGGGGCGTCACAACGGGTCAGCCCCTCCACGCCGGGAATTTGCAGCAACCGTTCCCGCAGGGTCTCCTGCCGGAGCGGGTCGCCGGTGGGCAGGGGCACGATCAGCCTTTCGGCCTGGCGGAAACCCAGGTCGGCGCGTTGCAGGTACCGGAGCTGCGCTACCAGCACGATGACGCCGATGAGGAAAAACTGCGTGATGAAAAACTGCACGCCTACCAGCCCGCGCCGCACCGCAACGCCGCCCGCCTGCCCCGGGGCGATCCGTCCTTTCAATGCCTCCACCGGCCGGAAGCCGGCCTGCACCACGGCCGGGTACAGCCCCGCCAGCCCGGTCACGCCCAGCACCAGGACCGTAAACCACCCGAGCGGCCCCGGTCGCAGCAGGTGCAGCACCGAGAGGTCGGCGCCGAGCATCGAGAGGGCGTTGTTGAGCAGGGGCAGGCAAGCCTGGGTCAGCCCCAGGGCCACCCCCACGGCCACCCCGGTGATGAGCGTGGTTTCGAGCAGGAACTGGGCCACCAACTGCCGCCGCGTGCTGCCGATGGCCTTGCGCACGCCAATCTCCCGCGCCCGGCGCAGGGCCCGGGCGGTGGCTACGTTCACGAAGTTGATGCAGGCCGCCGCCACCAGGAACACGCCGACGGCAATGAGGGTGTAGAGGATGGACCGGGGCGCGTTGCCGCTCCGCTGGTGGTTCAGTTCGCCCAGGGGCAGCGCGTGAAACGCGAAGGGCGCCCCACCGGGACCGTAGTGCTGCCGCTGAAGGGTTGGGAAGATGCCGCGCAGCCGTTCGGCGGGCACGCCCTCCCGCAGCACCACGAAACACATCGCCGGCAGCCGGTCCCAGGACTGCGCACCGGCAGCGTCGCCTTCCAGCCCGGGCAGCGTGGCGTACGACACGAAGCCGTCGAAGCGCAGCTGGGTGTTGGACGGGGGATTGCCGATGATGCCCGTGACGGTGAGGTCTACCCGGTGGTCGAACCGCACGGTCTTGCCCATCGGGTCGGCACCGCCGAAGTATTTTTCGGCGTACCGCTGGCTGAGCACGATTGAGTTGGGGACAGCCAGGGCGGTTTTCCGGTCGCCGCGCCGCCAGTCCACGCCGAACACGTCGAAGTACTGCGGCTCGGTGAAGCACAGGTTGCGGTTCTCGGGGAATTTTTTGGCAAGGCCGCCCTTCCCGTCGGGAATGGTGACCACGCGGCCGAAGATGGTTTCGAGGCGCACGGCCGTCTGCACGAACGGGTAGTCGCGGCGCAGGGCTTCGGCCAGCGGCCGGGGCGCGGCGTCGGTGGGCAGCACTTCGCCGTGGCGGATGTCGGTCACCACCCAGTAGGTGCGGTCCTGGTGGGGGTGGAAGCGGTCGAAGCTGAACATGTAGTCCACCAGCAGGAAGATGAGCAGCCCGGCCGCCAGCCCGACGGCCAGGCCCAGCACGCTGACGAGGCTTGCCGTGCGGTCACGCCGCAGGGTGCGCAGGGAAATCGTGAGGTAGTTGCGGAGCATATCGAAGGGGTTGGGGGTGGCCGGGAAAGGGGCGGGGGACCGGGCCGGCAAGCCCCGCCGTCCGCCGAAGGGCCTGACGAACCGGAGCACGTCGAGCCAGTAGCCGCGCCGGGCGGCCCGGGGACCGTGCGTCGCGGCCCGCCGTTCGAAGACTTCGAGGAGGTCGCCCTGGATATCTTCGACTTCGTGGGTATTGTAACACAGTTCCAGCAGTGCGTCGGCCAGGCGGGGCGGCTGGGGACCGGCGGGGCGCTGCGGCCGGGTAGTCTTTCGTTTCATGCCGCCCCTCCTTCCCATTCCCACCCCGCGGCCGGGATGCGGCGCCAGAAGCTTTCGCGCAGGGTGCGGGCTTCCCGCAGGGCGTGCCGGCCGGCGGACGTGACCCCGTACAGTCGTTTTCGCCGCCCGCCCCGCGCGGGGGTGGCCCCGCCCAGCCCTGACCGCAGCAGGCCCTTTTCCTCCAGCCGGTAGAGGGCCGTGTGGACGGCGCTCAGGTGCACCGGGCGGCCCGCCTGCCCGGTGATCTCGTCGGTGACGGTGACCCCGTAGGCGTCCTCGCCCAGTACGCACACGGCCAGCAGGACAATCTCCTCGAACGTTCCCAGGCAAGGGTTTTCCATCGGGTTAGGGAGTTAGCGCGTTTGGGAATGAGGGAGTTTGAGAATCAGCGGGTTTGAGATTTAGGGATTACCAATTGCCGGCTTATGTTGTATCCCGGATTGCATCGTCGTTGAGCAAAGTCCCGGAGGGACGCCCTGTTTCTAGCACCAAAAAGGCGGGGAGCCGTACCCCTCGGCCCTGCTGATGGGCGTACGTGCCGTGCAGTTTCTTCTTGCTACGCAGCCGGTGGTTACGGTTCCCTTCCTTCCTTCATGGCTACGATTAGGACACTTTTGCATAAGGTCATAAAAGGCTATCCCGAGCCGTCACTGAGACACTGACGGCGGCGGACACTGACGGCGGCGTGCGGATCTTTGTGGAGGTAGTTTCGTGCCGTTGTCAGTGTCTCTTGCTGCCGCGGTCAGTGTCTCACTGACCGCTTTTCGCGCTGCTTCAAAAATGTGTCCTAATCGTAGCCTTCCTTCATGGAGGGGACAGGGGTGGTTCCTCGTCAGAACGGTACATCTTTTTGAAGACCAAAGACAAACCCGTCCAGTGACATCCTGCCTTTTCTCTAAACCCACTCCCTCTTTCGGTTTGGTATGGAACTGCCGGCGTTTTAAGTCCATGAATTGAAAGCGGTTATGAATTTTGCACTCCTGCACTTATGCACTCCTGCACTCATTTGCTACACAGATGTAAAACTAATGGATGCAGGGGCGGGGACGATTTCACACGGGAGGCAGAAAAAATTTTAGGGCGGTTTGCGGCCGGCTTGCGTTAAAAATTATCGGGGGCCGTGGCTGCGGAAGCCAATTCTTCCGTTTAAATTTCGGGCGGCTCCGTTGCGGGGCCGAAAAACGGTTATGATTCAGGGCATTAGCGTACTTGTCGAACCCAAAACCCCCCACGATCCATGACCGGCCGTGCGTCCTGCGTCTCCCTTCTAAAATTCAACGTCTAAACTCCATTCCCCATGAACAACCCACTCAAAAACATTCAATCCTTCGGCCAGAGCATCTGGCTCGACTACATCCGCCGCAGTTTCACCGCCAATGGCGGCCTCAAGAAAATGATTGACGAAGACGGGCTGCGGGGCGTAACGTCCAACCCGGCCATCTTCGAAGAGGCCATTGCCCGCAGCGACGACTACTGGGAAACGATCCGCCCGCTGGCCCAGTCGGGCAAATCATCGGAGGAAATCTTCCTGGCCCTGGCCGTGGAAGACGTGCAACAGGCTGCCGACCTGTTCAAGGGCGTGTACGAAAGCACCAACGCCCTCGACGGCTACGTGAGCCTGGAGGTTTCCCCGTCGCTGGCGCTCGACACGGAGGGTACGCTGACGGAAGCCCGCTCTTCCTGGAAACTGCTGGACCGGCCCAACGTGATGATCAAGGTGCCAGGCACGACCGAGGGCCTGCCGGCCATCGAAGGGCTCATCAGCGACGGCATCAACGTGAACGTGACGCTGCTGTTCGGCCTGGAACGCTACCGCCAGGTGGCCGAGGCGTACATTGCCGGGCTCGAAAAGCGGGCGCAGCGGGGCGAACCCCTCGACCGGGTGGCTTCCGTAGCCAGCTTCTTCCTCAGCCGCATTGACAGCCTCGTGGACCCGATGCTCGAAAAGGTGATGGCGGCCGGCGGCCCGAAAGCCGACCTGGCGAAAACCCTGCGCGGCCAGGTGGCCGTGGACAGCGCCAAGAAAGCCTACCAGATCTACCAGGAAGTGTTCGGCTCGGACCGCTTCAAGGCGCTGGCTGCGAAGGGCGCCAAGCCGCAGCGCCTGCTGTGGGCCAGCACCAGCACCAAGAACAAGGATTACAGCGACGTGAAGTACGTGGAGGCCCTCATCGGTCCCGACACGGTGAACACGGTGCCGATGGAAACGCTGGATGCCTACCGCGACCACGGCCAGCCCGCCAACCGCCTCCAGGACGACATGGCCGGGGCCGTGCAGCGCCTCGGGCAACTCCAGGAGGTAGGCATCAGCCTCGACGCCGTCACCAGGCAGCTCGAAGAAGAAGGCATCCAGAAGTTCATCAAGCCCTTCAACAGCCTGATGTCTGTGCTCGAAGCCAAGCGCAAGGAAGGCGCCGTTGCGGTGTGAGGAGTTAGAGAGCTAAGGAGTTAGAGCGTTTGATAGTTGAGCCGGGGCGGATGCTGATCCGTTCCGGTTTTTTATTGTTAAGCACTTTCCCGGAGGTGGTCAGTGAGGCACTGGTATATGATTAGCGTTGCCGAGGCGAAGCAGAGCCGGCTGGCGGGGTGTAGCCTGCTGGCGCGCATCGCAGTCGCGGGCTGGCGCGAAGCTGTGCTTCGTGCCGGCTATTGCTTCCGCCTCTGGCGGAACGGAGGTTGGTTTGTTCAGGCATTCGTACAGTGATTGTGAACCCTGCGGTTCTCGATCCATTGCCGCTTTCATCTGACAGTGAGTTAACTTTAAGCGTAGTATTGTTTGACGTTGGTTCCGCCGGAGTATGTGATTAGCGTATGGGCGAATTTGAGGGGCTTAGGGTTGGTGATGGGTGGGTTGTGAGGAGTTGGTGAATGGTTGATGCTGCGTAAGTGGAGTTTGTTCTTTTTGGCATTGCCCCAAAAAGAACCAAAAAGGGCTAGGCCCAAT
>CADCTQ010000464.1 GCA_902805615.1 uncultured Cytophagales bacterium
CCCTCCGGGGAGGGGAGCCGCGATGCGACCCCTTCCCGCAATGCGCAACTATCCCGCAATGCGACTTTCTCCGCGACGTGATCCTTCTTTCTCTTTGGCCCCTTTGCGCTCCGACTTGACGCCTTTGCGTGAAACCCGTGAAACTACGTTCTCAGGGAACCCGTATTTACCCCGTCATTACTACGTCTTTATTCCCTGACACCATGCGCCATCCGATCCACCTCGCACTACGTTTTTTCACCGTTTCATCATTGGCCCTCGGCGCGGTTCCCGCGTGGAGCCAGGGCAACAAGCAGGACCAGCCGGTGGAAGCCAGCTACGAAGGCAACATCTTCAAGCCCGTAAAGGTAGAACCCACCGACGCCCGCGTGAAGGGGCTCAAACTGCCGGCCGGCTTTGCCGTCTCCAAGTTTGCCGAAAACCTGGGCAAGCCGCGCATGGTGGCCGTAAGCAACGACGGCACCGTGTACGTGACCAGCCGGGAAGCCGGCACGGTGACCATGCTTAAAGACGCGGACGGCGACGGCAAGGCCGATACTCAGAAGGAGGTAGCCAAAAAAGAAAACATGCACGGCGTGGCCATTGACGGCAATAAGATGTACCTGGTGGCCGTCAACGACGTGTACGCCGCCGACATCAGGCCGGACGGCACGCTGGGCAGCCTCACCCGCATCGTGACCGGGTTGCCCGAAGGCGGCCAGCACAACAACCGCACCCTGGCCGTGGGCCCCGACAAAATGCTCTACGTTTCGGTGGGCAGCACCTGCAACGCCTGCGAGGAAACCAGCAAGCTCAACGCCACGATGGTGCGCGTCAAACCGGACGGCACCGGCCAGCAAATCTTTGCCAAGGGCCTGCGCAACACGATTGGCTTTGCCTTCCACCCCCAGACGAAGGAACTGTACGGCTTCGACCACGGCATTGACTGGCTGGGCGACACGGGCCAGCGGGAAGAGTTCAACCTCATCAAGGAGGGGGCCCACTACGGCTGGCCCTACGTGTACGAAAACGGCAAGGCCAACCCGGCCGATGAGCCGCCCGGCGACACCACCCACGCCGAATATGCCAAAAAGACGACCTTCCCGGTGCTCACCTACGACGCGCATTCGGCCCCGATGGGCATGGTCTTCTACACGGGCAATGCCTTTCCGGAAGCTTACCGCAACAGCGCCTTCGTGGCCCTGCACGGCTCGTGGAACCGCAAGGAGCCTTCCGGCTACAAGGTCGTGCGCGTCCGCTTCGAGAACGGCAAGCCGGCGGCCATCGAGGATTTCCTGACGGGCTTCCTCACGGGCGGCAACCGGGAGCAGTTTGGCCGGGTGTGCGGGGTTGCCCAGCACCCCGACGGCTCCCTGCTCATCTCCGACGACGACAACGGCGTGCTCTACCGGGTGGCCTACGCGGGCAAGTAAAGCGTTGCGGCAACCGCCCTGCGAAAACCCTCACGCCCCGGTGGGGATTTTGAAGATGTTGAATTCCAGGTCCGAAATGTCGCCCTCCATCTGGTGGATGCGCGAAGTGGTCACGTAGAGGTTGCCCTGCGCGTCCATCGTGAAAGTATCGGGCCACTTGAGCCGTTCGTCCTGCACCAGCGTATTGAGGCGCCCGTCCGGGGTCATGCAAATGATCGCGTTGCTTTCCAGGTCGCCCAGGTAGAGGTTGCCCTGCGGGTCGAAAATCATGCCGTCGGGGGCGCAGGTGCGGCCCAGGTTTTCCACCTTTTCGGCCAGGGCGTCGTCGTTGAGGGTGGCGTCGGTGAGGGCGAACGTGGAGATGCGGTAGAGGGTGTACCCCGTCAGGGCGTGGTAGTAGAGGTAGCCTTTGTCGGGCGACAGGGCAATGCCGTCGGCGTGCATGTGCGGCTTTTTGCCTTCTTTGACCCACCGTTCGCCTTCCACCGTGAGCCACACGTCTTCCGACTGCGTGGAAGGGTGGCCGGCCAGCAGCCGCCGGGCCGTGCCCGTGTTGAGGTCGAGCACCACCAGGGCGCCCAGGCCCGATTCGGTCATGTAGATCTTGCCGGCCTCCTCGTCAATGCGCAGGTCGTTGAGGTAGGACTTTTCGGGGGCAATCGTTTTGTCGAACGTCCACTGGCGTTTGAGTGCGTTGGTGGTCAGGTCAAATTCGTACAGGGCGGCGTCGCCCACCACGCCCTTGATGAAGGGGCTGGCCGGGTCGAGCACGAACAGCGAGTTGCCGTGGGCCACGACCGACTGCACGCAGGTGAATTTATTTTCTTCGGGCTGGCCGTTCCAGGCGTTCCAGCTTGCGTCGGGGTAGGGCTGGTAGGAGCCGTCGGGCATCACTTCCACCACCGAGAACGGCAGGTTTTCGTGCCAGCGGGGAAAGTTGGCAAACAGCCGGCCGGTGTCGGTCACGGTTACGCCGGTTACCTGGATGCCTTTGAAGGAAGCGACTTTGGTGAGCGGATAGGCTTGTGCGTCGGATTGCATGGGAATGTGGTTTGCCGGTTGTACGGTGGCCCTTCCCGGACGGTTGCGGGGTTACATTGAGAAAAACTTAACCGCAAAGGACGCAAAGGAGACGCAAAGGGCGCCAGGAGTACGCGTATCCCGCTTTGCGCCCCTTGCGTCTCCATCGCGATCCTTGCGGTTAAGTTCCTCCGGCCTCCATTGCAATTTGAGAAAGTCCCGGCTTTCGGATAACCTCCTGTCCGCGAAGCCGTACCTACACGGACAGTACTTTTTTTTGACCGTTTTTTCAGATATGATCAGCACTCCAACCCTCGGACGGGCCACGCAGGTACTCATTTTCACTTTTGGCCTGGTTGCCGGACTGCACTACGGCCGGTCCTTTTTCATTCCGCTCACCTTCGGCATCATCCTGGCGATGCTCGTGCTGCCCGTGTGCAAGAAGCTGGAGGGCTGGGGTTGGAAGCGGGGGTGGGCCGTGCTGGTCTGCGTGCTGCTCATCCTCCTCATCGGGGCGGCCCTGGTGGCCGCGCTGGCCGCACCGGTTGCCAGCTTCAACGAGGACCTGCCGCAGCTTCAGACCTCGTTCCAGCAGAAGTACGCGGAAGTGCAGCAACTGCTGGTCGAGAAGTTCAACATTCCCGTCCAGAAGCAGCAGGAGGCGCTCAAGCAGGGTGCCTCGGCCCTCAAGTCGGTGGGCAAGTACGTGGCCGGCTTCGTGGCGGGCTTCTTCGGCTTCGTGGCCGAAACCCTGCTCGTGCTGGTGTACGTGGCCTTTTTCCTGTCGGGCCGCGAGAAGTACGAAAACTTCGTGGTGCAGCTCAACGGCGGCCGCAACGAAGGCGAACTGCGCCAGATGCTCGGCCAGATCAGCCACGTCAGTTCCCAGTACCTGGTGGGCCGCCTGCTTTCGATCCTCATCCTGGCGGTGCTCTACACGGTGGGCCTCTCCCTCGTAGGACTCAAGTACGCCGTGCTGATGGGCAGCATTGCCGCGCTGCTCACCATCGTGCCCTTCGTGGGCACCACGCTGGGCGGGCTGTTCCCGCTGGGCGCCGCCCTGTTTTCGGGTTCGGGCAGCCCCGTGGCGGCCGTGGTCGTGATCGTGGTGGTGCAACTGCTCGACGAGTACCTGCTGGAGCCCTTCATCGTGGGCGGCAAGGTCAACATCAGCCCGCTGACCATGGTCGTGGGCGTGGTGGTGGGCGGACTCATCTGGGGCGTGGCCGGCATGATCCTGTTCATTCCCCTCATCGGCATGGCCAAGATCGTGTTCGACCACGTACCGGCCCTGCACCCCTACGGCTACCTGATCGGTACCGGCGAAAGCGCCGGCAAGGAAAAGGAGTACGTCCAGAAGGCCAAGCACTGGTTTAAAGAGAAGTTGGGCCGGGCGGCCTGACCGGCTCCCGCTCAGGACCGGAGCAGCGGAGGGGCAAGCCCAGGGGAAGACCTTTCGGGTTTCCAAAACCCGAAAGGTCTGAAAGGTCTGTCTGCGCCGGCCCCGGCAACAACCTCATTTCCCCGGCCTGCGTTCTACTGCCTGGCAGCGAAACGGGCGGCGTTCCCGGTCGGCAGCCGAAAGCGTATGAGAAAAAACCAAAAAGCAACCGGGCTGCCCGGCCGGGCGGGGCGGCGATGAACCTTCGCTGGCGGCAATACTGGCAAATGCTCCGCGAATCGCTGTGGTTCGTGCCGGGCCTGATGGTGCTGAGCGCCTTTGCCCTGGCCTGGGGGCTGGTGACGCTTGATTCCGGGGCCACGGCCACGGGGACCCGGCGCTTTTCGCCGCCCTACGACCCCGGCGTGGACGCCGCCCGCGACATGCTGGCGGCCATCGCCGGCTCCATGCTCACGGTGGCGGCGCTGGCGTTTTCGCTCACGCTGGCGGCCATCTCCCTGGTCAGCACGCAGTACTCGCCGCGGGTGCTGCGCAACTTCATGCGCGACGAAGTCAACCAGTTCGTGCTGGGCTATTTCGTGAGCGTGTTCTGCTACTGCCTCGTGGTGCAGGGCACCATCCGCGGCCCCGACGAAGGCCGGTTCGTGCCCGCCACAGCCGTGCTGGCCGGGCTGCTGCTGGCCTTCGGAGGCGTGGCCGCGCTTATTTTCTTCATCCACCACATCGCCGAAGGGCTACAGACGGGCACCATCGTGCGCACCATCACCCGCGAAACCCGGGAGGCCATTGCCGAGATGTTCCCGCTGGGATTGGGCGAACCCATCGTGGACGAGGAAAAAGCGCAGGCGGCCTTCGCCTACGCCGCCGAGCAGCAGGGCTGGAAGCCGGTGGTATCGGACCAGTCGGGGTACCTGCAACAGATTGACACGGCCGCCCTGATGCAGTGGGCCATCCGCCACCGGGCCGTGGTGCGCCTCGATTACCCGGTGGGCGCCTTCGTGGGGACGGGCACTTCGCTCTTCAGCGTGCGCAGCGGCATGGAGGTGCCCGGCGATCCGCCCGCGGAGTGGCCCGACGACCTGATGAAGTGCGTGGCACTGGGCCGCCACCGCAACATGGAACAGGACGTGGGCTTTGGCATTCAGCAACTGGTGGACATTGCCCTCAAAGCCCTCTCGCCGGCCGTCAACGACACCACCACGGCCATCATGGCGGTGGATCACCTGGGCGACATCGGCGGCGCCCTGGCGCGGAGCGAATTCCCGTCACCGCTCCGTTCCGACGGACGTCACCTGCGGGTGCTGGTGCGCACGGGCAGCTTCGAGGAGTACATCCGCCTGTCGTTCGACCTGGTCCGCATCAACGCGCGGGGCAACCACGCCGTGTTCGAGCGGCTGCTGCGGGCCCTGGCCCTGGTTGCCTCCCAGGCGGCCACCCCGGAGCGCAAGGCGGTGCTCCGCGAGCAGGCGGGGCTGCTGCTGGAATTTGCCGGGCAAACCCTCCAGACGGCGTACGAGCAAAAGGGCGTGCGGGAACTCTACGCGGAATTGCAGCACACCTGGCAGGGTGAGTAATGGCTGGTTGTCAGTAGGGGTTGGTTATCACAAGCAGTCGGTGGCGCAAATAAATCAACAGCCGTGGGTGGAAAACACCAGCATCGGCGCTGCTAACCAAGCTCCTATTGATTCCACCGACCTCTTTCAGGTATTCCGGCCCAGTTCCCCCTCGCTGTCATTCCCGGAGGGAATCCTTGTAGTGTACCGCACAGAGTGATTTAGACCAAAAAGATTGGCTTCGCCGAGCGTTGCTTCCCTCCGGGAATGACAGCTAAAGGGCGCTAACTCGAAATGAAGAGACTAACGCCAAATAACAACTCGTTTGTGTTACAATGCGCTTATTCCCATACCTTGCCACCCCTCATTTCCCTGAATGCATCCCGGAAGCGGAACAGCTCCTGCATCATTCTCCGCAAGTACAGGTTGTCCCACTCCTCAGTTCCAAAGTGCCGGCAGACCAGTTCGGCCACGCCGTTGAAGAAAGCCTCGTACCCGTCGGGTGAATGACTGGTGAGTAATTCAAGCAGAGGCATAAAGTCATAACCAGGGTAGCGTTGCAAAAAGCTGTGTAATTGTTCAGGCGTAGGAGGAACGGTTTGGGCATGGCTGCCGCCGTCCTGGTGCGTAGGGGTTTGCATCGGGATAAAGGGTTTGGTAAGTGGAGAATTAGAGACCTAAGACAACATAGTGGCCTGGGCGCATTGCAAACGTGCGGCAATTACCAGGCAAAGCTGGGCCGGGGGCAGCTTTTGGGAGTTTCCACCGCCATACTTTAGCTTGTTGTAAATTATATAGTAAATTTAAGAGCAAAAGTTTATTCCTGCAATAGATTTTACAATAAACTTTACAATAAAAAGTAATGAGCAAGAAATTGACGATTGAAGTGTCAGACGAAGTACACGCGCAACTGGTGGCAATCCAGGACAAGAAGAAAGCGGAAGTAAAAGCAAAGGTGCCCCTGGCCATCATTGCCGCCGAGGTGTTGGAGGAGACACTGGTAAAGCCCGGGAAGGAAAAATAGCCGGTTTGATTTTACCGCCAAACGGTAGGGGAGGCCCCCGCCCACAGCTCCGCATCCTCCACGCATCAAGCCCATCCTTTCATCAAGCCCATCAGGGTTCAGACGATCCTGGTCATCCTTTCATCCTGTAAATCCTGATTAGATCCTGATCCGGTTGGCAAGAAATAAAACGGTATCTTTGCTTAACACAACACTCGCGGTTTAATCCCCCGGCGCTATTCCCTTCCTCTCTTCGCCCCTGCTGCTTAAAGAAACGGATTCGTTCAGCCCCCTCCGTTAGCCCGCCTTTTTTTTCCAACATCATCCCTTTTATGTCTTTTCAGAATCTGAACGTCATTGATCCCATTCTCCGCGCCCTTGCCGGGGAGGGATACACCCAACCCACCCCCATCCAGGCGCAAGCCATTCCCGTATTGCTCAGCGGCCGCGACCTGCTCGGCTGCGCCCAGACGGGCACGGGCAAAACGGCTGCCTTTGCCATTCCCATGCTGCAAGCCCTCCACAACGCCGGCACCGACGGCAACGGCCCCCGGCCCATCAAGGCGCTGGTGCTCACGCCCACCCGGGAACTGGCCATCCAGATCGGGGAGAGCTTTGGCACCTACGGCAAGCACACCGGCGTGCGCCACACGGTCATCTTCGGCGGCGTATCGCAGCACGGCCAGACGGTAGCCCTCCGGCGCGGCGTGGACGTGCTCGTGGCCACGCCCGGCCGCCTGCTCGACCTGATGAACCAGGGCTTCGTGAGCCTGCGCAACCTCCAGATGTTCGTGCTCGACGAGGCCGACCGGATGCTCGACATGGGCTTTATCCACGACGTGAAAAAAATCATTGCCAAGCTGCCCGCCAGCCGGCAATCGCTGTTCTTCTCGGCCACTATGCCCCCCGAGATCGGCAAGCTGGCCGCCACCATCCTCCGCGACCCCGTGCGCGTGGAAGTGACGCCCGTGTCGTCCACGGCCGAAAAGGTGACCCAGGCGGTGTACCTGGTGGAGAAGAACGACAAGAAATTCCTGCTCGTCCACCTGCTCAACGAGGAAAACATTTCGGCCGCCCTGGTCTTTACCCGCACCAAGCACGGCGCCGACCGCGTGGCCAAGGACCTCAACAAGTCGGGCATTGCCGCCGAGGCCATCCACGGCAACAAGTCGCAGAACGCCCGGCAGCGGGCCCTGTCGAGCTTCAAAAGCAAGCAGATCCGGGTGCTGGTCGCCACCGACATTGCCGCCCGGGGCATTGACATTGACGAACTCTCGCACGTGATCAACTTCGAGTTGCCCAACGAACCCGAAACGTACGTGCACCGCATTGGCCGCACGGGCCGGGCCGGCGCCAGCGGCATCGCCCTCTCGTTCTGCGACGCCGAAGAGCGGGATTACCTCAAAGGCATCAACAAGCTGATCGCCAAAACGCTGCCCGTCGTGGCCGACCACCCGTACCCGGCCGCGGCCGGCGCTTCGGCGTCGCCCGCCCTGGCCCGGCCGCAATCGGGCGGTCGGTCAGGCGGAGGCCGGTCGGCGTCTGCTGCCCGCAGCGGCAACGGCCGGAGCGGCTGGGGCAAACGGCCGGCTACCTCTCGTTAGGACGTTACCGCCGGGCGGCCCGCATGGCTGCGTGGCCCCTGCCACGCGGCCCGGTTGGAGGTTGCTCCCGTACCCATAGACTGCACGCATCCCCCTGCTTACTGGTTCGAGCGTAGACGCTCCAACCCGTGGGCAGGGGGATGCGTGTTTGCGCTTTTCGCCAACCTGTCATCAGCAGGGCAAAGCCCCCAAATAAAAAAGACTGCCGGGTGGCAGTCCGCAGGACAATAGCTCAATGCATCCGGGTCTTCACACGGTAGCCAGCCACGCAAGGCCATGGTTCAAATCGTTGAAGTAGTGCACGGAAAAGATCACTTCATTTTTCACCCGGTTGGTGACGTTCTTGGCCGAAGCTTGCCCGAAAACGTCCTCGGGCACGATGAGGGCGGAGTGCTTGAGACCCGCCTGCGTAATCCGGGGCATGTATACCTGGCTCGTGTAGTGCTGGTTTTCGGAGCTGATCACCCCCATCTTGCGCAGGTCAAACACGGCTTTGGTCAGGCGGTGCTGCTTGACCAGCTCCACCTGTTTGTCGAGGTTCAACCGGTATTCTTCGCTGTTGGCCCAGCTTTTATAAGTTACCAGCAACATCGTGCCTTCCAGCAGGGACAGGGTGACGGAACGGTTTTCAAACAGAATCTGCGGTTTCACTTCTATTTTTTCCATGACGAAAAGATGTTAAAATGCATTGATAAAACGTCAAAAGTAAATACTTGCACAGTTTGACGTCTTTGCTTTTTTGTCCCTTTCCCACCTGCGTACCCAAACGAATCCGTTAGAAACGCGGCACCCGGGTTTTCCGCGCGCAGCCGCTTTTTCCGGTTGCATTGGCCGGCCCCGTTCGTACCTTTAGCGCAGGATGAACACGATAAAACAGGTGTCCACTTGCCCCTTACGCCCATGCCCGGAAAAGCTTTCCTGTACCTCTGTACCTGCCTGCTCAGCGACCTGATGCTGCGGGCCCAACCCCAGCCGGCCCTGCACCGGTTCGACCTGCCGGCCCTGGCGGCCACCAACGCCGGCGCCGCCACGCTGGTGGTCGCCCCCGGCGGCGGCAATGCCCTCCACTACAAGCCGGGCAGCGAAAAGACGTACCTGACCCTGCCCGGCGCCGGCGCCGCCCCCTGGGACCGGGCCGCCTACCTGGTGTGCGAAGTGTACCACGAAAATGACTTCAGCGCCGTGCTGCACCTCGATTTTTTCAGCCGCCACGGCGAGAAAGACGCCAATGGAAAGGACAAGGAACAGATTGACGTCCGCTACGGCGTGCTGCCCCGGCTCCTCACCCGCGTGGTGCTGCCCCTCGACCACCTCGACGCCCAGCGCATTTACCCGCCCAAGTATGCCCGCCAGCTGAAGGGGGGCGTGAAGGGCCGCCGGATGCGGGCCGACGAAATTGCCCGGGTGCACCTGCGGCTGGCCCCCGTGGCGCCGGGCTACCAAGCCACCCTCTACCTCAAAGACCTCTACCTGTCGGCCGAAATGCCCCCGCCGCTGCCCGCCCCCGCGCAGCCCGTGGTGGACCGGCTCGGGCAGTGGACGGCCCGGGACTGGCCCGGCAAAACCCGTTCGGAAGCGGAACTCAAAACCAGGCTGCTCGCCCTCGAAAAGAACGCCCCGGCCCAGCAATTTCCCGCCGGCTGGAGCCGGTACGGCGGCTACAAGGCCAAACCCTTCAAAGCCAGCGGCTACTTCCGCACCCACCACGACGGGCAGCGGTGGTGGCTGGTA
>CADCTQ010000465.1 GCA_902805615.1 uncultured Cytophagales bacterium
TCGTGGAAACCGCCCAGCGCAACATCCGCAGCATCATCGAAAAGGGCATTGCCGCCGGCGAGTTCAAGGCGGACTGGGATGCGCATGAATTTGCCACCGTGCTGTTTGCCGTCGTGGAAGGCGGAATCATGATGTCGCGGGTGGCCGGTCACAACCAGGCAATGAAAGTGATTGCCCGCTCGCTGAAAAAACAGATCGAAGAACAAAGTGCGTAATTTTTTTTACGAAAAAAGTGACCAATCGGTCATTGATGCATCTAAATAGAAAAATAAACAAAGCAGAAAAACGGGTACAGTGCGGAGGGGATGCATTGGAAAATGTTGCGGGTGTTCTCCACCCGTGACTGCCCAGGGGGGCTGACCCAACCGCGCGCCCGTTTTTCTAACCCTAAAAAATGACCGATCGGTCATAAAACAAAAACAGACCACTTTACACAACATTCCCATGAAAACGCAAAAAGTATGGTTCATCACCGGCGCCTCGCGCGGTTTTGGTTTCGAAATCACGCAAGCCGCGCTGGCGGCCGGCGACCAGGTCGTGGCTACGGTCCGCAAACAACCCGAACAACTGGCCGCCGCGCTGGGCAATCCCCCCGACCTGCGGGTGGTGGTGCTGGACGTCACGCAGGCAACGCAGGTAAAAACGGGGGTTGAGGAAGCCATTGCGCACTTCGGCAGGATTGACGTGCTGGTCAACAACGCGGGCTACGGGTTCCTGGGGGCTTTCGAAGAGGCCACCGAGGCCGAGGTCAGCCGGCAGTTCGACACCAACGTGTTCGGCCTGATCCGCGTGACCCAGGCCGTGCTGCCCTACATGCGGCAACGCAAAACCGGCCACATCATCAACGTATCTTCTCTGTTCGCCTACCACGCCACCGTTCCCGGGTTCGGCCTGTACGGCGCCTCCAAGTTTGCCGTGGAAGGCATTTCGGAAGGACTGGCACTGGAGGTAAATCCCCTGGGCATCAACGTGACTTCGCTGGCGCCGGGGCTGTTCACCACGGATTTCCTCTCGGGGGATTCCTACGTGGCGGGGTCCAACGTGCTGGAAGCGTACGCGCCCACGGTAGGACGCGTCCGGGCCGCCGCCGGGCAAATCCACGGCAACCAGCCCGGCGACCCGGCCAAGCTGGCCCGGGTGGTGCTCCAACTGGCCGACAATCCCACGCCCCCGGTGCACTTGCCCGTCGGGAAAGACGCCCTGGCCTCGTACCGGTCCAAAGCCGCCGCGCTGGAAGCGGAAGTAACCGCCTGGGAAAGCGTTGCGGCCAGCACCGACCGGCTACCCCAGCCTATGGTACACTGATGGGTTATGATGATTATGATCGGAACTGATTGGGAATTGTGAATCAACCAATTCATGCGGGTCAGCTTCATTTCATCCTAACAGATCATAATCATCCTAACCGATCAGTGTACCATCCATCTCCTCACTTCATTTCCTGCAATTCCTACCCTTCAATTTCTCATTGCCATGTCATTTGCAAGTACTGTTTCCGCTACCGCCAAGGACGAATATTGGATCGAACAATACCGGCGGGGCAACCGCGAGGGGATGAGCGTGCTCTACCAACGCTACTTCCCGAAAGTCTACCACAAGTGTTTGTCCTTGTGCCGCGACGCCGACCAGGCCTTCGACCTGGCCCAGGACATCCTGTTGAAAGCCTTTGACCGCCTGCACACTTTCTGCGGCAAGGCCAGCTTTTCCACCTGGTTGTACACCCTCACCTACAACCATTACCGGGACGTGTACCGCAAGGCCAAGCGCCTGCCCGTGTCGCGGCTCGGGGCGTACGGGCCGGACGATGCCCCGGACGCGGAAACGGTTGCGGAAACGGGCGAATCCGAACGGACCGAAGCGACCATGCTGGCGCTGCTCAACAAGCTGCCCGACGCGGAGAAAACGCTGCTCCTGCTCAAGTACCGGGACGGGGAATCCATCGAGCACCTCAGGGGGCAACTGCGCCTTTCGACGGGGGCGATCAAGATGCGGCTCAAACGGGCCCGGACCAAACTGAACCAACTCTACGCGCGGGCCGTGGCCTGAGGGCGCTTCCCGGCGCGGGAAAAAAATAGTGAAGCCCCCCGCGTTACCAACCCGGTCCGCCTGCATCTAAAGGGCCAATCCTTCCTTTTCGCAACCCTCCCTCACCGGAGGACCAAACCGCTTATGAAAACGATTCTTTTGAGTGCCCTTCTCCTGGCCGGCCTGGGCTTCCGGGCCGCCGCGCAGCCACCCGCCGCCGGGCAAACCCGGGGGTCGGAGTCCGTATTGCCCCTGAAGTCGGAGCCGCCGGCGAAACTGATCGTGGACGAGCCCCTGCCCGGACCACTGGCCCAGGGCAAAGTGATCATCCAGTACCGGACGGAAAACCTGCGCATCGTGCCCGTGTTCGGGGAGGCGACGCTGGACGTGTCGCCCCGCATCGGGCATTTGCACGTACGCGTGGACGATGCGCCCTGGGTGTGGGCCCACGCCAGCAATGACCAGCCCCTCATCATCGTCGGTTTACCCCCCGGGCCGCACAAGGTGTCGGTGCAGATCGCCGACCCGAACCACACGATCCTCGCAGGCAAGGTCGTCGCCTTTACCATTCCCGACCCGAAGCACACGGCCGATTCCGGGCACGACCGGCATTGAGGAGTTGCCCGTGATGGGCGGTTCGTCGTCCGGTTGGTCAAACGTTCAAATCAATCCATTGGGGATCGCAAAATGCCTTTGGGAGCCGTCAGTGGGGTATGTGATTGGCGCATGGGCGTGTTTGAGGGGGATGGGGTTGGTGAGGGGTTGGTAATGGGCTGGGTGGTTTGTAACAGGATGGTTTGTAATGGGATGGTGAATGGTTGAGGATGCGTAAGATGGTGCGTAAGTAGAGTTTGTTCTTTTTGGCATTGCCCCAAAAAGAACCAAAAAAGTCTAGGCCCAATGATGCTTCCCCCCGCCAGGCAACCCGCCCCTCGCCATTGGGCCGGGCCCACGCGCCGCGACACCACCGCTGACGGGGATACGATATACAGCCGTAAGGAACCGTGCCCGCCGCGACACCACCGCTGCCGGGGATACACAGCCGTAAGGAAGGGGGCCTGCCCATCGCAACGCCGCAGGAACGATGCGGGCACGTAAGGAAGGGGGCCCGCTTCCCGCGTATTTATGTACACTCCGTATCCACAAAGGGGCGCTAATCACATACTCCGTGGGACACTGACGGCGGCGTAGGAAACTGCATCAGCGTGGTTCCGGGCCGCGGTTCCTGTCGTTGCTGCCGTGGTCAGTCTTGTTGCTCGCGGTCCGTACCGTTGCTGCCGTGGTCAGTGTCCCACTGACCACTTCTGAGCGCGTCTTACCATTATAAAATTATACACAATGGCATCCCGAACCATTCTCACCGGGGTACTTAAAAATACTTAACAATCAAACCCTATGAATCCTGCCTATTGGTTATTTGGCACCCGTCTGCGCATCCTGGCCGACGAGCAGCAAACCGACTCCCGTTATGACCTGATCGAAGGCGACTTCCCGGCCGGGACCGAGACGCCCCTGCACCTGCACACGAAGTACGACGAACTGATCTACGTGCAGGAAGGGGCCTTTACCGTGTACACCGACACCGGGACGGTGGTGCTGGCGCCCGGCCAATCCCTCTTCGTGCCCCGCAACACGCCCCACGTGGTGGCCGCGACGGGCCCGGCCGGCAACCGCGGCGTAACGATTGCCTCCCCGAGCGGCTTTGCCCGGCTCATCCGGGCCGTGGGCATCCCGGAGGCAACCGATGGGCTTGCCCCGCAGACGCCCAACGACCTGGGCTTGTTCATCCAGCTCTCGGCGGAATCGGGCGACGTCATCCAGGGGGCCCCCGGCGCCCGGCCCGCACGCAAAAAATAGCATTCCGGCAGGGTTGGTGGTATTGCCGGCGAATGGGGCTACGGGAGACTTATGCGTAGGCGTCGGCGAGTTGCTCCTCCTCGAACACCAGGCAAATGGACAGCCCGCGTGCGCTGGTGATGACCAGTTCGCCGCCCAGTTGCCCGCTGAAGCCGTGCATGAGCGTCATGCCCAGCGAGCGGCTGCGCGAGGGAACGTACCCCGGCGGCAGGCCCACCCCGTCGTCGGCAATGGTAAACTGGTAGGTCGTGCGGCTCAACCGGTACAGATTCACGCACACCGTGCCGGCGCGGCCGTCGGGGAAGGCGTACTTGAAGGCATTGGTGATGGCCTCGTTGATGATCAGTCCCAGCGGCACGGCCTGCGTCACGTCGAGTTCGATGGGCTCCACGTCGAGCCGGAACTGGATCGGGCGGGGCCGGCGGTAAAAATCCCGCAGGTAGTCCACGACTTCCTCGATGTAGGAGGGCATGTGGATGCGGGCCACGGCCTCCGACTGGTAGAGTTTCTGGTGGATGAGGGCCATGGCCTGCACCCGGTGCTGGCTCTCCTGGATGGCCGACAGGGCCACCTGGTCCTCCAGCGAGGCGGCCTGCGAGTTGAGCAGGCTCATCACGATCTGCAGGTTGTTTTTCACCCGGTGGTGAATCTCCTTGAGGAGCCATTCCTTCTCGCTGAGCAACTGGTCTTTTTCCCCCAGCAGGGTATCTTTCTGGGTGAGTACTTCCGACAAGTGCTCATTCTTGAGGTGGATTTCCCGTTGCCGGGCTTGCAGTTCGCGGTGCTGGGCCTGCAACAGGGCATTGCTGCGCTTCTTGAGCCGGTAGCGGTTGTAGCCCAGGGCGAGCAGCAGCACCAGCATCAGCGACCCGGTCACGGTGAAGTTGCGCGTGGTCCGGGCCGCCCGCAGTTCGCTCTTGCGCAGTTCGCTCTCCTGGCCCAGTTCCAGAATCCGGTGTTCCTTTGCCCTGGTTTCGTACTGCACCTCCAGCAGCGACGTTTGCTGCTTGGTCTTTTCGTTGACCAGCGAATCGCTCAGGGTTTTGAATTGCTGGTAGTGCCGGATGGCCGAAGGGTAATCGGCCAGGGCGGAATCGAGGCGGAACCACCACAGGTGGTTGAAGGACTGTTCCTTGGCGTAGCGGGCTTTCCGGCACAGCTTCTCGTTCTGCGCCAGGAGCAGGCGGGCCTTGGCGTACTGCCTGCTCTGGAGGTAAAAAGGAATCAGCACGTTGTGAATGTAGATCCGGTGGTCTTGCCCCAGCGGGGTCTTCAGCAGGGCTTCGAGCCGGTCGCCGTACCCGTTCGCCCGGGTGTAATCGGGTTGAAATTTGCCGTAGAAGTGGATGAAGCACCGGCTTACGGCCAGTTGGCAGTCGAGGTCCGTGCGGGCGGCGGGCCGCCGGGCGATGATCTCCTGCAAGTGGTCCAGCGACTCCCGGACCCGTACCCGCTCCCCGGCCCGCTGGCCCTCGGGCAGGCGGTCCAGGTTTTCGAGGATGTAGCCCAGCGTGTTGGCCAGCAGGATGATGGTGCTCTGGTAGTACTGCCGCCGGGTGATCGTCAGGCATTTGTTGAAATACGCGACCGCCTTTTGGGGTTGTTCCAGCTCGTGGTACATGATGCCCAGCCGGCTGTAGATGTTGCCCAGCAGAAAGGTGTCTTTGGTCGCCTCGGCCGTATGCATCGCCTTCAGGCCGTACGCGATCCCGGTTTCGTAGTCGCCGATCTTGGTGGAGACGAAGCCCAGCAGGTCGTATACCTGTTGGAGGCGGACGTAGCCGGCGCCCTGGTAGAGGGCCAGCGCCCGGCGCAGGTCCGCCAGCGACTGCACGTTGTTGCCCTGCACCTGCCACAGATCACCCCGGTACCGCAACGCATCGGCGAGTTTGAGCGGGCTGTTGCCCCGTTCGTAGAGGCGGACGATCTTTTCGTAGAGCCGGTTTTTTTCCGGCAGGCCGTCGCCGGAAATGGGGTAGTAGGCCGCCAGTTGGGCGTAGGCGTCCGCCTGGTCGGTGGGGGAACCGTAGCGGGTGAGCAGGTCAATGGCCCGCAGGGCGTACTGGCGGGCCTGTTCGCGGGCTTTCTTCTCGTGGTGGGCCTGGGCGGCCACGAGGAAGCTCAGGCCCTGGCCCCGCCCGAAACCCAGCGTGTTGCTCAGGGCGTGGGCCTGCCGGCTCAGCAGCAGCGCCGTATCGAGGTCGGGGGCAAGCTCGTCTTTTTTGAATACGTACTGGCGTCCCAGTTCCAGCAGCAGGTTCACCCGGTTGGTGTCGGGCCCGGTGCGGCGGAGGGCGCGGACCAGGCTGTCCAGGGGCACTACTTGAACCAACTGCGCCCGGGCCGTGGCGGCAAACAGCGCGGCGGCGAGCAACACCATTCCCAGACGGCCCAAACCGGCCGGCCGCCCGGCGGGGAACGAACCGGCGCGAAAAGAACCGGGCCATGCACCGGGCGCCGCGGGCGAAAACGGGCCCGGCGGGGAACCCCCCCTGCGAACGGCATTACGGAACGAGCTCCTCCAAATCATACAAAAAATTACGAAACCCTTTTGGTAAAAGAAAATGGGTGGACCGGTTCGTTGCCCTCAAGCCGGCAGTTGCACGCCCCGGGAGGCTGCCCGGGCGCCGGGGACGCCGGGTGACTGCTCCTCGAACACCAGGCGGATGCACAGCCCGTCGCGGCTGCTGATGACCAGTTCGCCGCCCAGTTGCGCACTGAAGCCGTGCATGAGCGTCATGCCCAGCGAACGGCTGCGCGCCGGGTCGTAATGCGGCGGCAGGCCCACCCCGTCGTCGGCGATGGTCAGCGCGCAGGTGGTACCGGCCAGTTGGTGCAACGACAGGTGCAGCGTACCCGGCCGGCCGCCGGGAAAGGCGTACTTGAAGGCATTGGTGATGGCCTCGTTGATGATCAGGCCCAGCGGCACGGCCAGCGTCACGTCCAGTTCCAGGGGTTCCACGTCCAGTTCGAAGGCAATGGCCTGGTCGGGGCAGTACGAATCGCGCAGGTACATGACCACCTCCTCGATGTAGGCGTCCATGGGAATGCGGGCCAGTCCTTCCGACTGGTAGAGCTTCTGGTGGATGAGCGCCATGGTCTGCACCCGGTGCTGGCTCTCCTGGATGGCCGACAGGGCCGCCTCGTCTTCCAGCGACGCCGCCTGCGAGTTGAGCAGGCTCATGATGATTTGCAGGTTGTTTTTCACCCGGTGGTGAATCTCCCGCAGGAGCCACTCTTTCTCGCTGAGCAGTTGGTCTTTTTCCCCCAGCAGGCTGTCTTTCAGGTGCAGCAGCGAATCCTTTTCGGCCAGCAGTTCCGACAGGTCTTCGTTCTTGCGGTGGATCACGCGCTGCTGGGCTTGCAGCACCGCCTGCTGGGCCTGCAACGCCTCGTGCTGGGCCTGTAGTTGCCCGTTGCTCCGCTGCTTGAGGCGGTACCGGTTGTAGCTGAGCACGAGCAGCAGCACCAGCATGACCGCCCCGGACGCGATGAAGTTGCGCGTGGTGGCCGCCTTCTGCAACTGGATCTGCTGCATTTTGCTCTGCTGGGTGAGTTGCTGGATGCTGTGCTCTTTTTGCTGCGTCTGGTACTGCACCTCCAGTTGGGCGATCTTCTGGTTTTTCTTTTCGGCGAGCAGCGAGTCGTTGAGGGCGGTGTAGCGCTGGAAATGCCGGATGGCGGCCGGGAAGCTGGCCTGGGCCGAGTCCAGCTTGAACCACCACAAGTGGTTGATGGACAACTCTTTCATGTACCGGGTGCGGTAGCAGACCTGCTCGTTGGCGGCCAGCAGGGCCCGCGCCTTCCCGTACTGCTTGCTGTTGACGTAAAAAGGAATGAGCACCCCGTGGATGTACACCAGGTAGTCTTCCCCCAGGTTCGACCGGCGCATCCCCTCCAGCGTGTCGCAGTAGGGCTGCGCTTTGGCGTACTGGTGGCGGACCCGGCCGTAATAACTGAGCAGGCAGCTGGCGACCGCCAGGCGGCAATCCAGGTCGTTGCGGTCTTCGGGACGCGCTTTTACCAGCGCCTGCAAATAATCCAGGGCTTCTTCGACGCGCAGCGATTCGTCCACCCGGCCAAACTCCTCGATGATGGCGTTGATGGTGGTACCCAGGTGAATGATCGTGGTGCGGCGGCGCTGCGTCTGGGCCACGCGCAGCGACTTGCCGAAGTAGTAGAGGGCTTTGCCGGGCTGATCGAGTTCCTTGTAGGTAGTGCCCAGCCGGCTGTAGAGTTTGGCCAGCTTGCCGCTGTCGCCCTGCGCCTCGGCGGTTTGCATGGCCCGCAAGCCGTACTCGATGCCCGATTCGTAGTCCCCCGTTTTGCTCGACACGAAGCCGAGCAGGTCGTACACTTCCTGCAACCGCGGGTAGCGGACGGACCGGTACAGCTTCAGGGCCCGGCGCAGGTCGCCGAGGGCCTGCGCGTTGTTGCTGCGCAACTGTTGCAGGTCGCCCCGGTACTTGAGGGCGTCGGCCAGTTTGAGGGGGTTGCCCGACTTTTCGAGCAGGGCGACGCTCTGGTCGTAGAGGCGGACCTTCGTGCGCAGGTCTTCCCGGGAAACGGAATAAGAGGCGGCCTGCTCCATGTAGCCGTCGGCGAGGTCTTCGCGGGTGCCGTACCGGCCCAGCAGGGCCAGGGCCTGGCCGGCCAGTTGCCGGCCCCGTTGCGGGTCGCCCTGCTCGCGGTAAGCCTGGGCGGCCACCAGGTAACTCCTGCCTTCCCCGCGCCGGTAACGCAGGGTACGGCTCAGGGCGTACGCCTGCCGGCTCAGCCGCAGGGCGGTATCCAGGTCGCCGGCGCGTTGCCCCGGCTGCGCGACGTACAGCAGGCCCAGCGCCAGCAGTTGGTGGACCCGGTTGGTGTCCGCCCGTCCGGTCTTCAACGCGTTGCGCAGGCTGTCGGCGGCCGGCAGTTCCGGCTGCGCCCCGGGGGAAGTTGTCGCCAGGGCCAACCCCAGCAGGCCCGTCATCAACCCGGTGGCAAAGAAGTGTCGCATAGAGGGGAATGGATAACGGCCAAAGGATCAATTTCGCATCGCTACCCGCTAAAGATACGCATTGGAAATCACATATCTGGTTACTGTTGAGCGTTTTGCTTGCCGCCGCCCGGGAGCAGGGCAAGCCCCCGCGTCACCTTGCCGGCACGCCGGCGGCGATCCGGCCGGGGGGCGGGGCGGGCGCGGGGGCCAGTTTTTCTTCGGCAAAGGTGAGGCGGATGGAGAGGCCCGGCGGTCCGCCCAGCGTGAGCTTGCCCTTGAGCTGGCGGGAGAAGCCGTGCAGGAGCGTCATGCCCAAAGAGCGGCTGCGCGAAGGCTTGAAGTTTTCGGGCAGGCCCACTCCGTCGTCCTCGATGCGCAACTCGTAGGCCGCCGGCTCCACGCCGGGCAGTTGGTGGAGGCTGATGGTGACCGTACCGGCGCGGCCGTCGGGGAAGGCGTACTTGAAGGCGTTGGTGACGGCTTCGTTGAGGATCAGGCCCAGCGGCACGGCTTGGGTGACGTCGAGTTCGACCGGGTCCACTTCCAGGTGGAAGCGGACGGGTTGGGCGGGTTGGTAGGAGTCGCGCAGGTAGCAGACCAGTTCGTGGACGTAGTCGGGCATGGGGATGCGGGCCAGCCCTTCGGATTGGTAGAGCTTCTGGTGGATCAGCGCCATGGCCTGTACCCGGTGCTGGCTTTCGCGGATGGCCGAGAGGGCGGCCTTGTCGGCCAGCGAGGCGGCCTGGGAGTTCAAGAGGCTCATGACGATTTGCAGGTTGTTTTTCACCCGGTGGTGAATCTCCTTGAGCAGTCCCTCTTTTTCTT
>CADCTQ010000466.1 GCA_902805615.1 uncultured Cytophagales bacterium
GCCGCTGCCGCTGATGCCGGTAATGACGACCAGCTTGTTGCGCGGGATGGCGACGTCAATGTTTTTGAGGTTGTGCTCCCGGGCGCCGAACACTTCGATGTTTTCGTACCCGGTGGCGTCGGCCAGGGGTTGGGGGGCAGTTTGTATTTGAGATTCAGGCATTTTGCTGCAAGTAATTTCGGGCGGGGCCGGGCAGAATAGCCTTTCCGCCATTCTTCAAAGATACCCCTCTGCGAAGGATAACCCAAAAAACGCCCCAATGATTTCCGGCGCCGCCCCCAAGGGGAAAGTGCCCTCCCGCGGCAAAAAGGCGCAGCCGGGCCGGAGCCTACACCTGTAGGATGACCCCCCAAATTGCGCCGGGCAAAAAGGGGCGGGCCGGTATCTTGCGAAAATTTTTTTACCCTTTTTTTTATGACGAAACAACTGATTTCCGAGCCTTACCTCACGTGCCATTTTGACGCAACCGTACCCGTAGTGGCCCACTGCTGGAAGGGTTACGTAAAGAGTGAAATGTTCAGAAGCGGCATCCAACGGTGCCTCGACGAATACACCAAAGTAAAAGCCGCGGGCAAGCTCAAACACCTCCACTGGTTGTGCAACGCCGTAGACCTGAAAGTGCTGCACCCCGCCGATTCGGAGTGGGTGAACAGTGATTTTACGCGGCAGTTGTACCAGAAAGGAGTCCGGCGCATCGCCATGATCATTCCCAAGGATGTATTCGCCCAGATGGCAACCACCAGTTTCGGCCAGGCCATTGACAAAAAACAGCAGCAGGGGGAAATTACCGATACCATCGTGCAGTACTTTGACTGCGAGGAGAAGGCCAAGCAGTGGCTGAGGCAATCCGTAGCAGTGGTTTACCCGTAGAAACCAGGCCTCTCCAACGAAAAAGCACCCGCGCAACGGGTGCTTTTTCGTTGGGGGCGAGGCAATAAAATTATCCGGCTGAGGCAAAGAACATTAGGCTTTCAGCCCGGTCCGGCCCACCGGAATACCTTTCCCCTTCGGGCCAAAAAATGTACCTTTGGTCTATGGAGCAGTTTATTGTTTCGGCCCGCAAGTACCGCCCTTCAACCTTCGATACGGTGGTGGGGCAGGGGCACATCACCACCACGCTGAAGAATGCCATTGGTCAGAATCACCTCGCCCAGGCCTTCCTGTTCTGCGGTCCGCGGGGCGTGGGCAAAACGACGTGCGCCCGGATTTTAGCCAAAACGATCAACTGCCAGAACCTTTCCCCCGAAACGGAAGCCTGCAACACCTGCGACTCCTGCCGGAGCTTCAACGGCAACGCTTCCTTCAACGTGCACGAACTCGACGCGGCCTCCAACAACTCGGTGGACGACATCCGCAACCTCGTGGACCAGGTCCGCTACCCCCCGCAGGCCGGCCGCTACAAGATCTACATCATTGACGAGGTGCACATGCTTTCCAACGCGGCCTTCAATGCGTTCCTCAAGACGCTGGAGGAGCCGCCCTCGTACGCCATCTTCATCCTGGCGACTACCGAAAAGCACAAGATCATTCCCACGATCCTCTCGCGCTGCCAGATTTTCGACTTCAACCGGATCGGCATCAGCGACATCAGCAAGCACCTGGCCCGCATTGCGCGCAAGGAAGAAATCCGGGCCGAGGAAGAAGCCCTGCAACTCATTGCCCAGAAGGCCGACGGCGGCCTCCGCGATGCGCTTTCGATGTTCGACCTGATCACCACGTTCTCCACGGACCGCAGCATCTCGTACGTCAATACGATTGCCAACCTGCACATCCTCGACTACGACTACTACTTCCGGATCACCGATGCGCTGCTGGCCGGGCGGGTGGGGCCGTCGTGGGTGCTGTTCGACGAGATTCTCAAGAAGGGCTTCGACGGGCACAACTTCATGGTGGGGCTGTGCGAACACTTCCGCAACCTGCTGGTCTGCAAGGACGCCGCCACCGTGCAACTGCTCCAGGTGTCGGGCAGCGTGCAGCAGAAGTACCTGCAACAGGCCGCCGGGGCGCCGGTCGCCTTCCTGGCTACGGCCATGCACTACGCCAACGAATGCGACCAGGGTTACAAGGCCAGCAAAAACGCCAAGCTGCTCGTGGAGCTGGCCCTGATGAAAATGGCCCACATCCCGGCGGCGGTGAACCTGGCGCGGCTGGTGCAGGACAACGGCGATCTGCTAAAAAAAAAAGATGAACATAGCCCAGGCGTAACGGGCGTACCCACCCCTGTCGTAAGCGTAAACCCGGTGCCTGCCAACGGTACGCCGGTGAATGGCACTCACGCAAACGGCACCGCCGTAAACGGAACCCATGGCACCCCAAACGGCGCAAACGGGAACGGGGCCCACGGCGCCACGTACCCGGTCAATGGCAACGGCAAACCAACCAACGGCGTGCACGAGAGCGGCGCCAACGGGTATAAAGCCACCACGCCGGTCGCCAAAGCCACGCCCAGCCTGGCCCGGCCCACCATATCGCTCAACCCCAACGTCCCGGCCGTCAGCACGCAGCAGCAAGCCAATGCCCCGGCGCCCACGCAACAGTTCATCGGCGAAGCGCCGTACACGCCGGAGCAATTGCGGACCCAGTGGGAAGCCTTCTCCCGCACCCGCAACGCCCCCACCGAAGAACTCATCCTGAACCGCGGCTACCAAGCCGACGGCCACACGCTGCACCTGACCCTGGACAACCAGATCCAGATGGACAGCCTCAACGCCATGCGCATGGACTTGCTGGAGTTCCTGCGCCGTACCCTCAACAACCGCCACATCCAGGTAAAGGCCGAACTCGGCGCGGTCGAAATCCGGAAGTCCATCTATACGAACCAGGAAAAGTTCAAGTACCTCTCCCAGAAACACCCCGTACTCTCCGACCTCCGCACGCAGCTTGGGCTGGAAATCGAATAAATGAGAGGGCGATAGGTTCGAGGGGATAGGGGATAGGGTTTAAACCCTATCCTATGGATATTGAAGAAGGTGTACCTCGCTCTTGCAACGGGTTTAATTCTGCCTATCCGTAGGATAGGGTTTAAACCCTATCCTCCTCCGGTCCGCGGTCTCCTTTTGCTTAATCACGATAAAGTAAATTTATTTCCCCCCGGTTTCGTAAAAACGGGGTTGCTTCCCTATTTTACGTCCAAATTACCTCACCCTTACACGTATGTTAAAAAATGTGATTATCACCGGGGCAGCGGGCAACCTGGGCAGCGCAACGGTTGATAAATTTTTGCGCGAAGGGTACCACGTACTGGCTACGGTGGAACCCGGCACGCGGCACCACTTCATTCCGGGCACCCCCAACCTGGAGGTGCACCAACTCGACGTTACCGACGACAATGCCGCCCGCGAATTCGTGCAGCGGGCCTTTGAAGAACACAAGCACATCGCGGCGGCCGTGCTGCTGGTGGGCGGTTTTTCGATGGGCAGCATTGCCGAAACCAGCTTGTCTGACCTGCACCGGATGTTCCGGCTCAACTTCGAATCGTGTTACAACCTGGCCCGGCCGGCCTTCCTGCGGATGCAGTGGCAGGAGAACGGCGGCCGGCTGGTGCTCGTAGGGGCCCGCCCGGCCCTCGACCCGGCGGCGGGCAAAGGCATGGTGGCGTATTCGCTCTCCAAATCCCTGGTTTTCTCCCTGGCCGACCTGCTCAACGCCGCCGGCGAAGGAAAGAACGTCTATACGTCAGTCATCGTGCCCAGCATCATTGATACGCCGGCCAACCGGGCCGCCATGCCCAAAGCCGACTTTTCGGCGTGGGTGCGTCCCGAAGAACTGGCCGACAAAATCGAAATGACCTGCCGCCCCGACGTGGTACCGACCGAAAAAGTGGTGAAGGTATACGGCGGCGTGTAGCGCCGCTTCCCGGCGAACCGCCACTCCCGGGGGCAAAGACAAAGGGCAGGTCCACGACCTGCCCTTTGTGATTCCGGAATGGTTCCGAAGCCTTTCGCTGCCGCCGTTAGCGGATGACCAGTTTCTGCCGTTCGATCCGGTTCTTGCGGCGAACGGAGATGATGTAGAGGCCGGGTTCCTGCCGCAACGCGGCCAGGTCCACCTTCACTGCCGGTTCGTAGGGGTAAATCCGGTCAACGAGCAGCGTGCCGACCGTGTTGTGGATGGTGATGCGCACGTCCTCGGCCTCGGTGGCTTCCACCCACAGTTCGTTGGCGGTAAGCGGGTTGGGGTAAATTTTGAGGGCCGCGGTCACTTCGCTGTTTACGACCACGATCTTGGAGTTGGCCGACGTGCCGTCGAAGTCCACCTGCCGGAGCCGGTAGTAGCTGGTGCCCCCGAAGGGAAAGTCATCCGTGAACGCGTAGGTGCGCTTGGTGGTGCTGGTACCGGCCCCGGTCACCCGGCCGATCTCGTTGAACTGCTGCCCGTCGCGGGACTTTTCGAGGGAGAAGTACGCGTTGTCCTTCTCGGAAGCCGTCGCCCACTGCAGCAGCACCTGGCTGTCTTGCTGCCTGGCGGTGAAGTAGGTAAGGGTGACGGGCAGGATTTGGTTGCAGGAACAGCCTAACCTGCCGTTGTTGGCAATAGTGCCGCCCACGGGTGCGTTAAAGCCAAACTCAGCGCCGTCCGGATTGCACATGCCCAGGAAGCCAGTGGAGCCAAACGTGCCGCTGTTGATGGTACTGGTGCCGGTTACGTTGAAACTGCCGCAGTTGATTGCCGGCGTGCCCCCCGCAATCCGGGGATTATTGCCCTGTTGGACGTAGTTGCCGTTGACCGTTACAATCGTCTTTACGACCGAGACGTTTCCCCCGGTGACCGAAAAGTTGCGCACCGAGAGCGGCCCGCGGATGTCGGCAGTAGCATTGACGTCGGCGACGTTGAAATCGCCCAGCACCGTGATGTTCCCGCCGGACTGAAAAAAGCCGTTGTTGGCGCCGTTTCCCCTCAATTCTACGTTCCCCTCAACGGTTACTTCACCCAACCCCCGGTTGTTGAACCGGTTGCTCCCGTTGGCAATAACCAGGTCCCCACCGATGGTCAGGTTGCCGTAATTGCTGAACGTGGCGTTGTTGTTGATGGTGAAGGCGTTGATGGTCATCGTGCCGTAGTTCACGATGCTGTCAATCCGGGCGGCGATCAGGTTTAAATCTTTGCCCCAGAGACCGTAATTGGTGATCGTAATGTTGTTGCTGCTTGACGTTAACGTAGGTACCCGGTTGAGCCCGATGTTGGGACCGATGCACAGGGACGCCCGGTTTTGCAGCGTGATCTGGCCTCCGTAGGTGACCAGGCCGCTGCCGTTGTTTACCAGGCATACCTTTTCGCCACTGCCCACGGTGATGGCGCTGTTGTTGGGCAACGTAATGGTCCGGGTACAATCCGTACATTGGGCAAAAGCATCCGCACTGCCAAAGGAAAAAAACACTGCCAGTAACAGCAGCAAAGGGGAGGGGCTTCCCACAAAAAAACGAAACCGAAAAAATGGGAGGGTAGAATTGTGCATAGTGTACTGTTGTTGCTCGTTAAAAGTAGCAAAAATATTACTTGGCCGGTAAAGATTCGTCGAATCGGCCCTTTTTTTTGGTTACCCCGCCGGCAGTGTGCGTATCAAGCCGGCGTTTTTTCGCGCTTCCCCCAACGAAAAAGCCCGGCTGCGTTTGCAACCGGGCTTCGTTCATATTGGCATTATGGGTTTCCGGAACGGGTCAGCCCCGCACCGGCGCCTGCTGGAGCACCGCCCGGAATTTTTCCAGGAACAGCGCGGCGTCTTCCCGGCCCAGAGCCAGCGACGGCAGCAGCCGGATGGTGTGTTTGCCCGCCGCACCGGTGAAAACGTGTTCGTCGTACAACAGCGTCTTGCGGAGGGGCTCGGCCGGCTCCTCCATTTCAATGCCAATCATCAGGCCGCGGCCCCGCACTTCCTTCACGCCCGGCAGGCCCCGCACGCCTTCCGCCAGGTAGGCGCCCACCTCGGCGGCATTCCGGACCAGGTTTTCGGCCTTGATGACGTCGAGCACGGCAATGGCCGCCGCGCAGGCCAGGTGGTTGCCGCCAAACGTCGTGCCCAGCATGCCGTGCACGGCCTTGAACCGGGGACTGATCAGCACGCCGCCCACGGGGAAGCCGTTGCCCATGCCCTTGGCCGTGGTAATGAGGTCGGGGTGAATGCCGGCGTACTGGTGGGAAAAGAACTTGCCGGAGCGGCCGTAGCCGCACTGTACCGAGTCGAGGATGAGGGCCGCGCCGTACCGGTCGCAGGCGGCCCGGGCCCGGCGCAGGAAGTCTTCCGACGCCACGTGAATGCCGCCCACGCCCTGGATGCCCTCCACGATGACGGCGCTGATTTCGTCGCTCATGGCCGCCTCCAGGGCCCCGGCGTCATTGAACGGCACGAACTGCACGTGGTCGCGGGGGTTCACCGGCGCCACGATGGAAGCGTTGTCAGTGATGGCTACGGCCCCCGCGGTGCGGCCGTGGAAGCCCTTGGTAAAGGCAATCACTTTTTTGCGGCCGTTGTGGAAGGAGGCCAGCTTGAGGGCGTTTTCGTTGGCTTCCGCCCCCGAGTTGCACAGGAACAGGGCGTAGTCCTCGTAGCCCGACAGTTCGCCTAGCTTCGCCGCCAGTTCGTCCTGCATCGAAATGCGCACCGAGTTGGAGTAGAAGCCGATCTTGCCGAGCTGGTCGGTGAGCTTTTCCACGTAGTGCGGGTGGGCGTGGCCGATGGAAATGACCGCGTGGCCGCCGTAGAGGTCCAGGTACCGGGTGCCTTTGTCGTCCCACACGTAGCTGCCCCGGGCCTTCACGGGTTCAATGTCGTAGAGCGGATAAACGTCGAATGGTTTCAAGGGATGGGTAACGGGTTGAAAGTTGAAAGGATAGCGGGTTAAGCGAATACGTCGTTCAGGTCCAGGGAAATTCCCGTGGCGGGGTCGGTAAGCACGCCTTTGTGAAACACCGATACGTTTTTATCCGGAGTGATTTCGGAAATGGTGCTGAACAGCGGTTGTACGAGCCAGCAGGACTTTACCCCGGCGGCGAAACAGGCTTCGAATTGCTGGCCCAGCTTATCAATGGTTTGCGTAGACGATAGAATTTCGATGGCCGTAAACGGTGGCTCGCTTACCTTTTGCTGGTCCTGAAACCCATTGTACTTTTTCTTCGGATAGACGCAAAGGTCAGGAAACACCACGGTGTCTTTATCCAGTTCCAGGCTCAACTGGGAGATAACACTGTATTCTTCCCGGTATCGGGCCAGAATGCTAAAGCAAAGATTGCTTTGAACAATCCCGTGGTTCAGGCTGGGCGGCGGCTTACCGCGTTCCATCTCGTATGCAGATACCTGACGTTCAACAAGTTCTTCTGGCTCCATCGTACGAAAGTAGTAAAGTGCAAACATCAGGTTTTCGCGCAACCGGGTTAAAAACCGACTGATTTCAGTTTCAGCCCGGTTTCTTCGTCCAGCCCGAACAGCAGGTTCATGTTCTGCACGGCCTGCCCGGCGGCGCCTTTGGTCAGGTTGTCAATCACGCTGGTCACCAGCAACTGGTCGTCGTGCTTTTCCAGGTGCAGGAGGCACTTGTTGGTGTTGAGCACCTGCTTGATGTCTACTTCCACCGGGCTCAGGTGCGTAAACGGGTGGGCGGCGTAGTACCGGGTGTACAACCCTTGCGCTTCTTCGAGGGACAAATCGCTGGTGGTGTAGCACGACGCCAGGATGCCCCGCGTGAAGTTGCCCCGGTACGGAATGAACCGGATGCCGGCGGCAAAACCGGGCTGCAACGCCTTCAGGCTCCCCCTGATCTCCTTCAGGTGCTGGTGCGTAAAAGCCTTGTACACGGAAATGTTGCCGCTCCGCCAGCTGAAGTGCGTGGTGGCCGAAAGGCTTTGCCCCGCCCCCGTGGAACCCGTTACGGCGCTTACGTGCACGTCGGATTGCAGGCGGCCGGCTTTCGCCAGCGGCAGCAGGGCCAGCTCAATGGCCGTGGCAAAACAACCGGGGTTGGCGATGCGGGTCGCCCCCCCGATTTTTTCGCGCTGCAACTCGGGCAGGCCGTACACGAACCCGTTGCTCCCGTCCCGGAAGTCGTGGCTGAGGTCAATGATCCGGACGCCTTCGAACCGGTTCTCTTCCAGGAATACCCGCGACTCGCCGTGGCCCATGCACAGGAAGATCACGTCGAGGTTGCCGTCGGGGCCGCCATTGATGAAGGGCATTTCGCCCGTGAACGACATGGCCGTTTCGCCCATCAGGTCGGGGTGCGCCGCGTAGAGGGGCTTGCCCGCCTGGCTCTTGCTGTGCGCAAAACTCACCGCCGCGTTGGGGTGGCGCAGCAGGATGCGCAGCAGTTCGCCGCCGGCGTAGCCCGCCGCCCCGAAAATGCCGATCCGGATTTTAGGAATAGCCATAGTTAGGACTGAGAATGAATGGTTGCAGGATTTAACACTTTCAGGTCAAGGATCTTATTAAAATCGCTGGTGTTCCTGGGAAGGAGTGTCATGTTGAATACGAGGGCCGTAGCCGCAATGATTGCGTCGGGAAGCTTGACTTTGTTTGCCAGGCGTATCCGGATGGTTTGGTCTGCTACGTGCTCATTCAAGGGGAGAACAACTGACCCGGCAATGAACTCGTGCATCAGACGGTGTTCTTCTGAATCGGTAAATTGGAAAGCCAATGCCTCTATCCGGTTAATCACGGAAATATTGACTCCTCGTTCAAATTGAATGTCCAGCCAACCCAGTACAGTGTTTTCGTATTTCCCCGACAAGTAGTCAATGATTACATTGGTGTCAATCAAATATTGTTCTGCCATTCGTCCCGCATTGTGTTAAGCTGGTTGTGTAAATCATGCGCCGTCCCCTTCGAGATTTTGCCCCTGAATTTCTGGCCAACGGTCGGTTTATTCACAGCGACGTCAACCAGTCTGATTACTTCCGCTTTTTCCAGGTCTTGCAACAATTGCAAGGCGTATTCATGGATGAGTTCTACAGTCACTGTTTTCATGTGCGGTACTTTTTAGCGGATATATACCTATCCTGATTCTCCGGTACGGACATTATTATTGCCGGTTATCCTCGTTTACCTTGCCGTAGATCATCGTTTGGTTGGACAGGATTTTGGAGAAGCCGCGCACGTCGTCGCCCGTCCAGGCGTTGTTCATCTCGCCGTACGAGCCGAACTTGGCCGACATCAGGTCGTACGACGACTCGATGCCCAGCACGTAGAAGCGGTACGGCGCCAGTTGTACGTGCACGGTGCCCGTCACGTGGCCCTGGGTGTCGGCCAGGAACGCCTCGATGTTGCGCATGGCCGGGTCGAGGAACTGCCCTTCGTGCAGGAGCATGCCGTACCAGTTGGCCAGTTGCTCCTTCCAGTACTGCTGCCACTTGGTCAGCACGTGTTTTTCCAGGGCGTGGTGCGCCTTCAGGATTACCAGCGGGGCGGCGGCCTCGAAGCCCACCCGGCCCTTGATGCCGATGATGGTGTCGCCCACGTGGATGTCGCGGCCAATGGCGTACGGCGCAGCGATTTGCGTGAGCAGTTTGATGGCGTCCACGGGGTTCTCGAACCGCTGGTCGTTGAGGCCCTTCAGTTCGCCCGCCTCGAAGTGCAGGTGCA
>CADCTQ010000467.1 GCA_902805615.1 uncultured Cytophagales bacterium
GCCGGTCGGGTGAATGGAGCCGGTCGGCCTCCGATCATCGCGGGTGCGGTGTCAAGATAGCCATATTACCGCAGAATGGAACGAAGTTTTACCCTAAAAGTCGGAACCGGCTTAAAAACCCGTACCGGCCGGGTAGAAATACCCAAGCGGGGGTATTTACGCCGCCCGATTCCGTATAATCTCCTTTCCCGGTTTGCGTAGCTTCCCAGGTGAACGTCTCCGCAACCAGGGAGATCACTCGCCCCTTGTGCGAACCGTTCTACCAACGGATGCAGGCTCACTGGCTACCCTGCTCAGGCGCACCGACCTGCACGGCCGCCTGGTCTACGGCAGTGACTATCCCTTGCCGGCCATCAACGCAGTCATTTCCACCCAGCTGCTCGTCCGGCTGGGCTACCTCCGGGAAGCCCGGCCGGCCCCCTTGCGGGAGATTTACCACAAAAACCGCTCCTGTTCGACTTCGTGCTCAAGCGAACCCTGAAAGCGCCCAAAAGTGAGCACACCCGCTTTGCCGCTTCGGTGTTCACCCACAAGCCGGAACTGGGAATTGTGCCCTTACCCGTTTCCCTCGGAGTAGCCCAGGCGGGTGCCGGGGGGCGTTGACCAAACCGCGGGAGTGAACCTTGGTGCCTCCGGGTCTTGGTGGCAAAAAGTAAATGTACCCTCGTATCGGCCGAGTGAAATACGGAGTAAAAGTATTTGTTCTTTTCCCCGGCCGGGAAACCAAAATTGGGCGCAGGAAAATACCTAAAAGTGCCCCCAAACCCCTTTTTTGAGAACACCAGGCGTATGGATGCCGTATTCCGGGCTACAGTTTTTCTAATTTTTTACCATGTTTTCAGTTCTCATTACCCGCCCCCCCAATCAACTCGTCAAGCAGTTTTTCTTCGGGACACTGCCCGAAGCCCGGCAGTACTTCGACCGGGTCATTCAGGAAAAACCGTTTGGGCAGGGCCACGTCCGGCTGATTGAAAAACGGGACTATTGCCATAGCTTCTTACTGGATACCTGCTTTATCGGCAACGTAATGCGGAAGAAGCCCGGAAGGCGGGCCGGCAACTGAATGTGTGCGAAACACGGTCGGATCATGGGACTTTCCTGCAACGCCTATGACGACGCTGACCCTGCTCCGGTAAAATCAACGAGAAGTCAAGACTACTTGGGGTTTGGAATTGTAACGGGAAACGCTCCAAAGATGAGCGGGCAAGGGTAACCTTGTCCGTATGCCATTTCAAGCTGGCAAGCGTTACAAAAAAGGCAGCCCGTCCCGTCAGGGAGCCCGTCCTGGGGTGAGGCAACACCGGCCAATAAAAGGATATCCCGTCCTGGCTTGCCGACGTTACAGAAGAAAGATTTAAAACCAATCCGATGGGAATTAAAAACGTACCGCAGGGGTGGGGGCTCTTTTGCTTGTTATGGGCCGTTTGGATGACCGGTTGCCAAACCAGTAACCCACCCGCCCGTACTGCCGGTGCAGCAAGCAAAGAGAAGAGAAACTTAGTAGGGATGGGGGTTGCCCGTAAGGTGTGGGTAGAGTAAGGCGTCAAAAAAAACCTGCCGGCAGGCCTACTCCCTGACTGCCTTTTCGTATAAAATCCAGGCACGCGGAGAACGCTCCGTATCGTATCGGCCTTAATTTACTTTCTGCCCGTAGCCTTTGGGGAAAGCCATCCCCGAAGCCGGGTGCAAGCATTCTTATGAAGCAAGACGAGCAACCCAAGCGCCCGAATCCATCCGTGCGCCAACTGGCGCGGCAGCGGCTGAACGGCAAGATTTCTCCCCTGCATGACCTCTCCCTGGCCGATGCCCAAACGCTCATTCACGAACTGCAAGTCTACCAGGTAGAGCTGGAAATGCAGAATGAAGAAGTAATTGCCTCCCGGGTGCAGTTGGAGCAGTCGCGCAATACCTACTCCCAGTTATTCGAGTGGGCACCGGTTGCCTATTTTACGGTAACCCATCAGGGGCTGATTGGTCGTTGCAACCACGCGGGCTCCCAACTGCTGAGCTACCCAACGCGCTTTCCGGAGGATTATAGCCTGCTTCGGTTCGTCGTCCAGAAGGACCGGCCCATATTCACCCGCTTCTTCCAGGCCCTCTCCGGGACGGAAGGCAAGCAAACCTGCCAACTCCGGCTCCAACCGCAACAGGGAGCGCCGCGAACGGTGCTCCTGGAAGGCAGCCGGCTCACTACCCACACGGGGCAACCCGAATACCTGGTGGCGGCCATTGACCTTACCGAACGCGAACAGGCCCGGGAGCTGGCCCAGCAGCAGCGGGAACTGGCCGACCGGTTGCTGGAAAACAGCCACGAAGGCATTGCCATGTTTGATGCCCAGGCCCGGTTGCTGCGGGGCAACCATCCCTTGCAGCGGGAGATGGGATGGACCGAAGAACAGTTGGCCGAAAAAACCTTGTTTGAGGTGTTTCCGCCCTCTTTCCACGCCGCCTTGCGGGAGGCCCTCGGGCGCGTGTGGGACGGAGAACGCGCCCAGGTGGAGCAGGTGCAGTATCCCTTGCGGGAAGGCTTCTGGGAAGCAGAACTGATCCCGCTGCGCAACGCCCGGCGACAGGTGACGGGGGGCCTGCTCATTGCAAGGGACATCACCCAACGCCTCCTCCGGGAGGAAGAAAAAAGGCAGCAATCCCGTACCCAGCAGCAAGCCGTCCTGGATGCGGTGCTGCTTGCCCAGCAGGTCGAACGCAGGCGCATCGCCGAAGCCCTCCACAACGGGGTAGGGCAAATTCTTTTCGCGACCCGGCTCAACCTGGAGCGGCTGCTGACCCATCTGGCCGGGAAAGCTGATCTGGATTTACAGGCCGCCGGCGCCCACGTGAGCAAGCTGCTGGAAGAGGCCATCCGCGAAACCCGCAGCGTTTCCCACCAGCTCGTGCCGCAGTTGCTGGAGAATTTCGGCCTGGAAGCCGCCCTGAAGGAACTGGTTGAAACCACTTCCGGACCGGACTTGCGCGTCGCTTTCAAGCTGACCGGTGAGCCGGGGCGGCTGAAGGGTTCGCTGGAAGGGGTGCTTTACCGCCTCGTGCAGGAACTGCTGCAGAACATCATGAAGCACGCCCGGGCAGGTCAGGCTTTCGTGCAACTGGATTGCCTGCCGGAAGCCGTCCGTTTAACGGTGGAAGACAACGGGAAAGGGTTTCAATTAGCCCAACTGCGAGGGGCTACTGCCGGCCTGGGTTTGCGCCTGATCCGGGAGCAGGTAGATCTGCTGGAGGGAATGATCGAGATTGACTCCCAGCCCCAGGGAGGCACCCGGGTACACATCGAGCTTCCGATACCTCCCCCAACCCCTCAGGGGTAATGCGGGAATCTGCTGCCGGGAGGGGAGCCGTAGCATGGCATCACTGGGGCAGGTAAATGGTGAAGGTGGAGCCTTCTCCCGGCCGGCTCTCCAGGGTTATTTTCCCACCCGCATTTTCAATGTCAACATAGGCAAAGCACATTCCGCCCCGGAAGGGCAAGGGCATCTTGTTTTTTCCTCATACGCATTCTGGCACGGCAAGTAAGCGTAGAACTGCTCTTTTTTTAAGCTGCCCGGTACTCGATAGGTACCGGCTTACTACCCGCGTCCTGGTCAGCCCCGCCGGCCGTGTCGGCTTACCTTTCCCGGCCCGTGACATCCTCCAGGGTGAGCAGTACCAGGTGGTCCTGCTGGTCGCCGTGCTGGTTGACCAGGTGCCGGGCGTGCAGTTTCAGCTTTTTGAGGCCGATCCGGGGAAAGGTGTGTTCCACCAGCACATCATCCAGCACCGTGGGCGGCGCCTCGCCGTGCCGGGTGATGTTTTCCAGCCGCTCCCGCAACTGCGGAATGTCCCACTGCCCGTTGCCCAGTTCGAATAACAGTTTGCCTTTGGTCTTGTCGGCTGCTACCCGGAAGGTTTCGCTGAAGGCACGGCTGACGGCCACCACCCGCAGCTGCCCGTCGAGCACCAGCATGGGGTCGCGCACCGAATCGATGATGTTTTCGGCCAGTTGCTGGCTGGCCTGCTGGCGGGCCTGCAAGGTTTTGAGGGGAGAAATGTCCACCAGCGTGAGCACGGCCCCGTCGATGAAGTGGTCCGTCGTCCGGTAAGGCAGAATGCGCAGCTGGTAGTACTTGCCGTCGTGGGTGGCTACCTCTACTTCCCGGTGCACCAATTGCTGGATCACCTCGCGCACCTGCTGTTCGAGCCCCTCGTAGCGGAGCCTGGAGCGAATGTGGGCCAGAGGGCGGCCTTCGTCGGAGGGCACCAGGTGAAACACGGCCGTGGCCGCGGGTGTGAAGCGCTTCACCTGCAAGTCGTTGTCCACGAACACGGTGGCAATCTGCGAGCTGTTCAGGAGATTAGTCATGTCGTTGTTGACCTCGGTGAGCTGGTCGGACTTTTCCCGCAGTTCCAGGTTCACCGTCATCAGCTCTTCGTTGAGCGACTGGAGTTCTTCCTTGGCCGAAATGGCTTCTTCGTTGGTGGATTGCAGCTCTTCGTTGGTGGACTGCAATTCTTCGTTGGCCGACCGGAGTTCCTCCACCGTGACGTCCTTCTCCTCGCGCAACTGCTGCAACTGGTTGCGCAGCCGCTTGTTGTCGGCGGCGAGGGCTTCCGCCTCCCGGGCATCAGGGGAGAAGTCAGGGGCTTTGGCGGTTTTGCGTTCCTTCCGGGGCCGGGGCAACTCTTCGAGCAGCACCAGCAGCAGGCCTTTCAGCTCCGGGGGCGCTCCCAGGTAGCGGACCGTGAGCCGGAGCAGCCGGGTCAACCCGTCGGAGTTTACCTTCAGGCGGGGAACGATCACCGTCGTTTGCCCGGAGAGGGCCTCCTGCACGGCACTGCGCAGCTCGAAAGCGAGCCCTTCCCGGGCCATGGTAAACAGGTTCAATTGCCCGCCTCCCGGCCTGAGTTCCAGGTAGCGGCCGGTGCGGCCGTTTACGTACCGGATCTCGCCCTGCCCGTCAATGAGCAAGGCTGGTGGGGTGTACTCTTCCAGGAGCACGTCCCGGAGGGCCTCGTCGGGGCCCCCCGGCTTTTTCTCTTCGGGCGCCGCCGGGGCGGGAGCAGCCAGGTGCTTGGGCAGCCCCTGGCCGGGAAACTGGAGCAAACCGGCCAGGGCCGAAGACGTCTCGCGGCGGCGGTACAACTTCCACTTCACGTCCAGCGTTTCGAAAGCCTCATTCAGACCATCCACGTTCTCGGCCGGGCCCAGAAACAGCACGCCGCCCGGACTGAGCGTGTAGTGAAATACGGGCAGGAGTTTTTTCTGCAGCTCGGGCGTAAAGTAGATGAACACGTTGCGGCAGCAGAGCAGGTCCAGCTTGGTAAAGGCCGGGTCGCGGGTCATGTTGTGTTCGGCAAACACGATCATCTCGCGGATTTCCTGGTTGACCTGGTAGAAGTCGCCCTCCCGGGTAAACCACCGGTCCAGCCGCTGGCGGCTCATGTCGGCCCCCATGTTGGAATAGTACTGCCCCTTGCGGGCTTTTTCAATGGCGCCGGGGTCCAGGTCGGTGGCGAAGATCTGCACCTGCACCGGGGAGCGGAACTGGCTTTTTTCCAGGTATTCTCTCACCAGGATGGCGATCGAGTAGGCTTCCTCGCCCGTCGAGCAGCCGGCGATCCAGGCGCGGAAGGCTTCCTTGGGTTTTTTCTTGCCCAGCAGTTCGGGCAGGATTTTTTCTTCCAGGAGCTGGAAGGCCGGGTAGTCGCGGAAAAACCGGGTGACCCCGATGAGAAAATCCTTGAAAAGCACCTTCACCTCCTCCTGGTTATGCTGCAAATACGTGACGTACTCCTCCAGGCTTTCCAGTTGCAGGGTGTTCATGCGCCGCTCCAGCCGGCGGTACAAGGTGTTTTTTTTGTAGAGCGAGAAGTCGTGCCCCGTCTGCCCGCGCAGCAGCAGCAGGACTTTGTGGAGGGCGTTGGCAACCTTCGGGGAAGCGAAGGCATCTTTGTGCTGCATATTCCGGTAGGGGCGCTTTAAAAACTCGAACAGCTTTCCGGCCATCTGGCCGGGGGCTTCCACGTAGTCGGCCAGCCCGGATTCAATAAGGGTGCGCGGCATGCTCTCGTACTCGGCCGTATCGAGCCGCTGGGCGATCACCAGGCCGAGCCCTTGCTTGACGAACCGGGCCCCCAGCTCCCCGTCGGTGCCCATGCCCGAGAAGATGATGGCTACGGCTTTTTCGCCCCAGTCGGCGGCCAGGCTCTGGAAAAACGTATCGATGGGCATGCGCAGGCCCCGGGGCCGGGAGGGCTTGAGCAGCAGCAGCCGCCCGCCGAAAAGGGCCATTTCCGTGTTTTCGGGAATCACGTAGATGTGGTTGGGCGCCACCGGCAAGCCGTCTTTTACCCGCACCACGGGCATGGGGGTATGGCGCTGGAGCAGTTCGGGCAGCATGCTTTTCACGCTGGGGTCCAGGTGCTGCACCACCACGAAGGCCGCCCCGCTGTCGGGGGGCACCGAGGCAAAAAATTCCCCGAACGCCCCGAACGCCCCGGCGGACCCGCCGATGCCCACCAGCGGGAAGTCCCGGTTGCGCAGCACCTGCACGTCTACCTGCTGTTCAGTCAGCAAGGTCTCATCAATGGCTCTTCCGTTTTCCTCCGGGTTATCCGTTTTCATGGCAAGGGCTCGGTTTGGGGGGAGTGCGTTTATGCGTTTATGCGTTCGAAGTTCATGCTGATAATCATCCAATAAGCTGATACGCATAAACGCGTCAATGCATCACGGCTTTTTTTTCCGGAACCGGATGTCCCCACTGAGCAACTCGTGCCTGAAAATAGAGTCATGCACCACCCGGGATTGTTTTTCGGTTTGCCGGGCTTTGGATAGAAATAACGCGGCGATCTCCGGCTGGTTGCTTTTCAGAAAGTGTTCACCCATCTGTTTGAGCAACAGGTTGGTTTCTTCCAGTCCGCGCATGGCCTGATAGAGCATGCTTTCCACTGACTGGGTGACTTCAGACAGCAGGGAACTGATGGTATACGCGTGGCCGGTATGGCACCGGAACCGGATCAGGTTGCCTTCGATGAGCTGGGTCAAGGCGCCGTGGCAATCGGGGCAGGTAAAGGGGGTAAACTCGCCCTGGTCAATGATGCCCATCTGAAAGGCATTGTCGTGGCGGGCAATCTTGAGTTCAATCGAGAGTCGTTCCAGGTCGGCCTCCGGTACTTTCGGTTTGGCGGGCGCCGTTTCGGTGGTCAGGCGGGTCAGCAGGGCGCCCAGCTCCGAGCGGGGAATCACGTAATCGGCGTCCACGAACTCGAGGGCATTGGCAGGCATGTCGGGAAAATGGGCATCGGCCGGCTGTTGCACCACCGCTACGCCCCCCAGGCGTTTGACGGTCCACAAGCCCGAAGTGCCGTCGTCGAGGTAGCCGGTGAGCACTACCCCGATCACCCGCGGTCCGTAGGCGTAGGCGGCCGACCGGAACAGGGCGTCCACCGAGGGCCGGAACCGGTTTTCTTTGGGCCCCCGCTTGATGAGTACCTGATTCCCTTCCACCAGCAGGTGATGGTCGGGCGGCGCGATGTAGATGGTGCCGGGCTGAAATTTTTCACCGTCCCTGGGATGCTTGGCTTTGAGGGGAGAGAACATGTTGAGCACCTCGGGTAAGATGCTTTCCGTATAGGGGGCAATGTGCTGGACAACGAAAATAGGCGCCGGAAAGTCGGCCGTCAAGGTTTTGACGAAATCGATCAGGGCCTCTACGCCCCCGGCCGAAGCCCCGATGACGACAATGTCACGCTTGGATTTTTGGGTTTTAGGATTGTTTTTGGCCACTGGATGGGAAGGGATGCTTACTGAACCAATCAAACCTAAACAAATTCGGTAAGGATGCCATAGGTTTCCTGCTGGAAGCGGATTGGAGTTCCCACTTAAAAGTGAAAGGTAAGCAAAGAGCAGATTTTTCCGCTTAACCGTCAACAAAAACGTTCCGATATCGAGAGGGTAGAGAAGTCTTGGCCTCTTTCTGTTTTTAGCGGCAAAGCGTACCAGAAAAAGGTAGTATGAGAGGCAGGAGGCTCTTGACCAGGAGCAAAAGGCATACGGGTTACGGGATTCGGGGAGCCAGCCGTAGGGTAAGATACACGGGCTCTGTTTCTTAAGTGTCAGGTATTTTAAGTGTCAGGTATCCAACCGGAAAAGGATACGCAGCAGGGTTGGTTTTTCGTGGGATGCATACCAAAAGCTTTCCCTGCGAAAGCGGGATTCTCAATCAGTACGGGTAACTTTAAGCCACATCCTCCTTTTCTTCTAAGGGCTAGCATGAACCATTGGCAGCATCAGGTCGACTTGGAATCTTCCCCTTTCGACTATGTTTCATCCCGATGCTCCTTCCTTCTCTTTTTTACGTTCGCTGGCCGAGCAGAATGACTTGGTGGTGTTCGCTTACGGGCTGGCATCGGGTCAATTTACGTACCTGAATCCGGCTTTCGAGCAGGTATTTGCCCGTACGCAAGAAAGCCTCCGGACTTCCGCGGAACTGCCGGCCCTGGTGCACCCGCAAGACCTCCCGTACCTGGAGCAGGCGTATGGGGCGCTGCTGGCCGGAGAAATCAGAGAAAATGTCGAGTTCCGCATCCTCTTGCCCGATGGGAGCGTAAAGTGGCTCCGGGTAAAACCGTACGTACTGGAAGAAGCCCCGGGTGAAAGGATACTTGCCGGCACGGGGGAAGACATCACCGAACGCAAACGACACGGAGCAAACCTTGCCTTTTTAGCCGAAATCAGCCAGGACCTGGTGCGGCTCACGCGCATTGACGAAACAATGGCCGTGCTTGGGGCGAAGATCGGCGCGTTTTTCGGTTTGTCGCGGTGCCTGTTCGTTGAGATTGACCCGGCGCAGGAACTGTGCTGGGTAAGCTACGGATGGGGGCGGGAAGGTGCCGTGGAGATTCCCGGCAAACACCGGATTGCTGATTTCATCAGCCCCCGGTTTCAGGTTGCCTCCCGGGCGGGGGAAACGGTCGTGATTAACGATGTATTCGCCGACCCGCGTACCGGGGGGGAGCAGTACCGGGCCTTTGGGATCGGGGCCATGGTGACCGTGCCGCTGCTGCGCGGGGACGACTGGTATTTCCTGCTTGGCTTCTATGATGCCAGGCCCCGTGACTGGCAAGCGGGCGAGCTGGAACTGATGCGCGAGCTGACAACCCGCATCTGGTCGCGGATAGAACGCGCCCGCGCCCAAGAAGCTTTGGAAGAAAGCGAAGCAAAATACCGCACCCTGTTCGAAACCATCGACGAAGGCTTTACCATCCAGGAACTGCTTCTCGATGAAAAGGGAAAGGTGACCGATGTAATGTACCGGGAAGTCAATAAGGCGTATGGGCAACACTCCGGACTAAAGGATGCGCTTGGCAAAAAGGCCAGCGAGCTATTCCCGCATCTGGAGCAACATTGGCTCGATAGCATGACCCAGGTGTATCAGACCGGCGAGCCGGTCCGCAGGGAAGGGTATCAAGCCGATTTGGATCGCTGGTTTACCCTGCAGTATGCCCGTGTGGGCGGACCGGGCAGCCGGTTTATTTCGGTTGTTTTTCAGGACATCACCGGGCGCAAACGACAAGAACAGCGACAGGCTTACCGGTTGAAGCTAAGCGATGCACTTGGTTCCCGGTCAGACGCTATTGCCATCGAAGAAGCGGTTACCGCCGAAGCGTTACGGTACTTTCAGGCGGACCGGTGTTATTACTGCACGATTGAGGAGGGTTCGGCCATTATTCGTCGGGATGCATCTGGCAATGGTCTTCATTCGATTGCCGGCACTTACCGGCTAGACCAGTTCGATTTGTTTAACGTCGTTTTGGAAACCGGCCTTCCCTTTATTGTCAATGACGTTCATGAATCTGAATTAGTGAACGATGCCCTGCTATCGCTTTTGCTCCGGGTAGACATTGGGTCATTTTTGAACGTTCCGGTCGTGAAAGCCGGCAAGGTGGCGGGCGTTTTTACGGTGGCACAGAGTGCGTCCAGGACGTGGACCGAATTGGAGGTGGAACTGGCGGTGGAAACGGCCGATCGCACCTGGGCATCGGTAGAAAGGGCAAGGACCGAAGAAGCCCTGCGTAACAGTGAAGCGCAACTGAGGGCCGTTTTCAAAGCCCTGCCGGTGGGGATCGGCTTTGCAGACCCCAAAGGGCAGCTGCTTTTGTCCAACGAGGAAATGCGTCTCTACCTGCCCCACAACATCATGCCCTCGCAGGAAGATAATCTTTATCCGCATTGGCTGGCCCATCATCCGGATGGCACCCGGGTGGGGCGGGAGGGTTTTCCCGGTGCCCGTGCTTTGCGGGGAGAATACGTCGTGCCCGGCATGGAAATGCTTTACCACCCGCCGGAAGGAGCCCGAATCTGGACCCGCGTTGCGGCCGTGCCGATCGGAGACCCGGATGGAAATACGATCGGAGCGGTTACGGTTGTCACCGACATTACCGGGCTGAAACAGGCGACCGAGGCGTTGCGGGAACGGGAAGAGCGATTGCAAAAAGCACTCTCGATCCAGACCGTGGGCGTGATTTTCTTCGATCCGGCAGGAAATATCCAGGATGCCAACCCGGCTTTCTGCCGGATGAGCGGCTACGCCAGAGAGGACTTAGCCGGCGGCAAGGTACACTGGAAGCAGCTTACCCCACCCGAGTTTAGAGAAGCTTCCCGTATTGCTCAGCAGGAGCTACTGACCCAAGGCGAAAACACGCCTTATGAGAAGCAGTACATTCGTCCGGACGGTTCCCGCTGGTGGGGGCTGTTTGCCGGCAAACGCTTGAGTGAAACCGAATGCGTAGAGTTTGTCGTGGACATCACCCGGCAGAAAGAATACGAGCAGCACCTGCAAGACTTCAACACGCTACTCGAGCAAAAGGTCAAAGCCCGGACAGAAGAACTCCAGGAAAGCAAAGACTTACTGCAATCGGTGTTTGATACGAGCTTGATCAGCCTGTCGGTGCTCAAGGCCGAGCGGGATGAAGCGGGGAACATCCAGGATTTTCGCATCCGGATGGTTAATAAAGAACTCGAAAGAGAAACCGGCCGCAGGGACCTGGTGGGTAAACGCTATGCCCGGGAATTTTCGGGGATTAAAGAGGCGGGTTTGTTTGAGGTAATGCTGCGGGTCATGCAGACGGGCAAACCCGAAGGGATGGAATACCACTACCCTTTCGAAGGGTTAAACAAGTGGTATTCGGCCCTGTTTGTCAAACTCGATGACGGACTGGTAGCTACTAACCTGGACATTACCGAACGCAAAGGAGCTGAGCAGGAACTGTTGAAGAACTACCACATCCTGCGGCAAGCCGAAGCGCTTGCTTGCCTGGGAAGCTGGGAATACGACGTAAAGAGCGGGCAGATTACCTGGAGTGCGGGCATGTACCGCTTGTTTGGCTTACCCGAAGACGCACCGATCCGTCCGGAAATCTACCTGGATTACGCCTTAGCCGAGGACCGCTCCATTGCCCACAAGATCGTGCAGGCACTCAGAGAAAGCCACCGGCCGCTGGAGGAAACCTTACGCATGCACATCAACGGGAAAACCTGCACGGTAAAGATCCAGGCCCAACGCTTATCCAATCAATCGGGACAGCCCGAGAAGATACTAGGGGTGGATCTGGACATTTCCGAGATCAAACGCCTGGAGGAGGAAAATATCCGCATCCGCCTGGAGCAGCACAATCAGCTGCTCAATGCCATCCTGGAGGCCCAGGAAGAAGAACGTCGACGCATCTCCGAATCCCTGCACAACGGGGTGGGCCAGATCCTGTTTGCGACGAAGTTGAACCTGGTGGGAGTTGATCTGCAGGCTCCCCCTGAGCGGAAAGAACAGGTAGCCCAGGCGCTCAGGAAAGTAGAAGCCCTGCTCACGGAAGCCATTGAAGAAACCCGGAGAGCTTCCCACGAACTGGTACCCATTTTGCTCAAAGACTTTGGCCTCCAGAAAGCCATTGATGAATTTTGCCGTCGCTTCCAGGGAACCGGTATTGAGCTGAGTTGCCACTACTTTGCCGAACGGCTCGCGGCTCCGCTCGAGACGGCCATTTACCGCATCAGCCAGGAACTGCTCAATAACATCGTCAGGCATTCGGGCGCTACCAAAGCCAGCCTGGAAGTAAACAAAGACCAGCAGTTTGTTTACCTGGATGCCCAGGACAACGGCAAGGGCCTTGACCTAAACCGCCTCCAGGAGCCTGACGCCCGGACGGGCATTGGCCTGAGGACCATCCAGGACCGGGTCAAACTGTTGAATGGGGAAATTGACCTCGAATCAAGGCCGGGAAAAGGCACCCTGGTTTCCATCAAGATCCCCCTTGACAGGAGCGAATCAAAACCCAAGGCACTCGACTTAAAGTAGCCCGTCAGCGTACAATCCGCAGATTCCGGGCAAAACACGGGTTGGCTTCGGACATAAAAATGCTTGAATCAACTCCGCAGGAGAACGCCGTGCCTCCAGGCGTATTCCGCTTGCGCACCGGCCGGCATATTGCTGAATTCCCCGATTGAACCCATGCCTTACGCGTATTGTTAAAAAAATCCCCCTTCCGGAGCGTTTACTGCACCGCTTCACGCCACTCGTTCTGCCCGCAGCGGCGGCATTCGGTAGTGGGCATGCGTCCGGCCTGCACCACCAGGCCGCAGTTGCAGCAGGCAAAGTGGTCCCGCACGAGCTGCTTCTCCTCAATGTACCCATTGTCCCATTCGGGAATGATGGGCAAACCCGGGGTGGGCCTGGGCGCTTGCAGGATGGTGAACCGGCCGCTGGGCTCAAAGTACATCCGTTGCACCTTGCCCAGGTTGTCGATGCCTTCCGAGCGGAGCTGGGCAAACAAGCGTTCCTGCGAGAGGCCCGCCTTACGCACCTCCGAGTGGTTCAGGCAGCCGTCGGCGATGAGCACGTTGTTGTGGTCCATGAACACCCGTTCCAGCTTTTTGCTCTTGAACACGCCGTAGGCCATGCTCCGCTGGAAGGCAATGACCACCACGGCAATGATCAGCGCCGGCAGCAGCCCGCGGCTGGGGTCCAGCACGGATACCCCGATGGCCGCCGCCAGCGAGGTTAGGGCCGCCAGTTCGTTGCGCGTGAGGGTGGAGGCCATGCGCCGGCCCATCACCCGGATGGACACAATCAGCAGCACAAACAGGAACAGGATGCGCAGCGCCGCTTCCAGGAGGAAACTGCCGGGCACCTCGCCCAACAGGATGCGCTGGAGGTCGTAAAGGTGGATTTCTTCAGGCTTCATGGGTAATTGAAAATGAACAATGGACAATTGAAAGGGGAAGGAGACTGGCCGTACGGGGCTCTTTAGCCGCCTCGCGGAAAGGGTACCGGCCGGGGCTCGGGCCGGGGATCGGGGCCGGGGCTGCCGGGCTGGTTCTCCTCGCCTGCGGCCACGGCCGGGTCCCAGTCCCGGGCGCCGCAGTGCCCGCAGGGCTGAGAGGCGGCCAACTGGCCCGGCACCGCCGTGCCGCAGTTCTTGCAGGCCAGCAAGCGGGGGCTGCGGGCTTCGCCGCGGTATACCGCTTCGTCCTCCGCCGGCAGAATGCACAAGCCGGGTTGGTCCTGGGCGTTGCGGAAAATGCTCAACTGGCCGCTGCCTTCCAGGTACACCCGTTTGACCTGCCCCAACTGGCGGACCTTCTGGCCCCGCAGGTACTCGAACAGCTCCTCGTGGGAGATGACTGATTTGCGCAGTTGCCGTACGTCAATCACCCCGTTTTCCACCAGCCGGGTCACGTCGCCCTGCGTGAGCACTTCGATCTTGCGGCTTTTGAAGGCCAACAGGCTCACGATGCGCTGGAAGCCGACCACGCAGACCAGCACCAGGATGGTCGCCAGAACACCCCGGTCGGGCAGTTGCATGCCGGGGGAAACAATGGCCCCCAGCAGGACCATGATGGCCATGTCGAGGATGCTTACGTTGGTGTTCATCCGTTTGCCCAGCAGGCGCATCACCACCAGCAGCACCACGTAGATGACCACCGTACGCAGGAAAACTTCCAGCATAAATTCGCCCGGCGTATTGCCGATCAGGATGCGCTGCCAGTCCCAGGATTGAATTTCTTCTTTTTCCATCTTGCGGTTTGAACTGGGTAGGAGTTGAGGGTTTATGGGTGCGGTTGACCGGCGCACCGCTGCCCTTGCCATGATGGGGCCGGCCGGTAACGCCATCAAATGCTTGATCTGGTTCTTGTACGCAGGTGGGGTGCTCCGGCGGGCGGCCTGGTATACCTTAGTGAAAACCATTCATTTAACCCTCCGGCAAAGCCGCTGCCCCCGCAAACTTGGCCGCCCTTGGGGCAACTCTCGAACCGGTTCCCGGGTATAGTAGCCTGTCAATCATCCTTTCCCTTTTCCCTATGACTACTTACCGGCAGCGCGTGACTTTGCTTACGGGCGTTTCCCGCCGTACCGGCCGGGGCGGCTACTTTTTTCTGCTCCTCGGCCTGGGCAGTCTGCTGACGGCCGGCTGCAACCGGCACGCCATGGACCAGGACATCAAAACCCAACTGGCCCTCAAGGCCAAAACCGAACTCAACTACGCCGGCCTCCAGTACACGGTAAACGGGGGCGCCGTTACCCTAAGCGGCAAGTGTCCCACACCAAAAGCCAAATCGGAAGTACTGCGATCAGTCAAGGACATTGCGGGCGTAAAGCAGGTGGTAGACCAGGTCCAGGTGGCCCCGCTCCAGATCGGCACGGATTACACGCTCAAAAGCGCCGTGGACAGTGTATTGGCCAAACATCCGCTGGCGCTGGCCCAGGTGCAGGACAGCGTGGTAACGCTTACCGGGCAGGTGGACGAGAAGCAACTCCAGAACCTGTTGTCAGGGCTGAGCAGCCTGTATCCCAGGCAGGTCCGTAACCAGTTGCAGCTCCGGCCCGAAGGCCGGTAATGCCCGGCGTTTTACCCGGCAATCGTACGTTTTATAAATGGTTCTTTTAATGCGTTACCGATTTGAGGCCCATGATTGAACCGACCAGCAACAGCAGGAACAGGAGCCGCCGGAAGTCCACCGGCTCCTTGAAGAGCAGGATGCCGACCAGTACCGTACCCACTGCCCCGATGCCCGTCCACACCGCGTAGGCCGTGCCCATGGGAATGCGTTGCGCGGCCTGGTTGAGCAGCAGAAAGCTCAGGATGCTGCACACCAGGAACCCCAATGACCACCCGTGGCGGGTAAAATTGCGCGAAAGCGTGAGGCAGGTCGTAAAGCCTACTTCGAAAAGTCCAGCCAGCAGCAGCGTAAGCCAAGCCATAGGGAGTTTAGGAGTTTAGCGTTTAGGAGTGTAGCGTTTATGAGTGTAGCGTTCATGAGTTTATGAGTCAGGAAGCACTGCCTGTCAGGCGCGTATTTATTTTGAACTCATGAACTCAAAAACGCCCCTCAGCCATTTCGCAGTTCGGATACGGCCCGCAGGGCGGCGTCCACCTCCTGGGGCGTGTTGTAGATGCCGGGCGTAAACCGGACAAAGGCCGGCCGGTAGGGCGCCACGGTGGCAATGATCTTCTTTTTGAGCAGGCGGTCCACGGTCTCTTCGGGAGACTGCCCCTCCACCAGGAAGCTGACGATGCCGGCCGAAAGGGCGCTGTCCATCGGGGTGACCAGCTTCACGTGGGGCATCCGCGAGAGGCCCTGTTTGCACTGGTAGGCCAGCCCGTGCACCCGGTCGGCCACCTGCTGCCGGCCCAGGCTTTCCATGAAGGCAAAGGCTTCTTTGAGGGCCCAGCGGTACTCGAAGGAATGAAAGCCGCCCGGGGTCATCTTCTTGCCCGTGAGGGGCTCGTAGATGGGCGAGCCTTCGATCCACTCGTCCATCGATTCGGTAAAGCTGGGAATGATGGGCCGCATCTTGATGGCCTGCCAGGCCCCGGCAGCCCCTGCCACCAGGCCCGTTCCCCGCGGACCGTAGAGCCACTTGTGGCAGCCGGCCACCAGGAAGTCGCAACCCAGGCCGGCCACCGTGTCGGTTTCGATGCCGAAGCCGTGCACGCCGTCCACGCAGAAGATCACCCGGTTTTCGGGAGCCCGTTGCCGGTTCACTTCCCGGATCATGTCGGCTACCTCCCGGATGGGCAGTTTGACGCCGGTGCTCGAATGCACCCAGGTAAGGGCCACGATCCGGGTGGCCGGCGAGATGGCTCCCTGTACGGCCGCTACCACCGCACCGGGCGATACCTGGGGTGCTTCCTCGTACAGCTTGATCCGCTTCACCCGGGCCCCGGTCCGCTCGGCGGCCAGCATCAGGGATTCGTAGTGGGAGTAGTATTCGTGGTAAGTCGCCAGGATCTCCTGTCCTTTTTCCAGGAACATGCCGTTGTAGAGCAGGCCCAGCCCCATGGTCGTGCTGTCGGTCATAGAGACGTCGTCGGGCAACACGTCGAGGTAGTTGGCCGCCGCTTCCCGCACCTGCTGCATGCGCGACATTTCGTTTTCCTGCACCACCAGCACGGGGTTCTCGTTCAGTTCCCGCCGGTAGCCGTCGATGGCCTCGTCTACTGCTCTGGGATGGGAAGCAATGAACTGGGAGGAGGCCAGGTGAATATACTCGGGGGAGAGGGGGAACTGGCCCCGGACGGCCTGCCAGTCGGTTCGCTCATTGATCAGGGGAGATGCTGCCCGCATAGGTTGTTCGATCATGGGATGGTTTGAAATACTTTCTTGCCAAAACGGCTCGTTGCCGGGCTGCTCACGGGGGGAACCGGTGGTCAGGCGGGCCTTGCCGGAAGCGGCGTGTTTGCCTCCGGCTATACGACGGAGAACCGGATGGGTTCCTGGCGGGGTACGTACCAGAGCAGCCCTAATGAGAACCTTTCACTAATCTGTCCGGGGATGTTCCCCGGCAGTGGCCGCCCAGGAGGAAAAGACCTTCGTCCTGGCCCAATTGAGCAAACAACTGCTTTCTGCCCGGCCGCGATGCCTGGACCGGGATCACCGGGAAAAGTGTAAACAAGTGCGGGGAGGGCCAACGCAATGACTTACGCTGCGTAAGCGGGTAGCGTGGCAACGGTGCCACCCGAACGGAGGGAGCGATGGAATTTATTACCAAGGAAGGAAGGGCGGTCTACCAGCAGTTGGGCAAGACGATGCGCATGAACCGGTTCATGTTCGCTACCGGCATCGAAAACAGTTATCCGAACATTGTACTGCCCGACGGCAAAACCAAGCGGGTAGACGAGATGGAAAAATGCGGCCACTACCAGCACTGGGAAGAAGACTTCCGGTTGGTGCAGGAGATGGGCATCGAGTTTCTGCGCTACGGTCCGCCCTATTACCGGGTGCACCTGGGCCCCGGCCGCTACGACTGGAGTTTTGTGGATGCCACCTTTAACCGGCTCCACGAACTGGGCATCGAGCCGATCGTGGATTTGTGCCATTTCGGGGTGCCCGACTGGCTGGGCAATTTTCAGAATCCCGACTTCCCCGAACACTTTGCCGAGTACGCCCGGGCTTTTGCCCAGCGTTTCCCGTACCTCCAGTTCTACACCCCCGTCAACGAAATTTTCATTGCCGCGAGCTTCTCCGCCGAGAAGGGGTGGTGGAATGAGCAACTGAAAAGTGACCGGGCGTACGTGACGGCGCTCAAACACCTCTGCAAGGCCAACGTAATGGCCATGCACGAAATCCTGCGCGTACAACCCCAGGCTACCTTCATCCAGAGCGAGTCGTCGGAGTATTTCCACGCCGACGAGCCGAGTTGTTACCCGCTGGCTCACTTCCTCAACGAAAAGCGTTTTTTATCCCTCGACCTGACCTACGGCTACCCAATCCGGGCTACCGTGTACGAATACCTGATGGAGAACGGCATGAGCCGGCAGGAGTACCACTGGTTTTTGCAGAACCAGGTAAAAGCCCGCTGCGTGATGGGCAACGACTATTACATGACCAACGAACACATGGTCTACTGCGACGGCACCACCGGTCCTTCCGGGGAGATTTTCGGGTATTACGTCATTACCAAGCAGTATTATAACCGCTACCGCTTGCCCGTCATGCACACGGAAACCAACATCAGGGAGCCGGGCGCCGACCAATGGTTGCGCAAGCAGTGGGCCAACGCCGTTCGGCTGCGCCGCGACGGGGTGCCGCTGGCCGGCTTCACCTGGTACAGCCTCACCGACCAGGTGGACTGGGACAGTGCCCTGCGGGAGGACAATGGCAACGTGAATGCGCTGGGTTTGTATGATCTGAACCGCAACATCCGCCCGGTGGGAGAGGCCTACCGCCGGCTCATTCACCAGTGGCGCGAAACGCTGGAATCCGAGAGCTTCGGACTCCATTTCCTGCACGTGTAACGGCAGCCCGTAAGCAGCCCGCCGACCGGCGGACTGCTTCCTTTTTTCCTTCCGGATGATGACGCAGGCCGCTAAATACCCCACCCAGGTGTATCACCCGGCCCTCCGGTTCCGGCTCAAGGAGTCCGGGCCGACAGCGGGTGGCGTATTCCTCTGCCCGGGATGCTATGCCAAAGAAGCATTTAAGCGAAGTCATGGGAATAGCGGGTTAGTGGTTTACCAATATTGCTGCGTGTATGCAGCAGCCCCGGCAGCGTTCAAACTGTTTGGTGGTTTTATCCGAATAAAGAGGCAAAAAGAAGCAGCAGACAGGCCGTCCGGGGTAGCTGCCGCCGGAGTATGTCTGCCTGAAGCCGGATAGTGAAACACGTGGTCAATCAATCAGGGCAGCCTTACCGTTCCGGCAACCTGGCCCGGCCAGGGATCACCCTTCGGCATTTTTTTGTTGCGTCAGAGTGACAAGCTGTTGAACTCCGCTTTGCAATATGCTTAGCTTCACGCCAAACGGGCAACGCTTGCGTGAGGGTCAAGCACTTGCACCGCGCTTTCTTATTCCGTTTTTGGGTGGTAGCTTTGCACAAGATGGGAAAATCCAGAGCCAGGTACGTATCCGCCGTGCTGCTTTTTGTATTCGCTTTGTGGCAGGCACACAACCTGCTGCCCCATCACCACCACGCCCATCCGGATGATTTTGCGCATCATCACGAGCAGTCAGGTCATCCCCATCCGCATCACCACGATTCAGATCACCATCAGCCGGCACCCGCACCAGAGGAATCCAATACGGCATTCGATTTATTCCATCATGCGGGTCATGAGGGGGCCGTGCAGCTATTCCACCCGGTGGAGGTGGCGCACTGGGTAAAAAAGATTACGCCCTCCTTGCCTTTTATTGTCACGCCGGCCTTTCGGTTCCTCTATCCTAAAATTCCACCCGACCGAAGGCAGCCACCGAAGAAGGCATTTGTCAGGGCTACTTTTCTCTCTCTTTCCTCCCTTACCCACCGGGGCCCACCCGCTTTTGCCCGGTAAGCCGGGTTTCTCTGCCATTCTACCAGCACCCAGAACCGGTGTGTAAACGCCTGCCGAAGGCTTTACATGCCCGTACTCCCATTCATTCACCGATATTTAATCTCCCACATGAAACGAATATTCACTTCGTTGATGCTTTGGGCTGCCCTTACGACGGGTTGCACCCAGCAAAGCGAACACGGCCACCAGGAAGATGGCACGCATACGCACGAGGACGGAACGACGCACGAGGACCACCCCGCGGCCCCGGAACAGGAAGAATTTGCCGTGTCGCCCGATTCGGCGGCAACCGGCTCACCTGCCACCGATTCGGTGCATACCCACGCCGACGGAAAAGCCCATTCCCATTAAACCCTTACCCCGGGGGCAGGTGAAAAGTCTGCCCCTTTTTCCCGCACAACCGATGAAGGTTTTACCCTGGATCATCCTTTGCCTGGCGTGTTCGGCAGCCGGTTGCCGGAACCAGGCCTCCGAAGAAGGACACGCGCACGGAGCGGGCGGCCATTCGCACGAGGAGGGCCTGTCCGCCCTTTCCTATACACTTTACGCCCATCAATCGGAGCTCTTCGTGGAGTTTCCGCCCCTGGTAGCGGGTCAAACGTCCCGGTTCGCGGTGCACCTGACGGAACTCCGGCACTTCAAGCCGTTGCTGGCAGGAGAAGTGACCGTGAGCCTCATCAAGGGGCAAAAAGGCATCCGGCACCGGGTCACTTCGCCGGGTTCCCCGGGCATCTTCCGGCCCGCGTTGCAACCCCGGGAAGCCGGTCAGTACCAACTCGTTTTCGACGTCAAAACCAAAGCCTTCACCGACCGGTTCGTCATTGACCCGGTAACCGTTTACCCGGATGCAGAAACAGCCTTGGCCAGTCAGCCGGAGGAAGCGCCAGGGGAAGAAGTGACGTATCTGAAGGAGCAGGCCTGGAAAACCGACTTTGCCACCCAGGTCGTCCAACTGGCTCCTTTCGGGGAAGTGATCCGCGCAAGCGGGCAAATCCTCCCGGCACCCGGCCAGGAAATGACCGTAACCGCTCCGGGCAGCGGTATTGTTTCCTTAGGCAGTTCGCCTGAAACGAATTCCCCCATACTGGTAGGTTCGTCCGTGCGGAAAGGAGAAGTGCTCTTTACCCTTTCAGGCGGGGCGCTGACGGAAAACAACCTCCAGACCCGCTACCGGCAAGCCCGGACGGACTTCGAGCAGGCCAAAGCCGATTACGAGCGGGCGGGCGAACTGGTGAAAGACCGATTGATTCCCCAGCGGGAATACCAGGCGGCGCTGGCCCGCTACCGCAATACGCAAACGGTGTATGAGAACCTCTCGCGTAATTACCGGGCAGGCGAACAACGCGTAGCGGCCCCGCAGGGTGGTTTTTTGAAAAACATCGCCGTGCGGGAAGGGCAGTACGTAGAAGCAGGCCAACCGCTGGCCACCCTTTCCGGGCAGGAAAAACTCGTACTCCGGGTAGACGTTCCCCAGCACTACGCCGCCACGCTCTCCCGGCTCCAGGGAGCCACCTTCCGGACTACCTACGATACGACCTTGTACCGTTCGGAAGACCTGGACGGAAAGCTGCTCTCCTACGGCAAGGCGGCAAGTGAGGAAAGTGTCTTTTTGCCGGTCTACTTCGGGCTAGCCAACCGCGGCAATCTGCTGCCCGGCGCTTTTACGGAAGTCTACCTGCGTACCCGGGAGGCGGAGCCGGCCCTGGTGATACCCGCCTCCGCCCTCGTGGAAGAATCGGGGTACTACTACGCCTACGTGCAAACTTCGGGAGAGGGCTTCGAGAAACGTTCTCTGCAACTGGGCCCTTCCGACGGCCGGCAGGTAGCCGTCCGCTCCGGCATCCGCGCCGGCGAACGGGTGGTGACCAAGGGGGCGTACCAGATCAAACTTTCCACTGCCTCGGGGGCGGTGCCGGCCCACGGCCACGAACATTAAACGCCCTGCCCAACTTTACGCTTCATGCTGAATACTACGCTGCATGCTCAACCAGATCATTCACTTTTCCCTGCATAACCGCCTGCTGGTCCTGGCGGCCACTGTACTGCTGCTGGTGGTGGGCACCTACACGGCCATCCGGATGGAAGTGGACGTGTTCCCGGACCTGACGGCCCCCACGGTGGTGGTACTCACCGAAGCCCACGGCATGGCGCCCGAAGAGGTGGAGCGCCTGGTGACCTTTCCCCTGGAAACGGCCGTGAACGGGGCTACGTCGGTTCGCCGGGTACGGTCTTCTTCGGCCCTGGGCATTTCCATTGTCTGGGTGGAATTTGAGTGGGGCACCGACATTTTCCGCGCCCGGCAGATTGTAACCGAAAAGCTCACCACCGTAGCCGACCGGTTGCCCGGTGAAGCAGGTGCCCCGACGCTGGCCCCTAATTCTTCCATCATGGGCGAGATCATGCTCCTGGGCCTCACCTCCGACAGCCTTTCGGTGATGGAGCTGCGTACCCTGGCCGATTGGACGATCCGGCCCCGGCTGCTTTCGGTGGGAGGGGTGTCCCAGGTGGTAGTTATCGGCGGGGAGTACAAGCAGTACCAGGTGCTGGCCTCGCCGCTCCGGATGAAGCAGTACGGGGTAAGCCTGGAAGAACTACTGAAAGCGAGCCGGGAGGCCAGCGCCAATGCTTCCGGCGGCTTTATGAACCAGTACGGCAACGAGTACATCATCCGGGGGGTGGGCCGTACGGGTGACCCGGGGGAGATTGGCCGGTCGGTGATCAAAGTCGTGAAGGGGTACCCGGTCCGGATCGAGGAAGTAGCCCAGGTACGGGTAGGGGCGGCCCCCAAAATCGGGGACGGCTCCCTAAAAGGCAAACCGGCCGTGATCCTCACGGTCATGAAGCAGCCGAACACGAATACCCTGTCCCTTACCCGCCAGATTGACCAGACCCTTGCCGAACTTGCCGGGCAGCTGCCGGGTAGCCTGCAAGTCCACAGCCGGATCTTCCGCCAGGCCGATTTTATTGATGCTTCCATCGGCAACATCCGGCGGGTGCTGGTGGAAGGGTCCCTGTTTGTGGTCGTGATCCTGTTCGTGTTTCTGCTCAACGCCCGGGCCACGGTGATTTCCCTGCTGGCCATTCCCGTTTCGCTCCTGGTCGCCATTCTCACGCTCAAATGGCTGGGCTTTACCATCAACACGATGAGCCTGGGCGGCATGGCCATTGCGGTGGGCGACCTGGTGGACGACGCCATTATCGACGTGGAGAACGTGCTGCGGCGCCTGCGGGAAAATGCCCGACTACCCGCACCAGCGCAGAAAAACAAGCTGCGGGTCATCTACGAGGCCTCCACGGAGATTCGTACGTCCGTCATTCACGCCACTTTTATCATCATCATTGCCTTCCTGCCGCTGTTTTTCCTCTCGGGCATGGAAGGACGCCTGCTGGCCCCCCTGGGCGTGGCCTTCATTGTGTCCCTGTTCGCCTCACTGGTGGTGGCCCTGACCCTTACGCCGGTCCTGTGCAGCTACCTGCTCACGGATGAGGAGCGATTACGTCGCCAGGACCGGGAAAGTCCCCTGGTACGCCGGCTCAACCGGTGGTACGAAAAAGCCCTGCGGCGCACCCTGGGCTACGGGAAGACCGCCGTGCTGGCTACGATTGTCCTGGTTGTGCTCGGAATCGCCGGACTCCTGGGCCTGGGCCGCAGCTTTTTGCCCGAGTTCAACGAGGGTTCCCTGGTCGTGAGCGCCATCACCCTGCCGGGAACTTCCCTGGAAGAGTCTAACCGGGTAGGACGACAGATTGAAACGAGCCTGCTCGAAATTCCGGAAATCACGGTGACGACCCGGCGGACGGGCAGGGCTGAACTCGATGAACACGCCCAGGGGGTGAATGCTTCCGAAATTGACGCGCCCTTCGTACTCAAGGACCGCAGCCGGGAGGAATTTCTGGCCGCCGTCCGGGAAAAACTGGCCTTCATCGGCGGGGTGAACATCACCATCGGGCAGCCCATCGGCCACCGCATTGACCACATGCTCTCGGGCACCCGGGCCAACATCGCCATCAAGGTGTTTGGCCCGGACCTATCGCGCATCCACACGATTGCCGGCCAGGTGAAGGCGCGTATTGAAGGAATCGAGGGGCTGGTGGACCTGAGCGCAGAGCCGCAGATCCAGGTGCCCGAGCTGCAAATCAAAGCCCGCAGAGACATGCTGGCCCGTTACGGCATTCCGGTCGGAGGGTTTACCGGGTTTGTGGACGCGGCCCTGGCGGGGGAGGCCGTCGGGCAGGTATACGAGGAGAACCGCAGTTATGCCCTTTTGGTCCGGTTCGATGAAAAGGAGCGGGGCCGCCTGGAAGACCTTCGGAACCTATTGATCGATTCGCCTACCCACGGCAAAATCCCCCTCTATTACGTGGCCGATATCGTTTCTACGACCGGTCCGGGTACCATTAACCGGGAAAATACCGTACGCCGCACGATTGTGTCGGCCAACGTATCGGGCCGGGACCAGCGGAGCGTAGTGGCAGAGATACAGGCGCGGGTGAACCGGGCGGTCCGTTTGCCGGAGGGCTACCGGATCGAGTACGGCGGTCAGTTTGAGGCCGAAGCGGAAGCTTCCCGGACGCTGCTGTTTACGTCACTACTAGCCATTGGGGTAATTTTCCTGCTCCTGCACCAGGCTTTCCGGGAAACCCGGCTGGCGGGCATCATTTTGCTGAACCTGCCCCTGGCCCTGATCGGCGGGGTGATGAGTTTATACCTGAGTTCGGGCATTTTAAGCATTCCGGCCATTATCGGCTTTATTACCCTCTTCGGCATTGCCACCCGCAACGGCATCCTGCTCATTTCCCACTACCAGACCTTGCACCGGGAAGGGCTCCCGGTAGCCGAAACGGTGATCAAAGGCTCGGTGGACCGGCTGCCTCCTATCTTGATGACGGCCTTGTGCGCGGCCCTGGCGCTGATTCCGCTGGCCCTGGCGGGTGATGAGCCGGGCAACGAAATCCAGAGCCCGATGGCCAAAGTCATCCTCGGGGGGCTGCTCACCTCCACGCTGCTGAACCTGTTTATTGTCCCCTCCATTTACCGGCTGACGCACCAGAAAAATGAAGTCCAAGCAAAAGATATATAACCGTACCCTGCTGGCGCTGGGCACCGTGCTGCTTTCGCTGCCAGCCTGGGCGCAGCGTTCTTCCGTGGACAGCGTACTGGCCCGGATTGCCCGCAACAACCGGTCGCTGGCCACCGTGCGGCAAGCCGCCGAGGCCCGCAAGCTCGAAAGCCGGACCGGGCAATACCCGGCCAACCCCTTCGTGGAGTACGATTACCTGCCCGGTCGTCCCGAAGGGGCCGGCACCCAGCAGGAGTTTGCCATCACGCAGTCCTTTGATTTTCCATCCGTGTACGGCCACCGCAAGCAGGTGATTCGCCGGCAGGCGCTGCTGACGGATGCAGAGACCCAGGCCGAGCGGCAGAACCTGTTGCTGGAGGCCAAGCAGCACTGTCTGGATCTGATCTACCACAACAGACGGGGAAGGTGGCTCGCCGGGCGGCTCGCGGAGACGGAGGCGCTGCTGGCCGCGTACGGGCAACGGCTGGCCCAGGAAGACATTTCGGTGCTGGACGTGAACAAAGCCCGCCTGCAACGGGTGAGCTTGCAGCAGGACGTCCGGCGCAACGAAAGTGAACGGGTGTTGCTGGCGCAGAAACTCACCGAACTCAACGGTGGGCAAGCCCTCTCCCTTTCCGATACCCTCTACCCTTCGGTTCCCGACATTCCCCCGTTTGCTCAGTTAGACAGCATCGTGGAGGCGCAGGACCCGGCTTTACAGGCAATCCGCCAACAACTCCAGATCAGCAGGGGGCAGGTAAGTCTCAACCGGGCTTTATCCCTGCCCCGGCCGGAAGTGGGTTACCATTACCAATCCATTCTCGGGCAACGCTACCAGGGAATTCACGCCGGAATCAGCATTCCGCTGTTTGAGCACAAAAACACGGTGGCCGCGGGCCGGGCCCAGGTAGTAGTGGCCGAGCGGCAACTGGAGGAGCACCGGCTGGAACACTATCACCAGTTGCTGGCTTTGTATACGCAGTACCAGCAGCTGGCGGACGGCCTGACCGAATACCGGCAACTGCTCGATGCCCTAGACTCAAAACCGCTGCTGGACAAATCGCTGCGGCTCGGGCAGATCACCACGATTGAATACTTTTCCGAGCTTGCCCTCCTGTACGCCTCCTACGAGAAGTACCAGGGGCTGGAGCGGGAGTATCACCTCGTCGTGGCCCGCCTGCTCAAATACCAGTTGCTCTAGAGCCCTTGCCGGCGCCGCGACCTGGTAGAGAACCGAAAATGGATTCCGGAGGAAGAATACAAGGAACCGGCTTGCATAAAGAGCGTTACCGGGCTACTTCCTTTGGTGCTTCTTTACCAGCTGCTCTAGCTCATCGGGCGGAATATCCAGCAATTCGTATTTGAGGCCTTCCACGTAGTTGAAGTGCCACCACTCCACCGGGTCTACCCGGAAGCCGTGCCGGCGCATGACGTCAAAGCGCATTTGCCGGTTTCTGAGTACCGGCTCAGGCAGGCCCATAAAACCGGGATGGGAGGCGTACACCAGGGCGTCAAAAGGGGTAGGCATGTCCAGTTCCTGCCCCGTTTTCCGGTCCACCAGCGTCAGGTCAAGGGCAATGCCCCGGTTGTGGGTACTGCCTTTCCACGGCAGACCCATGTAAATCGTATCGGGCAGCATCTCGTACATGCGGCGGGTCACTTGGTAAGGTCGGTAGGCATCGTAAATTTTGAGGCCGTACCCCATGCCCTCAAACTCTTTCTGTGCCGCAGCCAGCGCTTTGGCAACCGGCAGCCGGGTGTAGGCGTGGGGCTTATCGTACAGCCTGGTGTAAAAGACATTTTGCGTGGTGGCGTACTTGATGTCCAGTCGCCCTTGGTGACCGGTACGGTGTACGTGGCCGCACCCGCCTGGTTGTTCGTCACCGTGAGGGTCTCGACCAGCAGCGGCCGGAGGCGTTTTTTCACCGAGAAGACGATCTGCCCGTTCACGGGCTTGAGTAAGCTGGGCGCAAAAGACAATTGCGGCGTCACCTGGAGGGTGGTCATCTCGCCGGCTACCACGAAGGGCGTGGCCGGGCGGAGGGTCGCCGAAAACAGGCTGTAACCGGGCACGGGGTAGAAGTCCATTCCCGGCTAGGGTACTTGTTCATTCCGGTGTACTGCTTGCGGACGAAGTCCTGCTTATCAGTGTCCCAAATCCGGTAATCAATGTACCATCTTTTGCTTACGTCGCCTCCGGCATCGTACAATCTTGGGGTGTAGTCGGGGTCATACAGGGTAGCCATCCTGTGATAAAATTCTGATAATTGGGGTGAATATAAATAAAAAACCGCTTAATTTTTGAAATTAAGCGGTTCTACTCAGTCGGGGTGGCGGGATTTGAACCCACGACCCCTTGCACCCCATGCAAGTACGCTACCAGGCTGCGCTACACCCCGAACTATTTTGGTTCGCAATATTACGCAAAAATATTTTTTCCCCACAACCCGGGGAAGCTTTTTTGCATCCGGCCTGCCTTCGATTACTTATTGCCCCGCAGGTGGCCGTACAGTTTGTTCAACTCGGCCAACTTCCGGCGGTTGGCTTCCAGCCGGCTCCGCAGAATCTCGCGGCGCTGCAAGCTGGTCAGGTAGCGGTCTTCGCTTTGAAACTTCAACCCCAACAGGTGGGTGAAAATGTTGCCCGGGACGTGAAATGACAACCCGGCGGTAATGGCCGCCTGCTGGGCGTAAAACAAGGTCTTCTCTTCCTGGACAACGGCTTGGGCAAGTACGGTGGTAGTGGTCAGGCGCATAGAAATGGGGGTTAGGATGGAATCAGATGCAGTAAGCGGTCGTACTTACATTACACGTGTAATATTTATACCCTTGTTGCAAAAAAGGTGACCAGAAAACCGGATTTTTTTAAAGAATTCCACGGGCTCTTCCCGCCGGACCGAAGTAACTTTTACTCAAATTAGTCAAAAAAAGTTTAGCGTTTTTCTTTAATAGGCGTAAATACGCAAAATAAAAACCCGGGATGGCAGTAACTGGGGGTTACCTCCGTCCCGGGCTCTGATAGCCTGCCGCCGCTGGGCGTTACCGGTTCGTCTGTCCGGCCGCTTCCCGCTGCTGTTGCATGGGATTCTGCGGCTTTACCGCCCGCTGCCGGTACAACTGGAACCGGCTCGGGGCCTGCGTCCGCGGCCAGGCGTTGTTGTCGGTGTTGATGTCTGCCGTCTCCAGGAAGGGGTCCAGCGTAAACTGCACGACCTTCTTGGGAAAGTGCAGGGTCTTGACGATCTGCTTGTTGTTCATGCGCCACACCTGGGCCGGAATGCGCAGCACCTGGTTGGTGCCGTCTTCAAAATCCATCTTCAGAATAACGGGCATCACCAGGCCGCCGTTGTTGCGGAAGGTCAGCGTGTAGAAATTTTCGCCCGAATCCACCAGCTTCTTTTCCTCGGGACTCAGTGAACCGTAGTACCGGTCAAAACGGACCTTGTCGGCGGCCGTCACCTGGTGCGGGTCGTAGGTGTTGTAGAAGTCCTTGAGTTCGGGGTTCTGGTCCACCACGGTGGTCTTGATCTCCTCGGCGTTGCGCAACTGGCTGATGGTCTTTTTCTCGCTCTCGGCCTTCGCCAGGGGCTTTTCCCTGTCGGGGTTCTGGGAGTTGATCTGCATCCAGTCTACGTTTTCCAGCGAAATTTCCACGGGCTCGGTGCCGTAGAACCAGCCGCGCCAGAACCAGTCGAGGTCCACGCCCGAAGCGTCTTCCATCGTGCGGAAAAAGTCGGCGGGGTGGGGGTGCTTGAAGGCCCACCGCCGGGCGTATTCCTGGAAGGCGTAATCAAACAACTCGCGGCCCATCACGGTCTCGCGCAGGATGTTGAGGGCCGTGGCGGGCTTGCCGTAGGCGTTGTTGCCGAGCTGACTTACCTGCTCGGAGTTGGTCATGATCGGCTCCAGGGCGGTTTGCGCCATGCTCATGTACGGCACGATCTTGTAGGGCTCGCCGCGGCGGGAAGGATAGTCGCGCTGCCACTCCTGCTCGGCCAGGTACTGGCAGAAGGAGTTGAGCCCTTCGTCCATCCAGGTCCACTGCCGCTCGTCGGAGTTGATGATCATGGGGAAAAAGTTGTGGCCCACTTCGT
>CADCTQ010000468.1 GCA_902805615.1 uncultured Cytophagales bacterium
AATGCCAGCCCGGCAGCGGGTTGTCGGGGGACACGTACCGGGCAATCTGGGTCGCCACCACCAGCCCCACGCCGCCCTCCAGCAGTTGGGGAAACGCCACCGTGCCCTGGCCCCGGTCGGGTTTGTCGGTGCGGCCCGCCTCGCGTTCCCGGATGCGGAAGACGGACTGGCGCAAGTCCCGGTTCCACTCCAGGGCGTTCATGCTGAGGTCAAGGTGGGCGTCAATGGTGAACATAAAAAATCTTTTAGTATTCGATCATCCGGTCGCGGGCTACGACTTTCCAGGTGCCGGTAACGAGGTGATCTTCGGCCACGTGGGCGCGGTCGTAGAGGGCGCAGGTGGGGCAGATGTGGACGGGCACGGCGTAGAACACGTCGCCAACCTTGTACTGGCTGCTGTCGGCAACCTTCACCACCAGGTGCTCTTCGCTCTGGGCCACCGGCTGGGCGTCGGGCAGGTTGAGAAACTTTACCCGCGGCAGCGGGTTTTCGGCCGCCACCGACTTGTGCCCCAGGTCGAGGCAGATCGTGTGGCCGTTGACCACCGAAACGACCCGCGTGACCAGCAGGGCCGCAAACACGAAGGGCTGCTCGGCCAGGGTGGTGTGGTAGCCCCAGTCCCAGAAGACAAACGTGCCGGGGCTGCGTTCCACCCCCGGCCGCCGGGCGTGCACCGGGAACGTAGGCGAGCCGCCGGCCACGATGACCGGCTGCGGCTTACCCGCCCGCCCGATTTCCCGGGCCAGCAGGCCCACCGGCTCAAAGGCCGCGTCGGACTTCTCCTTGCGCTGCGTAAAATCCTCGTCGCGGATGTGCCCATCGTAGGTGTGCAGCCCCACCGGGTGGATGCCCCGCAGGACGCCGCACCGGAAGTACAGTTCCAGCGCCTCGCGGCCGGGCACGATGCCGGTGCGGTTCATGCCCACGTTCAGGTCCAGGAAAACGTCCAGTACGCGTCCTTCCCGCGCAAAAACAGCCGCCAGGTCCTCGGCCGTGACGGGGTTGTCCACCAGGCACGAAAACCGCGTTTCCGGGTAGGCTCTCACCAGCCCGAGCAGGCGACCGATCTTGGGGCCCGCCGGCTGGTAGGCCAGCAGCACGTCGGGCGCCCCGGTGCGGGCCAGCATCTCGGCCTCGGCGATGGTGGCGCACTTGAACTTGCGGATGCCCGCGTCGAGCAGGAGCCGGGCCACCTCGGCCATCTTGTGCGTTTTGACGTGCGGACGCAGCGAGGCCACGTCGCCTTCCACCATGCTTTTGAGCAGCGTGATGTTTTGCAGCACCCGGTCGCGGTACACGACCAGGGCGGGGGAGTCTACCGCATCCACGTTGCGGAGGGTGTACCAGGCGGCAGCGTCGGCAGGGTTCATGGGTCAGTGCAGTTCAAATAAAGCCTCGATTTCGACCGGAATGTTGTCGGGCAGCGAACCCATGCCCACGGCGCTGCGGACGCCGATGCCGTGCTCATCGCCCCACACCTGCGCGAACAACTCGCTGCACCCGTTGATGATGAAGGGATGCCGGCCGAAGTCGGGCGTGCAGTTGACCATGCCCAGGACTTTGATCACGCGCTTCACCCGGTCGAGCGAACCCAGGTGCGTGCGCAGCGTTGCCAGGATGGTGAGCCCGACCTGCCGGGCCGCCTGCTTGCCTTCTTCGGGCGAAAGGGTTTCGCCGACCCGCCCGGTGATAAGGCTGCGGTCCGGCAGCAGCGGGCCGTGGCCCGACACGTAGCAGTGCTTGCCGTCAATGAGGAGGGGTTTGTACACGCCCAGGGGGGTAGGCGCCGGCGGCAGCGCCAAGCCTAAGGTTTCGAGTTGTGCTTCCGGAGTCATACGGAGTGGGGTTGGCCCAACCAACGCGGTCACGGTCGGGGGAATGGTTTCCGGCCGGAAAGATTGGCGGATTTTCCGAACATCCAAAACCGGAGCAGGCCGGGGCGACGTGAGCCGGGGATGTGGCTGCATAACGCTCTGGCTTTCAGAAACATTATTTATCCACGGATGCAAATAGTTATCCACATTCGGGTTGCACGCAAAGGCGCGCAAAGAAGGAGCAGGGGGGAGGGGATGCGGGATAAGGATAGGGATGGATAAGGATAGGGTTTAAACCCTATCCTTCCTTACGCCGGGTAAAGTTGTTGCAGCAGTTGCGCAATGGCTTCTTCGGTAAGCGGCTTGATGAGGTGGGCTTTGATGGAAGAAAACTGCTGGAATTTTTTCGTGTGGTAAGGGTATTCGGAGCCCGTAAGCAGCACCACCGACGTAGTTGACTGCGAAAGGCCCGGAATCTTCTCCAGTTCGGCCACGAACTCGTCGCCGTCCATCAGGGGCATGAGCACGTCCAGGAAAATCAGGTCCTGCCCCTCCGGCCGGTTGCCGTCGGCGTACGACGCCTGGAGGAACTGAAGGGCTTCCATCGGGTTCTGGAACGTATGGATGGTTCCGGGAATGTCTACCCGTTGCAGAATGTTTTCGGTAACGATGTTGCTGATGTAATCATCGTCAATAATGAACACGCGGAGGTTGTCCGGCATAACGACAAATTTTTAAAACTTTTTCCAGTTCAAAAAGGCACGCGCCCCGGTGATCGGCCGTACCCGCCATCCGTACCCATCCCCTGCGGTAATGTCACCGGCATTCTACCGTTCCTCATCTCGTAGCTCCCGTCTCCCAAAAGGCATAAGGAAGCCCGGAACCGTAAGGCGCCGGGCTTCCCCATGAACTTAGTGCTACGCAGCGGGCCCCGGGGGCGCCGTTACCGCTGAATGGCTACGCGCTTGGTGACCTGGCCCTGCGGCGTCTGCACCGTCAGCAGGTAGAGACCGTTCTTGAGACCGGCCACGTTGAGCAGGATGTAATTCACACCCCGCTCCGTCACCACGGGCTTGAAGGCGATGCCCTGCGCTCCCGTGATCCGGAGTTGGGCCGTAGCCGCGTCGGGGGTTACCACCGTAAGCACCTGGTCTGCCGGTACCGGGTAAAGTTGCACGGCATCCGCCAGGTCCGCTTTTGCCCCGGCCGGCGACTCGCCCGCAACCCGGGCCGCCGTACCGGAGCTTACCCGGAGGTGGTCCACATTGGGGCCGCTCGTACCGGTGGCCGTCGTCCGGATCTTATTGCTGCCCGCCTGGAGGTTGGCCGTCAGGCCCAGGTTGGTCCAGGCCGTCCAGGTGTTGGTTCTGGGGAACGTCAGGCTCGGTTGCACCACCGTGCCGTTCACGCTCACCGACAGGGACCGGGTTACCGTGTTGTTGAGGGCGTAGCGGAAGGAAAGCGTGTACGTGCCCGCGGTGGGTACGGTGGCCGTCCATTCGATGTAGTCGCCCGTATTGTTGACGAAATCACCGAACCCGGTGCCGGTGTAACCTGTATGCATGGTACTTATTTCCACGCCCGACCGCACGGCGTTTTCAGTCTCCAGCGTTGCCGTGAAGGGCGTTGAGGTGCTGCCGGTTGTCCGGTACAGGGCCGTGGCAGGAATCGCCTTCTTGGTGATGCCGGGGCCGGCGTAGCTTGCCGTGAGTATATCCACGTCGCCGGCGTGGTCAAAATACGTGACCGTAATGGCGTGCTTGCCGGCTTTCAGGCCGATGTTGCCCGAACGTTCTTCGGGTCCGTGCAGGCCGTCGTTGTTGACCACCAGCGTATTGCCGATGAACAACTGGCTGCCGTCGTCGGAGCGGGTGTAAAAGGTGTAGGTGCCGTCGGCGGGCACGTCCACGAAGCCCGTGTACCGGAAGGCGTAGAAGTCGGCCCGCAGTTTAGGCGTGAGGGAGAAGCCGGCCACGGTGCCGGTGGCCCGGGGCGTGAGGGTGCCGAAGTTGGGCAGGTTGTTCCACAGGCCCTGGTAGTACTGGTAGTTGAGGCCGCTGACGGCGTTGGCCGGGTTTTCGGGCGTCCGCAGGCCGCTGCTGCCCGCCGTAAAGTTGGCGGTAAGCGTGGTGTTGGTGGCCGGAATCGTGATGGAGTGCGTGACCGCGCCGCCGTCCGACCAGTTGCTGAACTGGTACGAAGTGCCGTTGAGGAGCTGCGGGCTGCGGGCTTCCACGGTTTGCACGGCTCCTACGGTGGTGGTGTAGGAATACGGCGTGAAGATGCTCTCGCCGTCAAGGTACAGTTGCAGGCCCGACGGGTTGGAAGTGATGGTGTACGTGGACCGGTTCGGGTAAATTTCGCGGAAGGTCGTGGTCGCCTGGCCGTCCGAGTCGGTCACCCGCAGGTAAATGCGGTACCACACGTTGAAGCCGTGCACCGACAACGGCACCCGGAACGAGCCGCTGGTGATGCCGCTCGTGGCCGACACGGTCGGGTGGGTGTGCAGGCCGGAGTCGTCGTGGTAAAACTCCACCCACCAGGTAAAGGCCGAGGCGGGCAGCGTACCGTCGTCGGGGTCGGTGCCCGTGCCGCTGAAGGTGATTGTCTGGCCGGCGTTGTACCGGGCCCCGGCCAGCGGGCTGGTAATGGTTGCCGTGGGGGCCTGGTTGTTGATGACGGTAAGCGTGGCGCTGTTGCTGGTGACGCTGCCGAAATTGTTTTTGACGACCGCCCGGAACGTGGCGCCGCTGCTCGCCAGGCTCACGTTCGAAAGGGTGTAGCTCGACGAGGTGGCGCCGGTGATGTTCACCCCGTTGCGCTGCCACTGGTAGGTGAGGGGGGCGCTGCCCGAAGCGCTTACCGTGAAGGTCACCGAGCCGCCCACCGACGTGGTCTGGCTGGTGGGCTGGGCCGAAATGAAGGGCGACTGCGACGCCGTGTAGGTGATGCGCCACACTTCGCCGTTGGTGGTGGACGTGTTGCTGTTGGTGCTGCCCCGCACGAGGTAGTACATGCTGCCGTCGGGACCGATTTTAATGTCTACGGGCCGGTTGACGCCCGTGGCGAAGTTGCCCTTGGCTTTGGTCGCCAGGTCCACCGTGCGGATGTAGCCGGCGCAGTAGTCGGCGTAGAAGTATTTGCCCACGTACGCCGCCGGGAACTGGGCGTTGACCGGGTTGTAGAAGGCGCCGCCGGTAATGGCGCAGCCTTCGGAGTGGCTGTAGGCGAAGAAGGGGTCCTGGTAGTTGTTGGGGATGTACTGGCCGGTCGTGCGGAACCCTTCGAGCAGGGGATAGCCGTAGTTTTTGCCGGGAATGGCTTCGTTGACCTCCTCCCAGGCGGCCGTGCCCACGTCGTTGATGAAAAGGCGGTTGGTGCCCCGCTGCAAGCTGAACTTGAAGGGGTTGCGCATGCCCCGCGCCCAGATGGCCCGGTTCACGCCCGTGGCCGAGTTGTAGAACGGGTTGTCGGTGGGAATGGTGCCGTCGGGGTTGATGCGCAGGATTTTGCCCAGCAGGCTGGTGTTGGTTTGCGGCTTGTTGAAGTCGCCGCCGTCGCCGGTGCCGATGAACAGCTTGCCGTCCAGGAAGACCATGGCCCCGCCGTTGTGGACGGTGGTCTTGCTGAAGCCCAGGTTGATGAGTACGAATTCACTGCCCGCGACGGCCACGTCGCCGCTGGCCTTGAAGCGGCTCACCCGGTTCTCATTGGTGCCGGCGGGCATGTACAGCACGTACACGTAGCCGTTGGTGGCGAAATTAGGGTCGAGAATGATGTTTTGCAGGCCCCGTTCGTTGTCGTTGTCCACCGACAGCGTCAGGAAGGGCGTGGCGAGCATGGTGCCGTTTTTGATGATGCGGATGCGGCCGTTTTTCTCGGTGACGAACAGCCGGCCGTCCGGGGCGACTTCGAGCGAAGTGGGGTCGAGACCCGTCGCCAGGCGGCTTTCCACGAAGCCGGTGGGCAGTACGGAGGCCGCCGCGCGGAAGGCGCCGAGGGCAATGAGGACGAGGGATAGCAGGATTCTGGACGAAATGCGCCGCGGCGGACGCACAGCATGATTCTCTCCAATCACTTGGGGAATAGAAGTACAAGGCATACGGAAAAGATTAGGTTTAGTGGGTAATCTGAAATAAGAAAGTAGTCAATCAATGTTAGACGCGGGACAGCATAATCCAGCCGGCAAGCATCCGCGTAAGGAATGGTTGCCGCATAAACAGGGATGGCTGCTCCTGAAGTTACCTGGGTGCCGGAAATGTCAGAAAAAGCACGCTGAGATGGATGGGCATAGCTGGTGACCCCTTAATACCGGAAGGATTTAAAAGGTAAGTGGCTCTGCGGGTACTTTTTTCTATGGCATGCAGCCCATCCGGGTAGGCTGGCTGGCTGTCACGCTGGCATCTTACTGCTAATTTTAACATTTATTCCTTAAAAGGAAAGCACCCGCGGGTGAATAAGCGGATAATTTTTCGTGCCGCCCCCGCCGGCTTCTCTTTTCATATGACGATAGCGAGTATAATTGGTACTAATTCCGCTTTTGTTTTCGTAGCCGCACGGCCGTACGCCCCGGCGGATCACTCCTTTTATGCACCCGGTCAAACTCCTGCTGCCCCTCCTCCCGGTCCTCCTGTCGGTGCTCTACACCGGCCGGGAAGCCGACCCCCGGCGGGACCGCACGGCACTGCGGGACGTGAGGGCCATTCAGCCCCCGGACGAGAACCGGTTTACCCGCACCATCCTGGCCGCCGACCTGCGGGAGCCGATGGAACTGGCCGTGGGGGGCAGGGGCGACGTGTACTGGGTGGAACGCTACGGCAGCCTCCACCACTACGACCCGGCCACCGGCCGCGCATCGTCCGTGGCGAAGCTCGACGTATTTGCCGGCAACAACGACGGCCTGCTGGGCCTCGCCCTGGACCCCGGGTTCGACGCCAACGGGCACCTCTACCTCTATTACTCCCCGGCCGGACCCACGCCGCAGCAGCACGTTTCGCGGTTTACCCTGCGCGACGGCAAGCTCGACGTATCTACGGAAAAAATTCTCCTCCGGATTTCCACGCAGCGCGAAGAATGTTGCCACTCGGCCGGCTCGCTGGCGTTTGGCCCGGGCGGCGACCTGTACGTGGCCGTGGGCGACAATACCAACCCCAGCCAGCAGGACGGCTACGCCCCCGTGGACGAACGGCCCGGCCGCGCTTCCTTCGACGCCCAGCGGACGTCCGCCAACACCCACGACTACCGCGGCAAGATCCTGCGCATCCGGCCGCAGCCCGACGGCACCTACACCGTGCCCGACGGCAACCTGTTTCCCAAAGACGGTTCGCGGGGCAAACCCGAGATTTACGTGATGGGGGCCCGCAACCCCTTCCGGATTTCGGTGGACGCCCGCACCGGCTACCTGTACTTCGGCGACATCGGTCCCGACGCCAACGCCCCCGGTCCGAAAGGCCCCGCCGCCTACGACGAATTCAACGTGGCCCGGCGGCCGGGCAACTACGGCTGGCCCTACTTCGTGGGCGACAACAAGCCCTACCCGAAGGTGGACTTTGCCAGTGGCGCCGTTGGCCCGTATCCCACCCCCGAAGCGCCGGAAAACCATTCGCCCAACAACACGGGGCAAAAAGTGCTGCCGCCCGCGCAGAAACCCTTCATCTGGTACACCCACGCCGAATCCGAAGCGTTTCCGGGGCTGGGCACCGGCGGCCGTTCGGCGCTGGCCGGCCCGGTGTACGGGTACCAGCCCGGTCTCCCCGCGGAAACCAAGTTCCCCGCCCACTACGACCGCTGCCTGTTCCTTTTCGAATGGATGCGCGACTGGATCAAGGTGGCGCGCCTCGACGCCGACGGCAACGTGACCGCCCTGGAGCCCTTCATGCCGGCAACCGAATTTTCTTCCCCCGTGGACATGGCTTTCGGCCCCGACGGGGCGCTGTACGTGCTCGAATACGGCGCCGGCTGGTACAGCAACAACCGCGACGCCCGCCTGAGCCGCATTACCTACAACCCCGGCAACCGGCCGCCCGTGGCAAAGGCCGCCGCTTCCGCAACGGCCGGCCAGGCGCCGCTCACCGTACAGTTTTCGGCCCACGGCACGCTCGACCACGACGGCGACCCGCTCACGTACCGCTGGCAATTCGGGTCGGGGAGTGCGCCCGGCGGGGTTTCGAAAGAACCCCATCCCTCGTTTACTTTCACCAAAAACGGCGTGTACCTCTGCCGCCTCACCGTCACCGACGCGGGCGGCAAAAAGGCCGAAGCCACGGTGGAAGTGGTCGTCGGCAATACCCCGCCGCGGGTCGCCATCGAGCTGACCGGCAACCGGACGTTCTTCTGGGACGGGCACCCGGTTCCGTACCAGGTGCGGGTGGACGACGCCGAAGACGGCAGCCTGGCGGATGGACGGATCAAGCCGGCCGCCGTGCCGGTGTTCCTGGCGTACTCGACCACCGGCGACAACCTTTCGCCGGTGCTCACGGCGCAGGCCCGGGAAACGGCGCACCCCGGCAAGCTTTTGATCGAGGGCAGCGACTGCAAAAGCTGCCACCAGCCCGACGGCCCCTCCATCGGTCCGAGCTACCGGCAGGTGGCCCTCAAGTACCGGGACGAGCCGCACGCCGCGGACCGCCTGGCCGAAAAGGTGATCAAGGGCGGGGGCGGCGTGTGGACGCGGCAGTTTGCGATGGTCGCCCACCCGCAGCTTTCCCCCAAAGCCGCCGCGCAGATGGTGGACTACATTCTGTCGCTGAGGGAAGAAGGGCAGCCGCAGCCGCTGGGGGTGCAGGGCAGCTTCCGCCCGGCGCGGCCCGGCGGCCAGGGAACCACGGGCTACTACCGCCTCTCGGCCGCCTACCGGGACGGGGGCGGGCCGGGGGTAACACCCCTCGAAGGCAGTACGGCCCTGGTGCTCAGGTACCCGCTGGTGCAGGCCGAAAGCTACGACGTGGCCCACCGCGTGAAGGCATTCGGTGAACTGGAAGACGGCGACGGCCGGTACGTGGGCAACATCCGCCACGGCTCCCACGCGGTGTACCGCGGCGTGGACCTGACCGGAGTGGGCGGCATCACCTACGGCTACGCCACCACGACGCCCGGCGTCACGCTGGAAGTGCGCCTCGACTCGGCCCGGGGCGAAACGGTAAGCACCGTGGACGTACCGGTTGCGGCGGGCACAGCGGATTGGCAGAAAGTGACGGCCCCGCTCAAAGCGGTAAGCGGCACGCACGACCTGTACCTGCTGTTCAAGTGCAAAAAAACGGATGCCCCCGACATCATCCGGCTGGACTGGCTCTTTTTCGAGCGGCGGCGAGATGGGAAAGGGACCGAGTAACCCGTAAAGGGCAGATGGTAGCCATCGTGGGGGGAGTGTCTCGCCGCCAATGGCCGGTATGGAGCGGGTTTGCGAATAGTACCAATTTGAAAAAAATCAGAAGGATGGGAATACTGGACTTCCTGTTTGGCAAGGCGAAGATCATTGAAGATGCATTCTTCGGTGAACTACGATTCTTTGATTCGAAGGATAAGACATTGCAGTACTTTGAAGGAAAGCGGTACTTCAAGCCAATTGGTGGACCTATTGAAATATCCGTTTACGCTGACTTTTCCGGCCCCTCCGAAAGACAGAATGAGTTTTTCCGGCAGGTGGAAGAAAGCTACGACGAGATGGTAGAGCGGATAAAGCCCTT
>CADCTQ010000469.1 GCA_902805615.1 uncultured Cytophagales bacterium
TTTACCCAAACCACCGTACCCGTGAAGCATTTAGCGTACCTCAACAAATACCTGATTAAATACAAATACCACCTGATCCTGGGGATTTTGTTCACCACGATTTCCAACATTTTCGCCATTGTGCCGGCCCAGGTGGTGCGTTACGCGTTCGACCTGGTGAAGGAAACCATTGACCTGTACTTCTTATACGGCGGTTTTGCCGCGCAGGAAACCATCCGTGAAACCTTTGCCCGCAGCATCCTCACGTACGGCGTGGTGATCCTGGCCATGGCCCTGCTCAAGGGGATTTTCCTGTTTTTCATGCGGCAGACGCTCATCGTGATGTCGCGCCACATCGAGTACGACCTCAAGAACGAAATCTACCGGCACTACCAGTCGCTGCCGCTGAGCTTTTACCGCCGCAACAACACCGGCGACCTGATGGCCCGCATCTCCGAAGACGTGAGCCGGGTGCGGATGTACCTGGGGCCGGCCATCATGTACGGCCTCAACCTGGTGACGCTGTTCATCCTGGTGATCTCGTACATGCTTTCGGTGAACGTGCAACTGACGCTGTTCGTGCTGCTGCCGCTGCCCTTCCTGTCGCTGAGCATTTACTTCGTCAACACGATCATCAACAAGCGGTCGGAGGAAATCCAGCGCAGCCTGTCGGGGCTGTCCACGTACGTGCAGGAGGCGTTTTCGGGCATCCGGGTGCTCAAGTCGTTCGTGCGGGAAGGCGACTCGGCGGCCCGCTTCGAAGCCGAAAGCAACGGGTACAAGGATAAAACCCTGCGCCTGACCCGGGTGGATTCGCTGTTCTTCCCGCTGATCATGGCCCTGGTGGGCATCAGCACCATCCTGACGGTGTACGTGGGGGGGCGCCAGGTGATTGCCGGCACGCTGTCGGCGGGCAACATTGCCGAGTTCATCCTGTACGTGTACCTGCTCACCTGGCCGGTGGCCTCGCTGGGCTGGACCACCAGCATGGTGCAGCGGGCCGCCGCCTCGCAGGAACGGATCAACGAATTCCTCAACACCAAGACCGAAATTGTTTCGCGCCGGAACCTCGAAAGGCCCATCGAAGGGCACGTGACGTTCGACAAGGTGCGGTTCGTGTACCCCGACTCGGGCACCGTGGCCCTCGACAACATTTCGTTCACGGTGCGGGCCGGCCAGTCCATCGCGCTGCTGGGCACGACCGGTTCGGGCAAGAGTACGGTTGCCACGCTGCTCTGCCGCATGTACGACCCCACCGAGGGACAGATCCTGGTGGATGGCACCGACATCCGCGACTACAGCCTGTCGTCCCTGCGGAGCCAGTTGGGCTACGTGCCGCAGGACGTGTTCCTGTTTTCGGACTCGATCCGCAACAACATTGCCTTCGGCACGGAGGGATTATCGGACGAAAAGATCATCCAGGCGGCCCGCGACGCGGACCTGTATGAAAACATCCAGACGTTCCCCGACGGGTTCGACACGAAGCTCGGTGAGCGGGGCATTACGTTGTCGGGCGGGCAGAAGCAACGCGTTTCCATTGCCCGGGCCGTGGTGCGGGAGCCGCGCATCCTCATCCTCGACGACGCCCTGTCGGCGGTGGACACCAAAACGGAAAATTCCATCCTCGGCAGCCTCAAGCGCATCATGCAGAACCGCACCTCGATCATCATTTCGCACCGCGTGTCTTCGGCCAAGCTGGCCGACCGCATCCTGGTGCTCGACGACGGCCGCATCATGGAACAGGGCACCCACCAAGAACTCATCAACCGCCACGGCGTGTACCGCGAACTCTACGAAAAGCAGCTTCAAACCGAAGAGGTTTGAAAAGGAGACCGCAGGGAAGGTTGGGAACGAATATCAGCATTGCTTTGGGTGAGGGATAGGGTTTAAACCTTATCCTACGGAGACTACCTCGCCATTTCACTTTCTGTAGTAAGTCTTACGTACCTGTTTTGATTATCCATAGGATAGGGTTTAAACCCTATCCCCTCCGGTTTCGCTGCCTCCCTATATTCTGTTGACCCCCAGCCCCGGTGCTCCCGTGACCGACATGACGCCGTCGCGGAGGGTGAAGCCGCCGGTGACGAGGTCGCGGGCCAGGTCGAGGCTGCCGTCGAGGTCGAGGTAGCGGGTGTTGGGGCAGGAGAGGGCTACGTGCAGGGCCGCCGCAATGCTCACGATGCTTTCGTCGTTGCAGCCCCACATCAGGTCAATGCCCGCCTGTTGGCCGATGGTGGCGATTTCCCGGGCCGGGGAGATGCCGCCGCACTTCATCAGCTTGATGTTGAAAATGCCGCAGCCCGCCGGCGGGGCCGCCAGCCGGAACGCGTCCCCGGGCGTTACCAGCGACTCGTCGGCCGCGGTCAGCTTCTTGATTTCGGCGGGCAGGCTTTTCATTTCGTCCAGGGCCGCGGCGGGAAGGGGCTGCTCGATGAGTTCCACGTTCAGCTTGGCCGTTTGGATGCAGAAGATGCCCAGCTCGGCGGCGTGGTAGCCCTGGTTGGCATCCACCCGGACGATAATGTCCGCGCCGAACCTTTCGCGGAGCTTGGCGAGCCGCTCAATGTCTTCTTCCAGCGATTTGCCCAGCTTCACCTTCAGCACCCGGAAACCCCGGCCCACGTATTCATCGGCCTCTGCCAGCGTTTCGGCCACCCCTTTGATGCCGATGGTGATGGACGTGGGAAGCGTGGGGATGCACTGCCCCAGGAATGCCGCCAGGGGCACCCCCAGGTGTTGGGCAAACAAGTCGTGCAGGGCAATGTCGAGCGCCGCCCGTACGCCCGGGCTCTGCGGAAACGTGGTTTGCACCTGGTGCGTCAGCTTGCCCAGTTCCCGGGCGTCGCGTCCGATCAGCCAGTCCAGGTGGGGTACCTGCATCGCCTGCCACGCGTCGTCGAGGGATTCGCCGGTGACCTGCTTGCTCGGGTTGCCCGCGCCGATGCCGGTCAGGCCGTTGTCGGCCTCCAGTTCCACGAAGCAGTTCTCGACGGACGTTACGGTTTTGTAGGCAATCTGGTAGGGCCGGGACAATTCGAGGTTCTCGCGGCGGACGCGGACGTGGCGGATGCGCATGGGGACAGGGGTAAGGGTTAAGATTGGGTCACCGCCAAAATACCCATTTATCCCAAAAAAAGAGAGCAGTCGTACAACTGCTCTCTTCGGTTATGCATCTGAGGGTGGGAGGTAAGGCGTTACCGCTTCCGTTTGTCGAGTTCGGCCTGGAGGGCGGCGAGTTGGACGTTCATTTGCTCCTCCTTCTCCCGGTGCTTCTGGATCACCTTCTCCATCACTTTTTTCTGGGATTCGATCAGGGCTTCGGCCCGCGTTTTTTCTTCCTGGCGTGCCCGCTCGGTTTCGTCGGCTTTTTCCTTGAGCGACTCCTGGATGGCGTTCACTTCTTCCAGGTTCTGCTTCATGATCTCTTCCTGGGCGCGCATCATTTCTTCGTTGTCCCGGGCCTGCTCCAGCAGGGTTGCAATTTCCTCCTGCTTGCGCTGCATTTCGCGTTCCCGCTTCACGTCCTCGTCAATGTCGGAGACGAAGTACAGGAACAACGTGCCTTCTTCCGTGACGAGCTTCTTGAAGCTGACCGATGAGATGAAAGTAGTGCCGTTCTGGCGGTGGGCCGTTTCGTTGTTGCGTTCGCCTTCCTTGCGGCCGGCCGCGCGGACGCCCGGCAGCATGGCGTCGAGGGACGTGCCGGAGAGGGCTCCTTTGCCGTAGCCGAACATGCTTTCGCCCACTTCGTTGACCGACTGGATGTTGCCTTCGGCGTCCGTCTGGATGATGGCGGCGGACACGCTGTTGAGCACGGCCGTTACCCGCTTTTCGTTGATGGACAACTGGCGGCTCTGCTCCTGGGTTTCGCTCACGAGCCGCTCCATTTCCGAATTCTTGCGCTGCATTTCTTCCTGCGTGGCCGCAATTTCTTCCATGTTCTGGCGCATCTCCTCCTCCTGGGCCCGCATCTGTTCCGACTGCATCTGCGATTCTTCCAGCAGGTGCTTGGTGCGTTCGTTGATCTTCACCGAGGCAATGGTGGAGGCAATGCTCTCCCCGAGCTTCTGCATGAATTCGATCTCGAACGGCTGGAACAGGTTGAAGGAAGCCAGTTCGATCACGCCTTCGATTTTGTCGTTGACCACCAGCGGTACGATCAGGATGGAGCGCGGATTGGCCCCGCCCAGGCCCGACTTGATGCTGATGTAGTTGGCCGGCACTTCGGTCAGGTAGATCACGTCCCGTTCGAGCACGGCCTGGCCCACCAGTCCTTCGCCCACCTGCACGCTTTTCTGGAGGTACTTCTTGCGGTCGTAGGCGTAGCAGGCGGCCAGTTCCAGGTGCCCCTCGCCGTTGCTCTCCTCGTGGAGGATGAACAGGCCGCCCTGGTTGGCTTTCATGTACTTCACCAGCTTCACGATCACCTTCTCGGCCAGTTCGTGCAGGTCGTGGGTGGCCCGCAGGATTTCGCTTACTTCGGCCAGGCCGAGCGTCTTGAACTTTTCCTGCTGCTCCCGTTCGTTGGCCACCAGCAGGCTCTGCCGCATGTTGAGCAGCGCCTTGCTCAGGGCGTCGTTTTCGTCGGCCTCGAAATGCACGTCGAGGTTGCCCCGGCTGATTTCTTCGGCAAAGTGAATGTTGCTGTTGATGTTGGCCCGCTGCTGGCCGTACAGGTAGATCTGCTCGGCCGACTTGAGCGTATTGCGCCGCAACTGGTAGGCCCATACCGCGCAGATCAGCACCACGAGTGCCGCCAGCCCCCCGTGGAACAGGAAGGTTTGCAGGTCCATGCCGTCCATCTGCGTGAAAAACACGTCTTTGACGCCCGTGTTTTGCAGGTAAGCCAGCGTGCCGTGGTGAATGACCACCAGGGTGATGAGCGGCAGTTGCAGTTTCCAGTTCTGGTACACGATCAGCAGGGTGCAGCCCACGAACACCACGAAGTGCATCTCGAACATGCCGTGCATCTGGTAAATGTACTGGGCCGTGTAAAGGGCGATGACCGCGCTGCTCACGTAGCGGTGCAGGCCGTAGCGGGGCAGCAGGAAGCGGGTTACCCAGTACGCCAGCAGGCACAACGTGCCCACGCCGAGGGCAATGGACCAGGTGCCGTAAAAAGGGGCCAGGAACAAGCCGAACGCGAAAAAGCCCCACAGGGCGTTTTGCATGATCTTGTCGGCCCGGCCGTTGATTTCATTCATAAATGGCTCCAGTTGGTGTCCCAGGGAATCATTTGTTGTTGTGTTTGCCATACCCCTACCGGTGGAAAGTTATTGTAGTTAGATAAATGTGAAGCGTCGCGCCCAGTCGGCGGAAAGAGAGAAGGCAAATTTGCCCAGGAATCGGGGAAAAGGGGCTTCGTTCCGGGGGCATACCTTACCCGCAACCAATCGGGCGGCGGATTGCCCGGCGGCGTGCACCCGGCCGCGGGCAGGGAGCGAAAAACCGGCAAAACGGCCCGCCGCGGTCCCCCGCCCACCGGCCGGCCGTTCCCGGTGCGGGACCCCGAAAGCCGCCATGGCGCGGTGCCGGCTCCGTTTCCGGCCCCGCGTGACGCCGGGGGAGGGTAAACGGGAGGGAGCCGGGGAGAATGGTGGAAGAATGTAATATTATTGTTTAATTGCGGCCGCCGGCGAAAAACAACCCGTCCGTTGGTGCAACGGAATACATTTGCGTACAACCTTTCTTTCATCCTACTGCCCGTCCCGCCATGTCCGTCCCCGCCGCCCCGGAACCGCCGCCCTTTTCCGCCCGCACCGAAATACTGGCCGGGCTGTCTTCCTTCCTGGCTACCATGTACATCATCGTGGTCAACCCGGCCATCCTGAGCCAGGCGGGGCTGCCCTTCAACGGCGTACTCACGGCCACGGTACTGGTCTCGTGCTTCAGCTCCCTGATGATGGGGCTGTACGCCAAAAGCCCGATCCTGGTGGCGCCGGGCATGGGCCTGAACGCGTTCTTTACCTACACGGCCGTAAAAGGCATGGGCCTCACCCCCGAAATCGCCCTGGGGGCCGTGTTCTGGGCGGGCGTCGTGTTCCTGCTGCTCTCGGCGTTCAACGTGCGAACGTACATCGTGCGGGCCATTCCCCGGCCGCTCCGGTACGCCCTGTCGGCGGGCATCGGCCTGTTCATTACGCTCATCGGGCTGGCAAACGCCAAGTTCATCGTGGGCAACCCGGCGACGCTGGTGGGCATTACGCCCCTGCTCAAAGACCCCGTGACGCTGACGTTCCTGGCGGGGCTGCTGGTGACGGCGGTGCTGGTGGCGAGGCGGGTGCCGGGAGCCATTGTGCTGGGCATCGTGTTTACCACCCTGGCCGCCCTGCCCTTGGGCCGGCTCTGGGGCAGCGCGGTGCTGGTCAACTGGCAGGGCGTGGTGTCGGCGCCCGACTTCAGCCTGGTGGGGCGGCTGGCCCTGTGGGAATCGCTGCGGTTTGCCCTGTGGCCGGTGATTTTCGCGTTCGTGTTCACCGACCTGTTCGACAGCCTCTCCACGTTCGTGGGCGTGGCCGAGGCGGCCAACCTCTACGACGAGACCGGCGAGCCGCGCCACGTGAAGCAGGCCCTGCTCACGGATGCGGTGGCGACTACGATTTCGGGGCTCCTGGGCACCAGCCCGGGCACGGCGTACATCGAGTCGGCGGTGGGCGTGGAGCAGGGCGGCCGGACGGGGCTTACGGCGGTCACGGGGGGGGTGTTGTTCCTGCCGTTCATGTTCCTCTCGCCCCTGCTGGCGGTGATTCCCACCATTGCCACCGCCCCGGCGCTGATCCTGGTGGGCGTGTTCATGATGCGGCCCGTCTCCCGCATCAACTGGACGGAACTGGACGAGGCCATTCCGGCCTTCCTGGCAATGATTCTCATTCCGTTCACTTACTCCATCACGCAGGGCATCATCTGGGGGTTCCTGAGCTGGACGGTGCTCAAACTGGCCGTCGGCAAGCGAAGTGACGTGTCGCCGGCCCTGCTGGTGATTGACGCCTTTGCCGTACTTGCCATCTGGACGGGGGGACACTGAGGGGAAAGCCTGCTTCCGGATAAGGGAGGGTTTTAAATCGAAAGGGGCTGTTGGGGGGGACGCTGCTTGCGGTCCTTTTCAAGCAGAAATTTAATCTCCGGTTTGGCCGGGTTGCCGGTGATGCCCACGGACAGCAGCCAATCCGTTTTGTACTCGGTGCGGTACGGGTCGTTGCGCCGGTTGAACGCGGCCACGAACAGCAGCCGGGCTTCGGCGCAGGCATTGTTGCGGAGGGCCGGCTTCCAACGGGGCATCCGGGTGAAGGCTTCGGCCACGGCCTGGTCCAGATCGGCGCGGGCTCCCGCCAGCACTTTGACGTCCCTGACTTCGCCGGTTTTAGCGACGGTAAACTGGATGAGTACCTCGCCTTCGATCCCATCCGCAGCGGCCGTTTCCGGGTAGAGCAGGTTTTCGGAGAGGTAGCCGGCCAGCGACGCGGCGCCGTTGCCGAAGGTGGGCAGCCGGTCGTATTGTTTGTCTTTGGCCAGATAGTCGGCTTTTACCCGTTTGAGCAAATCCTGGGCGTATCCCGGCGTGAGGGCGGCCAAGAGGAGTACGAGGCTGATCCATCTGGTCATAACGGGAGGTGGGTTTAGTAGCGGGTTCCGTTACAAAAATATCCGGATCGTTGTAGCTTTACGCAACCCCGTAACCCGCCACCCCACCCGTATGAAAAAGACGCTGGTTGTATTTTCCCTGATTTTGGTGTATGCCTGCCCCGGATTTGCGCAACCAGGCAAAAAAGCACCCGGCCTCCCCATTGCCATCCTGGGGGCGTTCGACGAAGAAGTGCGGCTCTTGCAGGCGTCGGTGCAGGACAAAAAAGAAAGCACCGTCGGGGGCATCCGCTTCGTGAGCGGCACGCTCAACGGCCGGGCGGTGGTGGTGGCCGAAACCGGCATCGGCAAGGTAAACGCGGCCATGACCACCACGCTGGCCCTGGTGCAGTTCCGCCCGGCGGCGGTGCTCTTTACGGGCATTGCCGGCGGCGTCAACCCCGACCTGAACCCGGGCGACCTGGTGATTGCCCGGTCCACGGCCCACCACGACTACGAAACCGTTACGTTCGACCGCAAGCCGAGCCGCCAGACGCGCAACGCCGCCACGCGGCAACCCAACCCGGCATTTTTCCCGGCCGACTCCGTGCTGCTGCGGTACGCCCAGGCCGCTGCCGGCCGGGTGCAACTGGAGCCGCCCCAGCCGGGCGGTCCCCGGCCGCGGGTCACCACGGGCATCGTGGTCACCGGTGACCAGTTCATCTCGTCGGCGGCCAAGGTGGCGCAGCTGCGGGCCGGCTTCAACGCCGACGCCACCGAGATGGAAGGCGCGGCCGTGGCCCAGGTGTGCTACCAGCAAGGCGTGCCCTGCCTGGTGATCCGCAGCCTGAGCGACAAGGCCGACGAAAATGCCCGCAACGACATGCTCAGCTTCTACAAAACCGCCGCCCGCAACTCCGCCGCGCTGGTGATGGCAATCCTGGAAAAGCTTCCGCAATAAAGTTTGACAACTACCCAAAAGTTGCCAAACTTGTGCGGAAGCAAGCCACCCCCATGGAAAAGAACAACCCGAAGGTCATCAATGCCTGGTGCCTGTACGACTGGGCCAACTCGGCGTACAACCTCACCATCACCACCGCCATTTTCCCGATCTACTTTAGTTCCGTAGCGCCCCAATCCATTCGTTTCCTGGGCGTTACCAAGGACAATTCGGTGATGTACACCTATTCGCTCTCCCTGTCTTTCCTGATCGTGTGCTTCCTGTCGCCCTTCCTGTCGGGCATTGCCGACTACAGCGACCGCAAAAAGTCGTTCATGCAGGCGTTCGTGTGGCTGGGCTCCATTGCCTGCGGGCTGCTGTTCTTCTTTACCGGCGAAAACACCAGTTTCGGCATCACCTGCTTCATGCTCGCCAGCATCGGGTACGCCGGCAGCCTGGTGTTTTACAACGCGTACCTGCCGGCCATCGCCACGCCCGACCGCTTCGACCGCATCAGTGCCCGGGGCTACGCCATGGGCTACATCGGCAGCGTGCTGCTGCTCATTGCCAACCTGCTCGTGATCCAGAAACCCACCTGGTTCGGTTTGTCGGCGGAGCCCGGTACGCTGCCCGCCCGGCTGGCCTTCCTGTCGGTGGGCCTCTGGTGGATCGGCTTTTCGATCTACACGTTCGTGCACCTGCCGGGCCGCACGCACCGCACCCACGATCCCGCCGACGCGGACGGCAACCCCCTCTTCAAGGGCTTCGGGGAACTGCGGAAAGTATTCGGGGAAGTACGCCAGTCGCCGCACCTGACGCGGTTCCTGCTCGGCTTTTTCTTCTACAGCATGGGTTTCCAGACGATCATGTACCTGGCCAGCATCTTCGGGGCCGAAGAACTCAAGTTGCCCGAGGGCAGCCTCATCGGCACGGTGCTCATCATCCAGCTCATTGCCGTGCTGGGGGCGTACCTGTTCACACGGATTGCGGG
>CADCTQ010000470.1 GCA_902805615.1 uncultured Cytophagales bacterium
TTTTTACCTGGTTTTGCACTAGGTGCGTTTTCAAGTTTGCTTGACTTTGCCATGAGATGTATTATAAATGGTTGATGTTAATGCCTAAACACATTACACCTTATAGTACGTGTACTCCATTCTTTTCGATGCGATTACGTAGCAGTAGGAAACGCTGGAGTTGCACGGCGGGGACACTTGCCGCAGTTGTCCCCGCCGGCACCCGGATCATTCCTTGAAGCAGAGCACGTTCAACTTCTGCGTTTCCGGGTTGAACAGCAGCAACACTTCGCCGCCGGCCGTTGGAAACGAAGCAGGTACGGCATCTTTGGTCTTCACGGACGATTTCCTGACGTATTCGCGGGCCATGGGGGTCAGGGCGGCCACCGCGACCGGTTCCCCGTCTCCTCTGCCCGTAGACTGGGCCTCGGTTACCTGGCCTTGCCCGGAAATGTCGAACGAAAACAGGTCGGGCTGGGCCGATAAATTGGGGTATACCATGATGGAAAAGGTTTGCTGCCCATTGGGCCGCGAAATCAACCGGATGTAGCGGTCGGCGGGCAGGGCGTGCGTCGCGTAGATTTTGCTTGCGGCCATCTCCTTGGTGGCCGGCTGGCGCAACTTCCAGATTTCTTTGCCTTCCAGGTCGTATTTGTACACGTAAAAGCCGGTGTAGCCCGGGTCCAGCTTTCTGAAAGGCCGCGGTCCGAGCAAGCCGTAGAGGTAAATGGCGTTCTCTTCCTGGGTGGGGTCTACGTGCATGTGCCCAAAAGCGGCAGTGGTGGGCGAATAGCTCTGGCCGGCCGGGAACGGAGCGTTGAGGGCGCCAGTGATGCCGACCGCGGCCCGGTTGACGCTGTAAGAACCGGTCTGCATCGGGTAGCCGAGTGACTCGAAGCTCAGGGTCACCATGTTCCTCGCGCCCAGGTGAGTTGCTTTTCCTTCGCTGGCACTCAGGCTGTTGGCCGGGCGAATGTATTCATCGCCCACCTCGTAGGTTATGGTCTTTTTACCGGTCACTTTTCCTTCCGAATCAATCGTGACGATGTCGAACGTCTGGTCCTTGGCGTACGGCAACAGGGTTTTGGATACCAGGTACTTGCCCTGCTTGTTTTGCCCGGCAAACGACCAGAAGCTGCTGAGTTCCGGGGTGAAGAGGGCCGGCAGGTCCAGTTCAATCCGCTTGCGGGTGAGTCCGTTGTGGCTGAAGCGGTTTAAAATCATTTTTTCGCTTCCCCGTTTCTTCTCTTTTGCTTCGTTGCCGTTTTCGGTTGCCAGGTAGTACAGGTACTGCTGGTCACAGAAAATCGTTTGCAGGCTCCTGCCGGCGTCTTTGGGGATGGCAAGCTCCATTTTTTTAGCCACTCCCTTCGCGTTGATCTGGGTCAGGTGCTGCTTCTCGCCGGCAAAGCCGGAGGGTGCTTCAATGTGGTATACCACGGACCCATCGGGGGCGGCAACCGTTACGTGGGCACTCTGGAGGGCCTGGTACTCGTTGTCAATCTGCTTTTCCCAAACCAACCCACCGTTGTTGGTAAAATACAGCAACCGGACCGAGCCCTTGCCCCCGAAAAGCGGGTTACCGGTTTTGACCACAAAGCCTTTTTCGCCCAGCAGGATGCATTCTACGGGCATTTCCCGCTTGTCCAATGTTACTTCGTGCTGTCCATCCTGGGCAAAGGCCCGGCTGACTCCCAAAAGGAGAAGGAATAATACTTTTTTCATTGAGAATAAGGTTGTTAGATTGTGCTCGTATGCGTTCACTTTGCCGGAGTTGCTACGGTTTACCCCTCCGGTCAATCTCCGAGTTTACAAAAACGCGGGTAAAATTCCTACCATTCCCACCCCCAAAAATTACGCCCCGCGCATGGGTTTGCCCGGCAGCCACTCATTGCCTTTTTCCCGATCCCCGTTCTTCCCCCTCCACACCTGCTTATGATTAGGACACATTTTTTTTCGAAGGAGGAGCCCTTTAAGTCGCTTCCGGAGGCGTCAGTGAGTTATTATGTGCTTAGCGTTCTGCACTGGACGCGTCAAGCAAAGATCACCACTGGTTGGAGTGTCCACGCACCACTGGTTCAAGCGTCCACGCTTGAACTCCTCGACAGTACTTGAAGCAGGTGCAGCCGCAAGATTACCCAAGCAAGCGTCCACGCTTGCCCGATGTAGTTACGCTTAACGAATGAAGGAATCAACCAAGCGTGGACGCTTGGGGCAGGGGCCTAGCGTATGCCAGGATGCGTACATTGGCAGAAGGAAAGGTTCAAGCGTGGACGCTTGAACCAGTGGTTCGTGGACGCTCCAACCAGTGGTGATCTTTGCTTGACGCGTCCAGTGTCGAACGCTAAGCACATACTCAGTGAGACACTGACGGCGGCGGACATTGACGGCGGCGGACACTGATGGCGGTCTGCACCTGCCTGATTGGGGTAATTGAGAATTGCGGCCCGTACTGAATTTGCCGCCGTCAGTGTCTCACTGACGGCTTTTCACCTGATCTCAAAAATATAACCTACTCGTAGCCCCTGCCCTTCACCATCCTATCGCCACACAACCACCCACCAGCCACAGATGCGTTGTAACCCTGTGCCAGTTTCCCTGGTTTAGAGGCATGGGAAAGCCCTATATGGCTTTCTACGCGTTGCGAATGCTATCCATTGTATACAGTACCTGGGGTGCAATCCACCTGCTGGCTGCCCTGTCGTCGTTGGTGCTCGGAACGGCCGTGCTGGTCGCGCCGAAGGAGCGGAACATTCACCGCAAAGCCGGCCGGGCGTACCTCTTTTGCATGGCCGCCATGATTGCCACGGCTTTCGGCATCTACCGGCAGTACAACGGCCTTGGCATCTTTCACCTGGCCGCGGTCCTGACCTTCCTGACGCTGCTGGCGGGAATGCTCCCGGTGCTACTCAAAAAGCGGGTCCGCAACTGGCTCCGGCTGCACAACGGGTTCATGTACCTCTCCGTGCTGGAACTGTACATTGCGCTGGTGGCCGAATTCCTGGTCAGGATTCCCCAGGCTACCTTCCTGACCGTCGCCACGCTGTCCAGCGCCGTCGTGTTGATCCCGGGCGGCGTGCTGTTCTTTACCCGCCTGGCCAAAGAACAACCGTACCGGCAAACGTGGCTACGGTAGAGACGCGATTCATCGCGTCTGCCTGCTACGAACATCGAACACGGGGCATCGAACACCGCCCCTACAGCCCCCGCGCGTAGTTCTCCAGCGTAATCACCGGCTTGCCCAGGTCGTCCCAGGTTTGCTGCGCTTCGAACGTTTCGGGGTACCGGTTGAGGGCGTTGATGATCTCGTAGCCGTAGCGGAAGCGGGGCGTGAGGGGACGCAGCAGTTTGAAGGGCCCCATCGGCAGCCTGGCAACGCCAACCGGCTTTTTCCGGTAGGCTTTCGCGAACCGTTCGGCCGCGTCGCCCGTCAGGATGGGCTCGGGACCCTGCACCACGTATTCGCGGTTGCCGGGGTGGTCGTTCCGGAAGTCGTTGGCGACCTGGCGGCCGTAGTCCTCCGCGGCAATCCACCAGTTGGGGTGCTGCGCCTGGCCAACCACCAGCAGCCGGTTGCCGGCCATCGTGCGGCCGTCAATGGTTTCCATGAACTGCGTGGGGTAGAAGAGGGTGTACGGGAGGCCGGAACCCTTGATGTCTTCCACGGCCCGGCGCTTGAGGGCAAACACCCACCAATCCGTCGGGTAGCGTATCACGATGGAGGACAGGTAGGAAACGCGCCCGAGGCCGTTTTCCCGGGCGGCAACCAGGGCGTTGCGCAGCCCTTCTCCTTCCGGGTGGAAGTCCGACTGCTTTTCCGTCTGCTCCACCGACAGGTTCAGGTACAGGGCGTCTTGCCCGGCCAGGGCTTTTTTCAGGCTCTGCAGGTCTTTGAGATCGGCCGGCACCCGCTTCACGGACGGGGGCAGCTCCCGGGCGGCCTTTTCGGGGTTGCGTACCAGGGCTGTCACTTCGAAGCCGGCCGCGGCCAGTTGCTTCGTTACGGGCTTGCCCAGCATACCCGTGGCGCCGATCACGGCTATTTTGCGAATGTTGCTCATTGGAGAATGATTGGTTCTTTCCCGGTAAAGATAGCGCAGCGGCTACACGCGCCCAGCGGGGGATGTACTAACATTTTTGTAAGTACGCCGCCAGTCTCCGCCTCCAAATATCCTCCGATGCATTCTTTTATTCTTTCCACATCGGAAGTATTTTACCCCCATGAAAAAGCAGTACAAGTCCCTTTACCCCTACCCGGTGCCGGCCCCCGATGGACGGCCCGTCAACTACTGCGGCATCCGCTGTTCACTGGAAGTACTCGGCGGCAAGTGGAAACTCCTGATCCTGACGCACCTGTTCAAGTCGCCGCTGCGCTACCACGCCCTTCGCACGGCCATTCCCGAAATCAGCGAAAGAATGCTGGTGGCTGCCCTCAAGGAATTGGAAGAGCACGGCCTGGTGACCCGTCACGCGTTGGCCGGCTCCCCACCCCGGGTCGAGTACGCGGTTTCCGAGTACGGGCAAACGGTGCGGCCGGTGGTGGAAGTGCTGTACGGCTGGGGCGAAACCCACATTGCCCGCTGCGGCGATCTGTTGTTTGGATAAGCAGGAAAACATTCACCACGGAGGGCCTGGCGTAGAGACGCGATTTATCGCGTCTTTTTACAGAAAAGGGGTTCACGCGAAGACGCAAAGGAGACGCGCAAAGAAATACGCGTTCTCCCCCGTTCGCACCGCAATCCTGCTAATCATTTCATCAAGCTCATCAAGGTTCAGACAAGCAATCCTGCCAATCCTTTGATCCTGTAAATCCTGATTCTCCTTTGCGTGAACCCCGTCGCTAAAACAGCCGGGCTTCGTCAATCTGCTGGTTGGTGATCTTGAAGAATTCCTGGTGGATGTTGAACCGCGCGCCGTCCGTCTCGCATTTGTAGTAATCGCCGTTTTCCTGCATGAGGTACGAGTTCACGTTGTCGCGCAGGTTGTAGTCGAGGATCAGGATGGACTGCTGCTTGATGGGCGTCGCCATGAGCAGGAACAGCGATTCGATGCGCCGCTCGAAAGAGCGCACCATCACGTCGGCGCTGCCGCCGTACACCTTGGGGTCGCCGCCGTTGTGGAAGTAGTAAATGCGCGTGTGCTCCAGGAAGTCGCCCACGATGGACCGCACCGACACGTTTTCGCTCAGCCCGGCCCGGCCCGGACGCAGGCAGCAGATGCCCCGCACGATCAGTTTTACCGGCACGCCGGCCTGCGACGCCTTGTAGAGTTCGTCAATGGTCGTTTTGTCCTCCAGCGAGTTGATCTTGATCACGATGCCGCTGGGCTTGCCGGCCCGGGCGTTGGCCGCCTCGTTCTGGATGAGTTCCACGAGCTGGTTGCGCATGTCGCGCGGCGCCGTGATCAGGTTGCGGTAGTTGTTGGGCAGCGAGTGGCCGGTGATTACGTTGAAAAACTCCGAAATGTCCTGGGCGTACACCTCGTTGGTGGTCAAGAGGCCAATGTCGGTGTAGAAGCGGGACGTGTCTTCGTTGTAGTTGCCGCTCGACAGGTGCACGTAGCGGGTCACCTTGTCGCCGTCCTTGCGCACGATGAGCAGCAGCTTGGTGTGCGTCTTGTAGCGGCTGATGCCGTAGATCACGAAGCAGCCGGCCTTTTGCAGCCGCTGCGCCTCGCGGATGTTGTTTTCCTCGTCGAAGCGGGCCTTTACCTCGAACAGCACCGACACGTGCTTGCCGTTTTCGGCGGCCTTGAGCAGGGCTTCGGTGATGCGCGACTTTTTGGCCAGCCGGTAGATGGTGATCTTGATGGCCAGCACGTCGGGGTCTTCGGCGGCCTGTTCGAGCATGTGCACCACGGGTTCCATGCTGTTGTAGGGGTGATGCAGCAGCAGGTCGCCCTTTTTCAGCGTGAGGAACATGTTGTCGTAGTCCTTCTTTTCGGCCAGGCCGATGGGCAGCACGGGCGGCGGAATCGGCGGAATGCGGTCGCGGAACTCCTTGTGGTTCACGATCTGCCAGAGCCCGGTAAAATCCATCAGGCGGTCGGCCACGAACACGTTGTCGTCGTCGAGTTCCCAGCGGCCCTTGAGCGTTTTCATCATCCAGTACGAGGCGCCGGGCTCCACTTCCAGGCGCACCACGCGGCCGGTGCGGCGGGTCTTGAGCTTCTGCTTGATCTCGTCAATGAAGTCGGCTTCAATGTCGTCACTCTCTTCGAGGGTGAAGTCGCCGTTGCGGGTGATGCGGAACAGGTTCACCGACTCAATGTCCACGTTGCGGTACAGCTTGTGAATTTCCGAGCGGATGATCTCCTCGATGGGCACGAACACGAGCTGGTCGGCGCGGTAGAGTTCGTAGAAGCGCGGCAGGTTCTGCGGAATCTGCACGAAGGATACCCGCTGGCCTTCCTTGTGGTCGTCGTGCGTGCGGGTGACCACCCCGAAGATGAGCAGCTTGTTCATCAGGATCGGGAAGGTGTGGTAGCCGTCGAAGACCATCGGCGTGAGCATCGGGAAGATGGTCCGCATGAAGTAGGCCACTGCGTCGGCGCGTTCTTCCTCGTTGAGTTCATCCAGCGGCGCAATGTGGAAGTTGTTGAGCTTGAACAGGGGCTGGAGGTGCACCTTGAACTCGTCGTACTGTTCCTTGTAGAACTGGTGGGCCGTACCCAGCAGCGTGCGCCGGAAGGGCGTTTCGCGCAGGCCCGAGTAGTCCACGCGTTCCTTGCCGTAGTCGAGGTAGTTGTAGAGGCTCCCCACCCGGATCATGAAAAACTCGTCGAGGTTGGAAGCCGTGATGGCCAGGAACTTGAGGCGTTCAAAAATGCTGCGGTCGGTATTTTTGGCCTGGTCGAGCACGCGCCAGTTGAACTTGAGCCAGCTCAGGTCGCGGCTGATGTAGTCACTTTGTTCAATGGCACTGTTTACCCGCTCTCTGAGTAACATACGGTTGCGTAATTTAAAAAAGGGCCTCAGGAGAAACGAAAAAGGAGCCGAAAGCAACGGCTCCTTTTTCGCTTTCAGCTTTTCTTCTGATTCATTCACTTAAATATCCACTTTAGCGTACTTGGCGTTCTTTTCGATAAAATCCCGGCGGGGTCCCACCTCGTCGCCCATCAGCATGGAGAACAGGTGATCGGCTTCGGCGGCCGACTCGATGCTCACCAGCTTGAGGCTGCGCGAAGCCGGGTTCATGGTGGTTTCCCACAGTTGCTCGGGGTTCATTTCGCCCAGACCCTTGTAACGCTGTACGTTCACGGTGTCTTCCTTGCCGCCGGCCAGTTCCCGCACGGCCTTCTCACGGTCTTCCTCCGACCAGCAATACCGCTGCTCCTTGCCTTTTTTGACCAGGTACAGCGGCGGCAGGGCGATGTAAAGGTATCCCTTTTCGATCAAATCCTTCATGTACCGGAAGAAAAACGTCAGGATGAGCGTGCGGATGTGGCTGCCGTCAATGTCGGCGTCAGTCATGATGATGATCTTGTGGTAGCGCAGCTTCACCATGTTGAGGGCTTTTTCGCCCTCGGCCGTGCCGAAGCTCACGCCCAGCGCCGTGATGATGTTCTTGATTTCCTCGTTTTCGTAGATCTTGTATTCCTGCGCCTTTTCCACGTTGAGGATCTTGCCGCGCAGCGGCAGGATGGCTTGGTAGTTCCGGTCGCGGCCCTGTTTGGCCGAGCCGCCGGCCGAGTCGCCTTCCACGAGGTAGAGTTCGCATTGTTCGGGGTCGGTGTCGGAGCAGTCGGCCAGCTTGCCGGGCAGGCCGGTGCCGCTGAGCACGTTCTTGCGCTGCACCATTTCGCGGGCCTTGCGGGCCGCGTGCCGGGCCTGCGCCGCCAGGATGACCTTGCTCACGATGGCCCGGGCTTCCTTGGGGTGCTCTTCGAGGTAGTTGTAGAGCATGTCGCCCACAATACTGCTGACCGCGCCGGCCACGTCGCCGTTGCCCAGCTTGGTCTTGGTCTGGCCCTCGAACTGCGGTTCGGCCACTTTCACCGAAATCACCGCCGTGAGACCCTCCCGGAAGTCGTCGCCGCTGATGTCAATCTTGAGCTTGTCGAGCATCCCCGACTTGTCGGCGTAGGCCTTGAGCGTACGCGTTAGGGCCATGCGGAAGCCCGATACGTGCGTGCCGCCCTCGATGGTATTGATGTTGTTGACGTACGAGAACACGTTCTCCGTGTAGGAGGTGTTGTAGTGCATGGCCACCTGCACCGGGATGCCCTTGTCGCCTTCCATGTAGATGGCTTCGGGAATGAGTTTTTCGCGCGTGGAGTCGAGGTATTCGACGAACTCCCGCAGGCCGCCCTCGGAGTAGAACTCTTCGAACAGCGGGTTGCCGTCTTCGTCCTTTTCGCGGCTGTCGGTGAGCGTGATGCGGATGCCGCGGTTGAGGAACGCCAGTTCGCGGAGGCGGGTGGCAACGGTTTCGTACTTGTATTCGGTGGCCGTAAAGATGGAGGCGTCGGGCAGGAAGGTGACCGTGGTGCCGGTGCGTTCGGAAAGGCCGATCTCCTTGACGGGGTACTGCGGTGCGCCGATGACGTATTCCTGCCGGAAGATCTTGCCTTCGCGGTACACGGTTACTTCCAGGTGAGAAGAGAGGGCGTTCACGCAGGACACGCCCACGCCGTGGAGGCCGCCCGACACCTTGTAGGTGCCCTTGTCGAACTTGCCGCCCGCGTGCAGCACCGTCATGACCACTTCCAGGGCCGACCGCTTCTCTTTGGAGTGCATTCCGGTGGGAATGCCGCGGCCGTTGTCTACGACGGTAACGGAATTATCTTCGTTGATGGTGACTTCGATGCGGTCGCAGTAGCCGGCCAGGGCCTCGTCAATGGAGTTGTCCACCACTTCCCACACCAGGTGGTGCAGGCCCTTGACGCCGGTGTCGCCGATGTACATGGAGGGGCGTTTGCGCACGGCTTCCAATCCCTCCAGCACCTGGATGCTTTCCGCTGAATACGTATTCTGCTTGGTTTCTTCGATGATTTCGTTCATATTCGGTTGGCTATGGAGGCAAAACAGTTGCCAGTAAAATCGGTTACAGTTGCCCGTTCCGGGTGCTCGCAAAGGTGTAAAAATACGTTTTTTTTCCCGGTTTTCCTCGTTCACGACCCTATAATTCTGGCGTAAGATAGCCCCCGGCGGGCCATCGGGAACCCGGGGGCCGCTCCCTCCGTTGTGCCGTAATCGTATGCACGAACTATCCTTCGAGAACGTCCGCCGGCGGCTGCGGGCCGCCCTGCCGGGCGAGAAAGCGCAACTGAAAATGGCCGCCGCGGGCCGTACCCAACTGGGCCCGACTCCCACCCCGGACGCCGCCACGCGCACGGGGGCGGTGCTGATCCTGTTCTACCCGCACGGGGGCCTCATCCACGTGCCGATGATCCGCCGGCCGGTGTACGCGGGGGTGCACAGCGGCCAGGTGGCCTTTCCCGGCGG
>CADCTQ010000471.1 GCA_902805615.1 uncultured Cytophagales bacterium
GAAATCACTGCCGGTGTCGGTGGGGTGGTGTTCGCCGCGCAGCCGGGCCTGTTCCTCGCGGTTGACCGTGGCCAGGAAGCGGAACTGGTTGCGGGTGTAGGCCACCTGGGCGTGGCGCCGCACCACCGTGCCGAACACGACCAATCCCGCCGCCACCACGAGCAGGGCCGCGCCGACGCCCGACAGTTGGTACGCCAGCCAGCAGCCCAGGCCCACGGCGGCGAACACGCCGACCCGCAGCCACGAAAATCCGTTGAACTTGCGCTGCCACTGGAGGGCCAACTGTTCGTATTTTTCCTCTTTCTGCCGGTAAAGTTCCAAAAGATTCATGCGCTGATGCTCCGGCAGGCAAGATAAAAGACTTTATTAGTTTTGAAAACTCAGGTCGGGGGGACGGGCGCAGGATGTTACCGGGTGGTTTGTATCGGGGCTTGAACGGACCCTTGGGGTTTAACGGCGCCCGATCCCGTGATTTTTATTGGCCGGAAAGCGTGTAACGTTGTCTATTCGAATAAGTTTGGGCAAATTTGTATATGGTCTCCCGCAACGGGAACCGGCCTTGCAACGGTTTTTGGGACGAAAAGCCGCAATGAGAGAAACCACGAAATGTAAATATTTAATTTTCAATTCATTACAAAAGGCAACCGGAAGTAGCAAATCCTTACTAGATTGCACTCCTTTTGCAAGCATTTCAATTTACTAATGGCGTTAATTAACAAGATCAGAGAAAAGTCCGGATGGGCTATCGGCTTCATCGCAGTAGGCCTGGGCCTATTCATTGTGGGTTCCGACATTATCGGGGGCCCCGGTTCCGGCGGCGGCTTGTTCGGCGGTGACGAGAAGATCGGCGAAATCGCCGGCGACAAAGTCACCCTCAAGACGTTCCAGGCCGAGTTGCAGCAAACGCAGGCGAACTACCAGATGAACACCGGCCGCGCCCCCGCCGAAGCCGAGATGGGCGGCCTGCGCGACCAGGCATGGAACCAGCTTATCTTCCGGACGGCCTACCAGGACCAGTTCAACAAGCTCGGCCTGGCCGTTACCGACGATGAACTCGAAGACATGGTGCAGGGCAGCCACGTGCACCCGGTAATCCAGCAGACCTTCGTGAACCCCACCACCAAGCAGTTCGACAAGGCCCTGGTGATCCGTTACCTGCAAAGCCTCCGCTCCGACTCCATTCCGCCCCAGCAAAAGGCGGCCTGGCAGAACTTCGAGCAGCAGTTGGGCCCCGAACGCCTCCGCGCCAAGTACGAGAACCTGCTCAAGAACACGGCTTACGTGACCAAGGCCGAAGCCAAGCGCGAATACGAAGCCCAGACGGCCAAAGCCAACGCCAGTGCCCTGTACGTGCCCTTCTACAGCGTGCCCGACTCCACGGTGAAGGTGACCGACGAACAACTCCAGACGTACCTGAACGAACATAAGAACGAATACAAGGGCGAAGACTTCCGCCGCATTGAGTACGTAGCCTTCTCCATCCTGCCCTCCAAGCAGGACAGCGCCGACCTGTACGCCGAAATCAAAGAAGAGGCCAAGGGGTTAGCCACCGCGCAGAATGACTCCGCGTACGCCGCCGCCAACACCGACGTGCCCTTCCCCGGCACCTACCGGCCCATCGGCGACCTGCCCCAGGAAGTACAGAGCAACATCGCTACCTTCATCGAGGGCGGCATGTACGGCCCCTACCGCGAAGGCGATACCTATTCCATCTACAAACTGGCCGACATCAAGGACGACACCACGTTCTCCACCCGCGCCAGCCACATTCTCTTCCGCGCCGACAGCGCCGCCGGTGGTGACGCCGAAGCCCAGCGGAAAGCCCGCGAAGTGCTGGCCCAGATCAAAGCCGGCGCCTCCTTCGAAGAAATGGCCCGCGTGCACGGCACCGACGGTACGGCCCAGAACGGCGGCGACCTCGGCTGGTTCAGCCGCGGCCGCATGGTGAAGGCTTTCGAAGATGCCGTGTTCAACTACAACGGCGTCGGCCTGCTCAACGAGCCGGTGAAGACGGACTTTGGCTACCACCTCATCAAAGTGACCCAGCCCAAGACCAACCGCCTGTACAAACTGTACGCCATCAAGAAGACGATCACCGCCAGCGACGCCACCCGCGACGAAGCCTACCGCCGGGCCAGCGCCTTCCTCAGCAACAGCCGCGACCTGGACGGGTACCGCGCCGCCCTCAAGAAAGACCCGACCCTGTCGAGCAACGTGGCCGAACGCGTCCGTCCCAACGACAACTTCGTGAACACGCTCACCAATGCCCGCGAAATCGTGCGCTGGGCCTTTAACGACGATACCGACGTGAACGCCGTGGGCGAGAACGTATTCGAACTCGAAAGCCAGTACGTGGTAGCCGCCGTGACCGGCGCGGGCGAAAAAGACAAGCCGAGCGTCGAAGCCTTCCGCAGCGAACTCACCACCAAGGTGCGCAACCAGTTGAAGGCCGAGCAAATCATGAAGAAGCTCGGTGCCAGCGTAACGGGTCCGCTGGATGCCGCCGCCCAGAAGTACGGCGCCCAGGCCCAGGTAGTGCCCGTAACCGACGCCACGCTGGCCTCCAACTCGCTGCAAAACGTCGGCTACGACCCCGCCGCCGTCGGACGCATCTTCGGCATCAAGCAGGGAGCCCGCTCCAAGCCCTTTGCCGGCGAAAACGGCGTGCTGGTGATCGAAGTGACCGGCCAGACCCCGGCCCCCGAAATTGCCGATTACTCGCAGTACCGGAACCAGTTGCAGCAGAACAACGGCTCCCGCGCCACGTACTTCCTGGCCCAGGCCATTCAGGAAGACGCCGACATCGAAGACCTGCGCTACAAGTTCTACTAGTCGGATTCAAATCGCACCCAACACAAAAGCCAGCCCCCGCAGAAAGGGCTGGCTTTTTTACGTCACTTCCCGTTAGACCAATTGTATACATGATAAACTCGTTTTCCGTGTATTTGGGCGACTTCTTCGTGTACCGTCATTCCCGGAGGGAATCTTTTACGAGTACAGTTTGGAATGACTGATCCTCCAAAAAATTCCCTCCAGGAACGACACCAAGAGGAGGCTCACCCGAAATGACACCTACAGGACTTTCTTAAAACTGGTCAGTGGGACACTGACCACGGCAGGGAACTTCGCTTATCAATCTGCACGCCGCCGTCAGTGTCTCACTGACGGCTTTCGCAAGCGTTTTGAGAAAGTCCTGACCTGTTAACTTCACAGTGTAACATCCCCTCACCATGACGCCTTCCCCGTACCCAGCCCTTCAGTACACCGTTCTGCACCCGGCCGTCAAGGACCTGGAAGTGGAGGCGGCCGTCCGGCAAGCCATTGACCTCCGGTTGGGCGGCTTGTGCGTGCCGCCGTACTGGGTCAAGAAAGCGAGTCGCGATGCGGTGCCGGCGGGCATCTCCCTGGGCACCGTCATTGGCTTCCCGTTCGGTTACCAGCGCACCGAAGCCAAAGTGGCGGAGATGGAACTGGCTTTTGCCGACGGGGCGCAGGAAGTGGAGCTGGTCGTCAACCTCTCGGCCCTCAAGTCGGAGCGGTGGAACTGGATCAAGGCCGAAATTGCGCGGTTCGCCAAGCTGGTGCACGAACGGGAAAAACTGCTGACGGTGCTCACCGACGCCGACCTGCTGTCGGAAGCCGAACTCACCCGGCTCTGCAAGGACGCCGCCGACGCCGGCACCGACTACTTCAAAACGTCCACCGGCGTACTGACCGAGCGTACGGCCGCCCCGGTGCGCATTGCCGCCCGGCAGGCGCTACACCCTTCGGTGGGGGTAAAAGTGTTCAGCAAAGCCCCCACGGCTGCCGAGGTGGCCGCTTTGCTGCGGGAAGGCGCCGAGCAGGTGTGCGTAGCCGACCTTTCCCGCCTGGCCGAAAAGGCGTAGAGGGCAAGCTTTCTTAACCAAACGCCGTCCGGCCGCGTTATGGAGGGGAGCCGCCGCCGCCCAAAACCGAAAATGACGGGCCGCCCGGTGAATTCTTAGGCGGCCCAATGCGTTAATATCACGTAGGTTGTCCGCGCAATTGGCCGGAACCGCCTATTTTTGCCCACCAATCTTCTATCCATGACTGCGGTTACCACCCATAAAACCATTTCCTTCGCCGATACTTCGGTGGCTTTTGCTTCCAAATCGGACGCCCGGCTCCGGAAGATGTACTACCTCTTCGCGGCCATGAACAACGCCCCGCTGGTAAACGTGGGCACGGGTGCCCTCAAGCTGGCGCTGAAGCTGAACCTGCCGGTGAAGGGCCTCATCAAATACACGATCTTCGAACAGTTCTGCGGGGGCGAGACCATCACCGATTGCGAGCCGGTGGTCCGGAAGCTGCACCAGTACGGCGTGGGCACCATCCTCGACTACTCGGTGGAAGGCGAAAAGACCGAGGCGGGCTTCGAAGCAACCACCCGGGAGATCGTCGCCACCATTCGCAAAGCCGCGGGCAACCCGGCCATTCCGTTTTCGGTGTTCAAGATCACGGGCGTGGCCGACACGGACCTGCTGGGCAAGGTGCAGGGCGGTGGGCCGCTTTCGGCCGCCGAAAAGGCCGCTTTCGACCAGGCAAAAGCCCGGGTGGACGTCATTTGCCGGGAAGCCTTCACGCACAAGGTCCACGTGTTCATTGATGGTGAGGAAACCTGGATTCAGGGCACCATTGACGCCTTGGCCTACGAGATGATGCGCAAGTACAACCGCCAGGAGGCCATTGTGTGGAATACGTACCAGTTGTACCGCCACGACATGCTCGACAACCTGAAGAAAGCCTTTGGGGAAGCCGAACGGGAAGGATTTTACCTGGGCGCCAAACTCGTGCGGGGCGCCTACATGGAAAAGGAACGCAACGTGGCCGGGCAACGCGGCCTGCCTGACCTGATCCAGCCTGACAAGCACCGCACCGATACGGATTTCAACGACGCCCTGCGCTTCTGCGTGGATCACCTGGACCGCATCCGGTTCTGCGCCGGTACGCACAACGAAGAGAGTTGTTACCTGCTGACCCAACTGATGGAGGAACGCAACGTGCCGGCCAACGACCGCCGGGTGTGGTTTGCGCAACTGTACGGCATGAGTGACAACATTTCGTACAACCTGGCCCGGGCGGGCTACAACGTCGCCAAGTACGTGCCGTACGGCCCCGTAAAATCGGTGATGCCGTACCTGTTCCGCCGGGCCGATGAGAACACCTCCATTGCCGGGCAGAGCAGCCGCGAGTTCCGCCTGATCGAGAAGGAGATGCAGCGCCGCAAGCGGAAATAGCCGGGAACGATCAGACGGGAGCTACCAGATGAGAGACGGGGGAACGGGAATTGGACCGGGGCTCCTGTCTCTTTTGCATTTGCGGGGCAATGGTAGCCGGGCTGGCGGGCAGAAAGGTCTTCTACTGATTTTTCTTTATATATTGAGTCTGCCAACCCGTTCGTTCCACCAACCCCTTACCGCCCCGATGCCATCCTTTTCGCAACCTACCCGTCGCCAGTTCCTGCAACAAGCCGGCCTTGCCACCGCGGGTCTTTTCCTGCCCACGACCGTTCCGGCCCTTACCCCTACCGCTATGGCTCCCAAAGAAATGCTGGTGTACTTCGGCACCTATACCAACGCAACGCCCAAAAGCAAAGGCATCTACCTGCACCGCCTGGATATGACCACCGGCGCCCTGCGTCCCGTGGCTGCGACGGAGGGCATCACCAACCCCTCCTTCCTGGCGACCGACCGGCAGCGGCGCTACCTGTACGCCGTCAACGAAGTGATGGACTTTGAAGGCAAGCCCGGCGGCGGCATCAGTGCGTTCTCGATAGATCCGAAAACGGCCCACCTGAAACCCCTCAACCAGCAGCCCACGCAGGGCGGGGCGCCGTGCTTCGTGAAGGTGTCGCAGGACGGCAAGTTCGTGCTGGTAGCCAACTACATGGGCGGCAACGTAACCGTGTTCCCGGTGCAGCCCGACGGCAGCCTGGGCGCCGCCGTGGAACACGTGCAGCACCAGGGCAAAAGCGTAAACGCCAAACGGCAGGAGGCGCCGCACGCCCACAACGTGGTGCTGGACCCCGCCAACCGGTTTGCCTTCGTGTCGGACCTGGGCACCGACAAAGTGATGATCTACCAGTTCGACAAGGCCACGGGGAAGCTCAAGCCGCACGCGACGCCCGCTGCCGCCATGAAGCCGGGGGCCGGTCCGCGCCATTTCACGTTTCACCCGCAGGGAAAATACGCCTACGTCATCAATGAACTAGATTCCACCGTGACGGCTTTCGCCTACGATGCGGCCAAAGGCAGCCTGCGGGAACTGCAAACGGTCTCCACCTTGCCAACGGGCTTTGCGGGGGAAAGCTTCTGCGCCGACATTCACCTGTCGCCGGACGGCAAGTTTTTGTACGGCTCCAACCGGGGCCACGACAGCATTGCCACCTTTGCCGTGAACGGGCAGACGGGCCAACTCTCGCCGGCGGGTCACACGCCCACGGGCGGCAAGTGGCCCCGCAACTTCACCCTCGACCCGTCTGGCAACTTCCTGCTGGTCGCCAACCAGCACACGAACAACGTGGTCGTGTTCCGCCGCGACGCGAAAACGGGCGGGCTTACCGCCGCCGGTCAACCGGTTGACGTGCCGGCCCCCGTATGCGTGCTTTTGGCCCCGGCAGCGGTGTAAATCCAGTTGTTCGTTGTTGGGTATTCAGTATTTGCTCCTTATCAACCCTTACTCACCGCCATGCCGCCCCTCGCCAACGAACCGCCCGGATACTGCCACCGGAACAATATTCTTTTCGAGGACCCGCAGTACGCGGCCCAGTTCCGGGAGGCCACGCGGGAATTGCTGCCCCGGGCCAAGTCCGTGACGGCCGTGGTGGACGGGTGGGCCGACCTGGTGGCAAAGGTGGAGGCGGGCTACAACGCTTCGCCGCCCGAACTGGAGGATGCCCTGTCTACGGCCCGGGAGCCGATTGACGCCCTGTTGCTCGAAGGCAGTCTGCACGGCTTCCCCGAGCACCGCAAGTTCATCCGGGCCGTGCAGCAGCTCGACACCCGGTTCATGGAACTTACGTTCGAGGCGCCCCTGCACCCGGAAGACTTCGCGTGGTACCACCGCCGGGTGCCTTACCGGGCCGGGCCGGAGTACGTTGATTTCCTGTCGGGAGACTTGAAGCGGAAAGTGGAACGTATTGGGGGGAATAGTTAGAACGGCACCGCCTTCCTACGGCTGGGTGTAGTCTCTGACTACCCCCTCTTTTCGTGCAAAACTTAGTTTTGCCTTTTGCAAATATTCCATCGCTGTCGCCGCCGTAGCTGGCATCACTGTCCCTACTGCGTCCTTTTGGGCAGGACGCATCGGAAAGAGGAGATTGTTCGTGAAGGTTGAAAGGAGGGCAAAACTAAGTTTTGCACGTAAGAAAGGGGTAGTCAGAGACTACCCCCAACCGGTATGGAGGGCGTGCCGTTCTGACTACCCCAGTTGTAACGCTAATCACGCACACAGGGAATGAAAACGTGAAAAGACGGCTCACCCGAAATTCTCAAGAGCAATTGACCAAATTGATCCAACAATCATATTCTACCCTCCCGATTGCGTGATAGCCGGCTCGGCGCGGTACCAACCCAGCTTGCCGGTGGCCGTTTGCACCAACCAGTAGCCGCCGAACGTCGCCAGGCCCTCCAGGGATTGGTTGTTGCGGGCTTCCTCCATGACGGCCGCGGCCGGGTCGGGAAAATCGAAGATCGGGGCCGGCGCCGGCACGGTAATGCGCCGGACAGGTTTGCGGATGGCTTCAACGCTGCTTTCGGCCAGGTAACCCGTTTGGGCGTCGGGCAGGGCCACGCGGTACCATTTGCCCGTACCCGCCAGCAGCACCAGCGGGGTATGGCGGTCCAGTTCGGCAACGGGGGAGGCGTTCTTCTGCGGCCCCGACCGCAGCACGGCCTTCCGGGCCGAAACGCGGTGCCAGTTGCCGAGCCCTGCCAGGTCTACGGCGGGGCGGGCCGGGTTGGCCTGGGGACCGCGCAGGAACGGATACGGATCAACGGCGCCGCCCACGTAGCGGTAAATGCCGAAGTGCAGGTGGGGCTGGGTGGTGGCGGCGTTCCCCGTGTTGCCCACCAGGCCCAGCGTATCGCCGACCCGTACGTGCTGGCCCGGCTGCACCAGTTGCTGGTCGAGGTGGGCGTAGTACAGCGTCTGGTTCCGCCGGTTGTCGGAGAGCCACACCACCTTGCCGCCCAGGTTGTTGGTATTCACGCCCCGCACCGTGCCCTCCACCGATGCCACCACCGGCGTGCCCCGTTTGGCAAAAATGTCTACCCCTTCGTGCTTGCGGCGGCCCCCGTCGCGGGCCACGCCCCAGAAGCTGCCGATGGCCCGGTCATCTTTGCCCGCCACGGGAAAACCCAGGCTGGGGGCACTGGTCACCGAAATGGTGTACCGGCCGCTCCGCAGCAGTTCGGGCTGCACCCGCACCAGGTGCTGGCGGTCTTCTTCCACTTCGTAGTCGAGGGTGTTGGCGGCCGTGTCGGACGAGGCCACGACTTCGGGCACGCCGCCCAGTTGGAACACGTCCACGAACAACCGCACGGGTTGCTGGGCCTGCACGTCTACGCGCACTACGATGCGTTCGCCGCGCCGGGCGTCAATGCGGTAGCTGTAGGCAGTGGGTTTGTCGGCGGCGAAGTAGCCGGTTTCCTGGAAGGGAATGGCAATGACGGTGGAGTCGCGCAGCACCCGGCGGCCGGCCAGCAGCCAGTCCTGGCCCAGGGCGGTCTTGTCGAGGTCGGCGTTGCGCAGCGACTGTTCGTATTTTTCGTAGGGGGTTTGTTTCCGGAATACCTCGCGGAGCGGCGTGTTATTGCTGTTGCAGGCGGCAAGCAGGACCAACAAGGCCAGCACGGGCAGCCGTTTTGTGAAATTCTTGATCAACTTCATGGCGTCAACTTCTTCGTAAGCAGGTCTTTTCCTTTAACAAATAAGTGGCCGTATTCGTTTTGCCCGGGGCTGTTTTCGGATTGTTTACCACGGAGAAAAGGAGGAGCGCAAAGGGCGCAAAGCACAAGAGTGGTATGTCAGCAGACTTCCTTGTGCAGCGAAAGAACCGGCACGCGGCAGGCGTCGCATTGCGGGAAAGCGTCGCATCGCGGCTCCCCTCCTCGGAGGGGCCGGGGGTGGGTTTTTGCCTTCCTTCCGCTGTTGTTACACTTTTTGCGGGTATTTCTCTTTCGTGAATTTCTCCTTGCGCTGATCCCAAAGATATGCGTAACATGGAGGTAAACCCACCCCCGGCCCCTCCGGGGAGGGGAGCCGCGATGCGACGCTTTCCCGCAATGCGACGCCTGCCGCGTGCCGGTTCTTTCGCTGCACAAGGAAGTCTGC
>CADCTQ010000472.1 GCA_902805615.1 uncultured Cytophagales bacterium
GCAGCCGGTACATATAGGTATTGCGTTGCTCGGGCGAGTGGATTGGGCGCACCAATGGCACGCTCTTTTCCCGCCATCCGTGAATTTAAACCTACCGTTTGCCGCCGCCAAGTTGGGCGTTCGGGGCCGTTTCCCCAACGGCGTAATAAAAAATGACAAACGACACAAAACGATCCCGCCGCGGGCGGAAACGCCGGCGATCTGCCCGGAAAAGAGGGCAAGAAATAAATTATAACGTGTTGTTAAACAGCCTATTGTTTCTGAAAAAAGTTGCGAAAAAATGCACTATTTGGCCGGGTGGTTTGTTTGTAAATAAAAGGAACATACTATATCAATGAGTACTGAAAACGAAAAAATTGTCAAGCGTAAGGTTGAAAGCTACGACATCTCACGGTCGGACGAAACCCTGCACCTGGCCACGGACCTCGCCAAGTTCATCAAGGAGAACAAGCTCTTTATGAACATTCAGGGCAAGGAGTTCGTGAACGTGGAGGGCTGGCAGTACGCCGGTTCCCGGTTGGGTATTTTGCCCGTCGTGGAAGAGCTTACCAACCTTAGTGATGAACACGAGATCAAATATAAAGCGCAGGTCAAGCTGCTTAACCTGCGCACCGAACAAGTAGTAGGGTCGGGCTTTGCCATCTGCTCCAACAAGGAGAATGGCAAGAAGTACTACCAGGAGTTTGCCATTGCCAGCATGGCGCAGACGCGGGCCATCGGCAAGGCGTACCGCAACATCCTGGCCTGGATCATCCGGGCGGCGGGCTACGAACCTACCCCGGCCGAGGAAATGGATTACATGGGCCGCGATGAGCAGCCGGCCAAACCCGCCGTTGCGGAGGCGCCCAAGGAACAGCGTCCGTTGGTACGCCCCGAGGCCGCCGTGCCGGCCGAAGACCCGGACGCCAAGCCGGCCACGACCCGGCAGAAGGCCGAAATCCTCCTGTTGCTGAACAACGAGGTAATCACGACTGCCGAAAAAGAGAAGATGGTGAGCAATATCAATAAGCTCGACACCGAAAGAGCCGACAAGGCCATTGCCAAGTTGAAGAAAACGATTGCTGACCGCCAGTCCGGCGCAGCAGCGTAGTACCCGTTTTGGTTTAGGGTTTCTTGTTTAATCGTAAACCCGCCTCCATCTTGGAGGCGGGTTTATTCTTTTTATGGGGATCGGGCGTGAAGGATAGGGGTGAAAGGATCGGGTTTAAACCCGATCCTAAGGACATTGCTGCCGCTTTGGGTACAGTAACCGCTTGTTTTCAACGTCTTGCCGGACGGGTCGCGTTTGGGAACGTGATGCCAATATCCATAGGATAGGGGTTAAACCCTATCTTCTCCCGTCCGTCTTTTCTCCGGTCTCCTTTATCTATTGCCGGCCGTAGAGTTGCGTGATCGTCGCCAGCTTGGCGACGTCTTCGTCGGCGAACTGGCCGGGAGTGAGGCGCCAGGCCCAATTGTTTTCGGCCACGCCCGGCACGTTGACGCGGGCCCTTTCGTCGAGATTGAGTACGTCCTGCACCGGGAAGATGGCGACCTTGGCGACCGACTGCATGGTGAGCCGGATCAGTTGCCACGCCACCGTTTTTTCATTCACCGGTTGCCCCAGGTAATCGGCCACCCGCTGCCGGGTGGCATCGTCGGCGTCTTTGCTGTAGGCGCCCCGCACCGTGTTGTTGTCGTGCGTACCCGTGTAGGCAATGCAGTGCTCGGTGTGGTTATGCACGATGTAGGGGTTGGTGGGCAGGTCGGGCCCGAAGGCGAACAACAGCACCTTCATGCCCGGGAAGCCATTTTCTTGCATGATGTTGCGGACCTCCGCCGTCACCACGCCCAGGTCTTCGGCAATGATGGGCAAGTGCTGGTGGTGCCGGAACAGCGTCGCCAGGAAGTCGGAGGTAGGCACCTTTACCCACTTGCCGTTGATGGCCGTTTTTTCCTTCGCGTCCACCTCCCAGAAGGCCACCAGCCCGATGAAGTGATCGAACCGCACCAGGTTGAACAGGTGGATGTTGAAGCTTACCCGCTTGAGCCACCAGTCGTAGCCCGTGCTCCGGAGGTATTTCCAGTCGTACACGGGGTTGCCCCAGAGCTGGCCCGTTTCGGAGAAGTAATCCGGCGGCACGCCCGACACCACGAAGGGCTTGTGGTTTTCATCCAGCTTGAACACCCGCGGGTGCGACCACACGTCGGCGCTGTGGTAGTTGAGGTAGATGGGCAGGTCGCCCACGAACTGGAGGCCCTTGGCCATGCAGTAGTTTTTGAGTTCGAACCACTGCTTGAGGAAGAGCCACTGCCGGAATTTCTCGCGTTCGATTTCCCGCGCCAGGTCCCGGCGGTACTGGGCCAGCCCGGCCTCGGTACGGTCGCGGATGGGGGCGGGCCACTGGCTCCAGTCGTAAATGCCCGTGTGCCGGTTGAGGGCCGCAAACAGGGCGTAGTCTTCCAGCCAGTACCCGTGTTCGTGGCAGAATGCTTCGTAGGCGTGCCGGTCCATCGAACCGTCGAAGAAACGCTCGAAGGCTTTGTCGAGGAGCGGCTCTTTGTACTGCCGGGCCGCGGCGTAGTCAGTTTTTCCCTTCGCAAACTTGGGCGGCTTGGCCAGGTCGGCCGCGTCGAGGAACCCTTCGTCCACGAGCCGCTCCAGGCTGATGAGCAGGATGTTGCCGGCAAAGGCCGAGGCGCTGCTGTACGGCGAGTTGCCCAGCCCTTCCTCAATGGGCGAAAGCGGCAGGATTTGCCAGTAGCTTTGTTTGGCCTCCGTCAGTTGGTCGGCAAACCGGTAGGCTTCGGGACCCAGGTCGCCAATGCCGTGGGCCGAAGGCAGCGAGGTGATGTGTAACAGGAGACCGCTGGAACGTTTGTGGAGCATGGATCAGGATTAACGGGATTAGGGGATGAACAGGATTTCTTCGACGTCTGCCGGGAATGAATGGTACACTGATGGTACACTGATTCGTTATGATGATTATGATTTGTTATGATCTTTTTTTGAATCTTTTTTCGAATCAGTCCCGATCATAATCATCATAACCCATCAGTGTACCATCACTCCGCCACCAGCACGGCGACCGGGAAGCGGGTGAGTAGCCCGGCCAAAGATACGCGGTTGCCGGTACGGAGACGCGTGCCGGTGAAAATGTCGCGCCAGGTTTTGCCGGCGGCTTCGGCGGGCAGCGAGAGGGTGGTGTCGCCCCACACTTTTTCGCCGAAGGGCCACTCGCCTTCCGCCACCAGCCGGGCCGGGAAACGGGGCGCAACCACCAGTACGGACTGTTCGGCGTTGCTGCGCAGGGAGGCCACCACCTTGTCGGCGTGCCTTCCGGAGGCAGCGGCGGCGGTGTAGGCGCCCTTGGCAAACAGGTCGGGCAGGCGGTTGCGGCACTGCAAGGTCCGGTAAACGGTGTACAGCTTCACGCGGCCGTCGGCGTGGCGGGCCAGCAATTCTTCCAGGTAGCCGGGCAGTTGCTCCTCCCCTACCCCTTCGATCTCCGCCAGGTAGCTTTTGCGCAGGGCGTAATCCACGGGGCGGCGGTTGTCGGGGTCCACGAGGCTGAAATCCCACAGTTCGCCGCCCTGGTACACGTCGGGCACGCCCGGGGAAGTGATCTTGAGCACCGACTGCGACAGGGCATTGATCACGCCGTAGTGGGCAATGCGGTTTTTGAAGGGCAGAAACGCCGGCCGGAAGCCTCCTTTGGGGTCGAGCAGTTGCCGGGCAAAGCTCAGCAGGGCTTCTTCGAATTCCGCGTTCTGGGCAATCCAGTCGGTGTGCACCTTCGCTTCGCGCATGGCTTTGAGCAGGTACTCCTCGATGCGTCCCTGGTAGTCTCCGGGCACCTCGTCCTCGAAGGGCCACGAGCCGAGCAGCGTCTGGTAGATGAAGTATTCCTCGTTCTTGTCGGGCAGTTGCACCCCTTTGATGTCTTTCTTGAGGCCCTGGTTGAGTGCGTGCCAGCGGTTCACCATTTCCTCCCACTCCTGCGGCATTTCCGACAGCACGTTGAGGCGGGCCCGGAGGTGTTCGCCCCGCTTGGTGTCGTGGGTGGCCGAGGCGTTCATTTTGTGCGGCCACTTCTGCAACTGTTCGCCGTTGAACCGGTGGAATTCGTCGGCGGTGAGGCCGAAAGCTTCGGGGTTGCCGCCCACTTCGTTGACCGAGAGCAGCCGGCTGAAAATGTAGAAGGTCGTGTCTTCGAGGCCCTTCGCCATGAGCGGGCCGGTGATCTGCTGGAACTTCATCACCGTGCGGACCCAACTGCGTTTGCGCGACGTGGCCAGCACCCTCGGGAATTGCAGCAGCAGCACCTTGCGGAGGAACTGCACGGCCAGTCCCTGGTTGGGCAACCGTTCGGCCGTTTTTTCCAGGGCTTCCTCAAGGTACAGGCGGTCCTGGTCGCGGAGCTTGTCGGAGTTGATGTAAGTGCGGTACACCGGGAAAAAGCACAGGGCCACCGTCAGCGTCTGGCGCAGGTCGGCGGCCAGCAGGTCGGCGCCTTCCGGCACGAACTGCGACAGCTTCCGGAACTGGAAAATGAGCCGTTCGAGGTCGCCGGCCAGCAGGCGTTCGAGCACCAGCTTCTTCTTCTCGAAGAGCATGTCCTGGAAGTGGGTCTGCTGCCCGGTGAAGCGGACGTAGAGGTCGTTGAAAGCGTCCTTGTGGGCCGGGTCGCAGAACACGCCGTTGAGGTGGGCCAGGTAGTCGTAGCCGCTCGTGCCCTGCACGGGCCAGCGCCGGGGCAGCTCCTCGCCGGGCTCCAGGATTTTTTCCACCACCACGTAGGCGTCGTTGCCGATCCGCTTGCGCAGGTGCTTGAGGTAGGTGAACGGGTCGTTGAGGCCGTCAATGTGGTCAATGCGCACGCCGCCCACCACGGCCCGGCGCAGCAGCTGGAAGATGAGGCCGTGCGTATGTTCGAGCACTTTGGGGTCTTCCACCCGCATGCTGATGAGTTCGTTGATGTTGAAGAACCGGCGGTAGTTGATCTCGCGGTTGGCCGTTTTCCAGAAGGCCAGCCGGTAGTACTGCGCCGCCAGGATTTCGTGGAACTGTTCCTTGTCGCCGTTGAGCAGCCGCAGCCGCTCCTCCATCAGTTCGCGGAACGATGGGTTTGCCGAATATTCCTGCCAGAGCACTTCCTTGGCGGCCTCGATGGCGGCGGCCCGGTCGGGGGCCATCACCATGGTGGCAAACGTTTCGACCATGCGTTTGGTCGTCGCCTCCAGTTCGGCCGCCCGGGCGGCATCCATTTGCATGCCTTCGGGGTTGAACAGCAGCGGGTACGATTCGATCTTGAGCGGAAACACCGAGTCGTAGTACTTGACGCCGAACCGGCCCTCCCGGTAGGTCAGTTCGAGTTGGCCTTCCTGCAGCGCCTCGTAGTAGGGCACGCCCAGGAACGGTACCAGCAGGCGCCGTTTGAGGCTCTGGCTGGGGTGGTTCCAGCCGATGTCGAAGTGGCGGCCGTAGGGCGAATGGTAGCCCTTTTCGAGCACGTCCATGAGCAGCGCGTTTTCGGTGCTGAACACCATGTGGTTGGGCACAATGTCCTGGAGCCAGCCCATGTTGTGCTTGCGCAGCGAGGCGAACAGTTGGTTGAGTTCTTCTTCCGTGCCTACTTCCGGGTTGATCTGGTTGGGGTCGGCCACGTCGTAGCCGTGGGTGCTGCCGCTGGCGGCCTTGAAAATGGGAGATGCGTAAATGACCTGGATGCCCAGGCGGTGCAGGTAGTCAACGATTTCGCTGGCCTGCGCAAAGCCGAAATCCTTGTGAAACTGGATCCGGTAGGTAGCTACGGGTATTTGCATGGAGGTTGGTGCGTAGAAAAAAGCGTCCCCGGGTGAAAACCCTGACGCCCCGGCTAATACGCAAAACGCCCGCGGCTAGTTGTTGGGATTGCGGCATTAGTGAATGCCATTCGGGTAGAAGTTGATTTCTTCAAGGAGAAATCTAATTTCTGGCGCAAAAAGTCGTCCCTTGCCGGGAATAACGCGTTACCATTAAAGATTTTACCACCGGGTCGCTGACCGGCGAAGCGTGCCGTTACTGCGGCGGGCAAGATAATTTCTTGACGTGGTTGGTATAAATCCGGAAATTCCTGGTTTATTTTGTGGGATGTCGCACCCGAATCCCTTCCAGAATAAGCAACCGATGAACACGCCGCCCATGAAGGTAGGAGATTACGTGATGCGCCACTGCGCGGCCTGCAACCGTCCCCGCGAACACTGGGTGGTGGGCTACAGCGAAGTGTACGAGCCGCTGGGCATTTTTCAACTCAAGGACCTTGAACTCAAAATCCGCGTGGCCCGGGGCTTCGAGCTCAACTGCCAGACCTGCGGCGGCAGCAGCGACGTGGACGAGTATTACATGTAGGAGAGCCGTATTTTTGCCGTATGGAAAACCTCGATGACGAAAACCGCAACGAACTGAACGCCATTGTGAGCGTACTCGGCGACGTACTGGTCGAAATCAAGGAAATGCGCGGCGCCTTTGACCGGTCCTTTTCGCTGGTGTTGGATAAGCTGGGCAAGCTGGACAAGTTGGACAGCATTGAAAAGGAACTGAAAGAAATGAAGAAGGAAGTGAAAGGCATCCGCGCTGATCTAAGCAAAATGGCCGATCACGAAGACCGGCTTAAAGCACTGGAAACGGCCGTGTTCCGCAAAGGCGCGTGAAAGGAATGCTGCCGGACAAATTTTAAATTTCGGCGTATAGACATTAACAGCAAAATGCCCGATGGCGAAAACCGGCCATCGGGCATTTTGCGTTTGGAGCGGTCAACAGGCAGCGGCGAGCCACTACCTGTCACACCACTTTTACTTCGAGCAGCATGCCCAGTTCGGCGAAGTAGTGTACCCACTGGCGGGCCATGGCTTCGCCGCGTTCGGCCCGGTCGCGGATTTCGCCGTAGTACCGGTTGCCCATGAAGTAGTATTCGTTCTGCACTTTCCACAGGTCGAAGCGGAGGCCGAGCTGTTTGAGCAGCCCCAGCAGCCGCACGATGTAGGAGAGTTGCGACACGCTGGGCTTGGCGTCCCACTCCCGGAAGAGCGTCTCCACCCGCCCGGCAATCACGCGGCTGAGGCCCTGCGAGTCGAGGGTTACCTTCCACCGCCTGGCTTCGGCCGCCAGCCGCTTCAGTTCTTCGATGTCGGCCAGTTCGGCCTCGAACACGTTCCGCACGTCGGCGTTGAGCACAAACTCCACCGTGCTCCGGAACACGCCGGGCAGCGGGGCCTCCGAACGGTTCATCAGGTTCATCATGTGGTAGTGGTGTTCGTACACCTGCCGGAACGAAGTTTCGATGTCGCGCATGGTCGCCTGCATGAGCTGTTCGATCACCTTGCGCTGGGCGTCTTTGAAGAGGTGCTGCAACGAATACCGGTGCGACTGCGAATGCACGTCCATGAGCCGGATCACTTCGGCCACGTCGCTGGCCAGGAAGGCGTTGCGGATGCTCAGGTGCATTTCTTCAAACTGCTTGGCCGGCATGTTTTCGCGGGCATTGGCAATGATGGTGTGCTGCCCCAGGTACAGCACCGCGTAACTCACTTCGCGCTCCTCGGTGGTCAGCGCCGACTCCACCCTCGACTCCCCGATCACCAGCTTCTGCACGCCGGCTTCGAGGCGGTCGTACACCTCGTGGCGGAACACGTAGCTGTAGAGCGGAATGTTGGTGGGACGCTCTTCGAACAACGAGGCAATGGCGTAGTGGGCGCCGGCCCGGACCAGGTCCATGCGGGCCGGCCGCACCATCTGGGCGTAGAGGTTGGCCGCGTGCGTAAACTCAGCCCGGTTGCTGGGTACCTGCTGGAGCCGCCCGACAAAGGCCGCTTCCAGCCCGGCACTGCTCTTTTCGCCGCCCGCTTTGGTGCCGGCCATTTCTTCGGCCAGCTGGATGGCCCGGCTGGCGTACTGGAGGATCTGGATGGTTTCGATGCCCGACACTTCGTTGAAGAACCAGCCGCAGGAGGTGTACATCTGCATGGCGTGGCGCTGCATTTCGAGCAGTTTGAGCAGCAACACCTGGTCTTCCCGCGCCTGGTTGCGGCTGCCGTGTTCCCGCAGGAAGCCCTGCACGTTGTCGGCCGACCGGTCCAGCACCACCCGGATGTAGGCGTCGCGCAGGGCCCAGGGGTCTTTGACGAAGCGCGGCATGAGCCCCTCGTAGAGGCGGTCGAGTTCCGCCCGGAGCCAGTCGAGGGCTTCGCGCAGGGGTTTGCGCCAGTGCTGCCGCCAGCCGGGTTCGCCGCCCGTGTTGCAGCCGCAGTCGTTGCGCCACCGTTCCACGCCGTGCACGCAGCTCCAGGAGCTGTTTTCGAAAATCTGCGCTTCGTGCGTGGGCGGAAACATCGCCAGGAACTCGCCGTAGTTGGTGATGCGGGCCAGGCCGTGCGTTTCGATGTGGTGCATGCAGTAGGCCAGGGCCATGTCGCCGTGGCGGTGGTGGTGGCCGTAGCTCTCCCCGTCGGTCGCCACGTTCACCAGTTGCGGCGCGCTGTCGCTGCGGAAGGCCCAGTTGAGCCGGTCGGCAAAATCCCTTCCGTTCTTGAGCAGGCCCTTAAAGGCAATGTCCTGCGAGATGTTGCCGTCGTAGAAGTACACGGCGATGCTGCGGCCTGAGGGCAGTTGGCAGCGGTACGGCATGCGAGGGTCCACCTGGTCGCCCGACACGTCCTCCCAGGCCGTGGTGCCGGTCTTGCGCACGGCCTTGGCCTGCCGGGGGGCCAGCAACGTGAATTTAATGCCGAACTGGGCCAGAATTTCGAGGGTTTCGGTGTCCACGGCCGTCTCGGCCAGCCAGATGCCCTCGGGCTTGCGGCCGAAGCGGTACTCAAAGTCGGCAATGCCCCACTCCACCTGCGTGATCTTATCGCGGCGGCTGGCCAGGGGCATGATGAGGTGGCCGTACACCTGGGCCAGGGCCGAGCCGTGCCCCGAAAATTCGTCGCGGCTGTCACGGTCGGCCTGCAGGATGGCCTGGTAAGTTTCCGGCTCGTATTGTTCCATCCAGGAGAGCAGCGTGGGCCCGAAGTTGAAGCTCATGCGGGAGTAGTTGTTGACAATGTCAACAATGGTCCCGTTGGCTCCCAGGATGCGCGAGGCGGCGTTTTGGGCGTAGCATTCGGCCGTGATCCGTTCGTTCCAGTCGTGGAAAGGATAGGCGGAGTCCTGAATTTCAATGGCTTCCATCCAGGGATTTTCGCGCGGTGGCTGGTAGAAGTGCCCGTGGATGCAGATGTATTTGTGCGTGTTCATGCCTCGGTAAACAAAGCCGCAACGGGCTTCGGACGGTGGAAAGAGGTAAATTTAAGGGTTTGAGCCTTTCCTGGGCATTTACTT
>CADCTQ010000473.1:0-9003 GCA_902805615.1 uncultured Cytophagales bacterium
TGCAAAACGCCGGGCTCGATGCGTTCATCCACACCAACGTCGTCGTGCTCGTGCCGTCGCCCTGCGTGCGGGACCGGCAGGTTGCCAGCCAATACCGCGTCCGCGGGTGCATCGAAAAGCCTTTCCGCGAAGCGCAGCTTGCCGCCCTGTAACCAGCATTCACCTCCGCTGGCCACGCTTTCCGGGGGCACCTCCTCCCGGCCGGAAAAAACCTTGCCGTTCCGGGCGGGGACAGGGGCGTACCCAGTGTCTCGGTAGTAAATTCCTGACGATGAAGACGCCATACATGGCGTCTCTACCCCGACCGATTCTGCCATTTCCATTCCGCATTCGTACCGCTCTCCCCCAAATCCTGGTCATCCTTCAACCCTGCAGATCCTGATTCGTCTCTGTTCTTCTTTTTTTCATCCTGGTCATCTTTTCATCAAGTAAATCAAGGTCATCAAGCGCATCAAGGTTCAGACATTCATTCAGATCGCAGCGACTTTACCGGGTTGGCCAGGGCGGCTTTGATGCTTTGGTAGCTGACGGTAAGCAGGGTAATGACCAGGGCCAGCAGCCCGGCGCCCACGAAGAGGCCCGCCCCCAGGGGCACGCGGTACTCGTAGTTTTCGAGCCACCGGTGCACCAGCCACCACGCTGCCGGCGACGCGATCAGGATGGCCAGGACCACCAGTTTCACGAATTCTTTCGACAACAGCCCGATGATGGCACCCACCGAAGCCCCCAGCACTTTGCGCACGCCGATCTCCTTGGTGCGTTGCTCGGCCGTAAAGGAGGCCAGCCCGAACAAGCCCAGGCAGGCAATGAACACGGCCAGTACGGCAAAGTAGTTGGCCAGCGAACTCGCCACCTGTTCGCTCCGGTAGAGTTTATCGTATTCCTCGTCGCCGAAGGAGTAGGTGAAGGGAAAGTTGGGGTTGAGCTTCTTGCAGAGGCTTTCCAGGCTGGCGAGGGCCTGCTTCGTCTGGCCGGGCCTGGTGCGGACCAGCAACGTTCCCAGTTCCCAGTCCTTGCCGAACCGGATGATGAGCGGCTGAATGGGCTGGTGCAGCGACTGGAAGTGAAAATCCTGCACCACGCCGATGATCGTGCCCGGCTGGTCCCACAGCGTGAGCGGCTGCCCGACCGGTTGCGCGTACCCGAGCCGCCGGGCGGCCTGTTCGTTGATGACGTAGTTGGTGGAGTCGGTGGGGAACGCGGGAGAAAACGCCCGGCCCGCCACCATTTTCAACTTCAGCACTTCCACCATGCCGTAGTAGGCCGCGGCCGGTGTAAACATCACGTTCACCGCCGGGTCTTTGCCCTTCCAGTCTACCGAGTGGGTGTTGCCACCAATTTCGTTGGGTTTTGAATCCATCCGCGTGACGGCGCCAATGCCGGGCAGGCGCCCGAGTTCCTGCTTCAGGGTCGCGTACTTAGGCCCCAGGTCGCCTTCGAGCGGCACGTAGACCAGGTTTTCCCGGTCAAAGCCCAGGTTTTTGGTCTGCATGAATTCGATCTGCCGGTACACGACCAGGGTGCCGACGATGAGCAGCATTGAGATCATGAACTGCACCACCACCAGCCCCTGCCGGAAGAGCCGGGCACCGGAGCCGAACTTGAGAGAACCTTTTAGTACCCGCATGGGCTGGAGCGCCGACAGGAACAGGGCCGGGTACGAACCAGCCAGCAGCCCCGTGCCCACCATCATGCCCAGCAGGGCCAGCCAGAAGTCGGGGGCGGCCAGCGGCAGGGTCATTTGCTTGCCCGTGAGCCCGTTGAAGGCCGGGAGCAGCAATTGCACCAGGCACAGCGCCACCACCACGGCCAGCGCGGTCAGCAGCAGGGCCTCGCCCAGGAACTGCCCGATCAGCAGGGACCGCTGGGCGCCTACCACCTTGCGGATGCCCACTTCCCGGGCCCGCCGGGCCGACCGGGCCGTAGCCAGGTTCATGAAGTTGATGGCCGCAATGAGCAGCAGCCCCAGGGCCACTGCGCTGAACAGCCGCACGTAGGTGATTTGGCCGCCCGAAAATTCGCCGTTCTCGGTGCCCGAGTGCAGGTACATGTCTTCGTAGGGTTGCAGCAGCAGTTCGATGTCGAAGCGGTCAAGGTGTTGGAGGTCAATGTTGGGGTTGATGCCCCGGAGAAAGTGTTTGATCCTGGCGTTGACCGCCGCCACGTCCGCGCCGGGCCGCAAGTGTACGTAGGTCTCGGGGCTGTTGTTCATCCAGTTTTTGAGCCAGGTAGCCCGCTGCAACAGCCCTTCCCAGGCGAACAGGAAATCGTAACGGAGCGAAGTATGGGCCGGCAGGTCTTCAAATACCGACGTAACGATAAAGTCCTCTGCGTTGTCTACCCGGAGGATTTTGCCCACCGCCGCCTCCGGGCTGCCGAAGTAGTTGACGGCCAGCTTCCGGGAAAGGGCCACGCCGTTGGGCATCTGCAGGGCCGTTTCGGCCGACCCCACCAGCAGGGGCACGGAGAACATCTTGAACCAGTCGCTGCCTACCCAGGCGCCTTGCTGCTTGCCCATCTTGCCCCCGGCTTCGAAGGTCACGTATTTCTCCCGGTAGCTGGCCGCGTGCAGGATGTCGGGAGTCTTTTTCAACTCCCCCGCCAGCAGACCGGCCGTGGCAGGAATCAAATCCCGGCTGTTTTCGTAGTAAAAACGGCTCATTACCCGGTACAGGTGCGGCCCGTTGCGGTGGTGGCGGTCCATGCTGACCTCCTCCCGTACCCACAGGAAAATGAGCAGGCTGCACGTGAGTCCCAGGGCCAGTCCCAGCACGTTGAGGACGGAAAATGCCTTGTGGCTGACGATCTGTCTGAAGGCAATGGTGGTGTAGTGGCGAAACAGGTCCATAAAAGGAAAGTTGGGGTCATCTTCCCTCCTGTTGTGCCAACAAGCGTGCCACCGGTCCCACAGGTGTTTTGACGGGAAAAGGGGCGAAAACGCGCGGCGGCCCGTTCACAATCGAACGGGGTTTGTTTCATAGTGGAACACCGCCGGGAACCGGGTGGGTTGCCGGTTTTGGTACGGTGTTTTGGAATGGACAGGGCTGCTACCCGGTAAACAGGGTGGGAATTTTCTGGTAGTAATCCACCTTCTTACCCAAATCGTGCTTTTCGGTACTGCCCGAAAGCACCTCAACCAGCAGCACGGGCTCCCGGACCAACTGCCGGGCTTGTTGGTCGGCCTCCGAGCAGGTCAGCATGACGTCCGGGTAGAAGTACCGGCGAAAGGCTTCGGTTTGCAATTTCACCGTTTCGGTGTACACCCGGCAGCCTTTGGGACGAAAATCGCGCCGGAGCAGCAGCCCCAGGTTCTGCACGATCTGGTTGTGGGCAATGCTGGCCCCGGACATGGCCCTGACTTCACCATCCGCAAATTCGTAGCGAATTTCCTCCGCCTGCCGCTCCAGGGTTTCGTATTCGGCGTAGGTACGCTTTTGTTGCGTGTGGAAGGCGTGTCCCACGGTAATCAGGGGTTGTGGTGTTGCAGGCAAATCGGGTTTTGGAGACCCGAAAGATTTGCTACGTCGAATATACGCAATTTACCCCGTTGTTTCCTTCCCTACCTGCGCCACGAGCCGCGCCATGCGTTCGTAGTGCGAGCCCTTCCAGTAAACCCGGCCGCAGGCGGTGCAGCGGTAAAACTCCTCGAAACTAGTCCGCGTCTCCGGTTCCAGTTGGTCGGCCACGAGGCTTTTGTCCACGGCTGCCAGCGGGCCGTTGCAGACGAGGCAGCGCGTAAAGGGTTGCAGCTTGCCGGCCAGGCGGAAGTAGCCGAGCACTTCGGCCAGTTGCACCTCCGGGTGCTGGGAACGGAGCCAGTAGCCCCAGTCGAGCACCTTGCGCTTGAGCAGCGGAATGTCGCGGGTGAGGGCGGCGCGGCCTTCGGCGGCGGCAATGGCGGCAATCTGGTCGTCGGCGTAGTCGCGTTCGTAGCGGCAATCAAAGCCCAGCATCCGCAGGAGGCGGGCCAGCTTGCCCAGGTGCACGTCGAGGACGAACGGGGTGACTTCGGGCAGCGGCGGGTGCAGGGCGTAGCCGGACGGCAACGGCGGGTGTTCCCAGCGGGGGTAAACTTCGAGCCGGTCGCCGGCGCGGAGGGGCTGCGCAAAAGGGGCCCACGCGCCGTTCACGCGGAGGGCGGCCACTTCCACGTGCGGTACGCCCACGCCTTCCACCCCGTCTTTGGCGGTGGACGTGGCGGGGCAAGGGTACGAGAAGGTTTTGCCGCGGAATTCCCGGCGGAGAAAGTCGTTGAGCGGCCCCGTGAAGGCGAATTGCACCGGAATGGACATGGCTTTGTGTACTGCCCCGGGCGGCGCCGGGTTGCACCGCCAGCCTTAGCGGACTACTTTTTGCGCGGGCTCCTTTTTCTCCCGCAGGCGTTTGTAGGTACGGATGGCGACCAGCAGCACCACGATGAACACGGCCAGGCCCACCAGCCCCCACACCATGCTCAGGGCGTTCTTGAGCACCACCAGGAACACAATGGCGAACAGGAGCACCGTGGCAATCTCGTTGATGATGCGCAGTTGCAGGGAACTGTACCGGACTTCGCCCCGCTGCTGCTGCTTAAAAATGACGTGGCACCAGAAATGATACCCGTACAGCAGCGCCACGAACCCCAGCTTCAGCCAGAGCCAGCCGGGAATGGCGCCGTAGAGGTAGGCCATGGTGGTGCCGAAGCCCAGCGTAAGCACCGCCGACGGCCAGGTGATGCCGTACCAGAGGAGGCGCTGCATCTTGCCCAGTTGCTTCTGCAACACGTTCCGCTCCAGGTCGGGCTGGCCCTCGGCTTCGGCGAAATAGATCAGCAGGCGCGGAAAGTAGAACAGGCCCGCAAACCAGGTGACGATGAAGATGATGTGCAGGGCCTTAACGTACAGGTACGACATGGTTTCTGACGGCGAGAAGTGGTGCGTTTAGGCGATAACAAATCTGGGGTGGTTTGAATTCCTTGGAGGTATGGTACACTGATGGGTTATGATGATTATGATTGATTATGATTTTTTCTTTTGACTCCGCTTCCCTTCAAAATCAGTCCCCATCATAATCATCATAATAGATCAGTGTACTATCGGTGTACCCTCACAACCCACCCATCTTCACATCAATGCCCTGCAACACGCGGCGGATCTCGTTGGCCTGGTGCATGATTTCGCGGGCCCGGGCCTCGTCCTGGCCGTCAATCACCTCCTTGAAGCGTTGCAGCCGCTTGATGTAGGCGTCGAGGGCCCGGGAGATGTTTTCGGTGTTCTGGGTGAAGATCGGCGCCCACATGTCGGGGGAGCTTTTGGCGAGGCGCACCGTGGAAGAAAAACCGCTGCCCGCCATGTCGAAGATCGTGCTTTCGTCTTTCTCCTTTTCCAGTACCGTGACGCCCAGCGCAAACGAACTGATGTGGCTCAGGTGCGACACGTAGGCCAGGTGCCGGTCGTGCTCCACCGAGTTCATGAAGCTCAAGCGCATCTCCAGGGTCTGGGCCAGCGACACCACCAGGTTGAGGGCGGCGTTGCTGCTCTTTTCCTGGTCGCAGAGGATCATGGTTTTGCGTTTGAACAGCCCGCTGAACGCGGCGGCCGGCCCGGAGTTTTCGGTACCGGCAATGGGGTGGGCGGCCACGTACTGGCGGCGGCGGGGGTGGTTTTCCACGGACCGGCAGATGATCTCCTTGGTGGAGCCCAGGTCCATGACCACCTTGCCGTCGGGCAACGCGTCGAGTACCCGGGGCAGCAGCCCGCTGATCACGTTCACGGGCGTTGCCAGCACCACCAGGTCAGTGAGCGGAATGGCATCTTCGAGGCTGGCCATTTCGTCCACAATGCCCAGTTCCAGCGCCTTGTCGGCGTTTTCGGGGTTGGCGTCCACGCCGATGATGCGCTTGGCGACGCCCTTTTCCCGGGCTTGCAGCGCCAGGGAGCCACCCAGCAATCCTACGCCCACTACAGTGATTTTCATGCGATTTCGGAAACAGAAGAGATTAGAAATTCAGGCGGCATATCTGCGAAACATTGCATTTGGAGCAAATAAAAGGTTTACCACGGAGATACGGAGCGCGCGGAGTTACACGGAGAAAAAGGGAGGAGAAATAAAGAGAACTGAACCGCAAAGATCGCAATGGAGGCGCAAGGGGCGCAAAGTGATACGCGTTCTCCTGGCGTGCTTTGCGTCTTCTTTGCGCCCCTTGCGGTTAAGTTCCTCCACACTTCTCGCTTCTCACTCCTTTTTTCTCCGTGTAACTCCGCGCGCTCCGTGTCTCCGTGGTAAACCTTTTTTTTCATTTCCCCTGGCCCAGTTCGTCCACCGGTACGTTTTCCAGGCGGCCGAGGACTTGCCCGAGGCGGTTTTCGGGGGTGCACAGCGAGAGGCGGATGAACCGGTCGCCGCGGTCGCCGAAGATGAAGCCGGGGGTAATGAAAATGTGGTGCCGGTAGAGCAGCCCGTCCACGAGCTTTTCGACGGAGGCCACCGCGTCGGGCACCCGGGCCCACACGAACAGCCCCTGCTGGTCGCGGCGGTACCGGCACCCGAGCCGGTCGAGCACCGCGTACACCAGATCGCGGCGGCGGCGGTACACGTCGTTGCGCGCGGCGTGCCAGCTTTCGGGGTTTTGCAGGGCCACCACGGCCGCCTCCTGCACGGGCAGGAACATGCCCGAATCCACGTTGCTTTTCACCTTCACCACGGCGTCAAGGTAGTCTTTGGCCCCGCTCACCCAGCCGATGCGCCAGCCGGCCATGTTGTGCGACTTGCTCATCGAGTTGAGTTCGAGGCACACCTGGCGGGCCCCGGGCACCGACAGCAGGCTGATGGGCATTTCTTCGTTGAGCACGAGGCTGTACGGGTTGTCGTGGCAGAGCAGTATTTTCTTTTCCCGGGCAAAAGCCACCAGTTTGTCAAACAACTCCGGGGTGGCCGGCGCCCCGGTGGGCATGTGCGGGTAGTTCACCCACATGAGTTTCACCCCGCGCAGGTCGGCGCCGTAGAGGTACGCCCAGTCGGGCTGGTAGCCCCGGTCTTCCACCAGCGGGTAGGTCAGCACCCGGGCCCCCACCATTTCGCTCACCGACCGGTAGGTAGGGTAGCCCAGTTCGGGAATCAGCACGCCGTCGCCCTCATCGAGGAAAGCCAGGGAAATGTGGGTAATGCCTTCCTTGGAACCGATCAGGGGCAGGATTTCGGTTTCGGGGTCCAGCGTGACGCCGTAGGCGCGGGCGTACCAGCCGGCAATGGCTTTGCGCAGGCCGGCGGTTCCCTTGTAGGGCTGGTACCCGTGGCTGCCCGGCCGTTCGGCCGCCGCCACCAGGGTTTGCACCGTTTCGGGCGACGGGGCCAGGTCGGGGCTGCCGATGCCGAGGTTGATTACGTCGTGGCCGGCGTCCTGCAGGGCCTTCACTTCCCGGAGCTTTACCGAAAAGTAGTATTCTTTCAGGTGCTCCAGCCGTTTGGCGGCGCTGATGATCATGGGCGTAACGGGGATGTGGTCAGAACAAAGATGAACAAAAAAGCCTACAGAATGCACACCCCGGGCCAGTTTCTCGCCGGGGCTGGGCCTGCCACGCGGGAATTGCCACCCCGGCCCGTACGCTCAGGCCGCCGCCCGGACTGCCGCAGCGGTTCAACCCAAGCCCGGGGCTTCCGGAAGGAGGGCATTGCGCAGCGGGATTTCGCCGGGCAGGTCAGCGGCGATCCGGCAGGATGTAGCCGACCCGTACGCTTAGGCCCCCGGTAATGGGCAGGTCGCGGTCGGTAGCCCCCATGCCGGGTACGTAGTAGGAGTCGGGCACCTTCTTGTCCGACACGCTGTGCAAGACAACGCGGATTTCCGGGCTGATGAAAAAACGCGGCCCCAGGTAAAACCAGCCGGCGTAGTGGCCTTCAAGCCCTACCCCGAAAGTACGCCGGCGAAAAGGCATCCGGAGATCGCCGTAGAAAGAACCCGGAAAAACGAACGTGCCAAACTCATCGTACACCGCCGCATTTAAGCCCCATCCCAGGGAAAAATGCCGGCTGAAGAAATACTCCGCGCCCCCTTTGAGCAAAAAGCCCTGGTTCCGGTAGTCCAGGTTCCGGTAAATGGGATTCGCCGCAATGGAGGCGTAACCGGGCGTTACGCGGATGGATAGCCCGGGCACGTTGCGCAGCGGGAAATACAGGGGCGCCTCCACCAGAAAGCCTCTTTCGAAGAAGTATTTATGGTTGTTGAGGAAAGGCAGGGCCGGGACGTTCTTCGACAAATCAACGCTCAGCAGCACGCTGCCGCTGAGGTCCTGCGCCTGCACCGGCCGGCCGGCGGCCAGCCCCAGCAGCAGGTTAAAGAAAAATACGTACTTCATAGGTGTTGCGTCTGGTCTGTCCGATCCCCCATTCCTCCTCGGTGAATATCACGCTGGCGGACCCGAAAGTGGTGCGCACGCGTTGCGCCAACGGTTGGCCGGTAATCTCCACCACCATGCCGCACTTCTCCGATTCGAAGAAGAACCGGCGGGTGTAGAAGATGGTCAGGGTATCGGTCCGGTTTTCGCGGTCAAACAAGTACGTTACGCTGTCGGCGTGCAGCGATACGGGGAGTACCGGCTGGCCGTTGCGCACGGGCACGTCCTTCCCATCCGGGCTGTAAATCCGCCGGAACCGGGTGCCGGGGTCCACTACCAGGGTCAACTCCGGTTCGTAGGCCGGAAAACATTGGTCTTTGCAAGCCGTCAGCAGGAACGCCGCCAGCAGGCAGAAGGAAAAATAACGCATGGAGAAAAAAGAATACCACAACATACGAAAACGCCGGCCTCCCTGCAACGGGCAGCCGGCGTTTTGCCGAAACTTTGCGTAGCGCTTTACAGCACGGCGATGCAGGAAATTTCCACGTTCACGTCTTTGGGCAGGCGGCTCACCTCCACGGTTTCGCGGGCCGGCGGGTAGGCGTCGAAGTAGCTGCCGTACACTTCGTTGATGCGCCCGAAGTTGCCCAGGTCCTTGACGAAGATCGTGCACTTGACCACGTTGGAGAAC
>CADCTQ010000473.1:9050-9340 GCA_902805615.1 uncultured Cytophagales bacterium
TCTGCATCACCTGGTTGGTTTCGGCGGCAATGTCGCCGGTCACCAGTTGGCCCGTGGCCTGGTTGATGGCAATCTGCCCCGACACATAGAGGGTGTTGCCGGCCTGCACGGCCTGGCTGTACGGCCCGATGGGTGCCGGCGCCTTCTCACTTATGACAGTTTTTTTCATGGGTTGGCTAGTTGTTGAATGGAAAGAAGCGAGGAGTGAGGAGCGAGAAGGGTAGGGATAGGGTGTAAACCCTATCCTATGGATACTGCTGCCGCTTTGACCATACCGTGCCGCTTCGCAT
>CADCTQ010000474.1 GCA_902805615.1 uncultured Cytophagales bacterium
GGGCCGGTTCACGTTCGTAATGCCGTACTCCGACAGCACCACCACCCGGGCGCCCTGCCCTTCGTAGTACCGGATCAGGTCGGCGCACACGGCGTCAATTTCTCCCAGGTCGCGGCCGATCTTGGCGAAGTCGAGGCCGAACCGCTGGATGTTGTAGTCGAGGTGGGGCAAATACACCAGCGTCAGCGTGGGGTTGTGCCAGCGGTCCACCCGCATGGAGGCATCGGCAATCCAGCGGCTCGACCTGATGGTGGTGCGGGGTCCCCAGAAGTCGAACAGCGGGAAGGTGCCCAGCTCGGCCTGCAACCGTTCGCGGAGTGCCATCGGCTGGCTGTAACAGTCGGGCATTTTGCGGCCGTCGGCCAGGTACTGGGGGCGGGGCGTTACGGCGTAGTCGGCCGTGGAATACATGTTGAACCACCAGAACATGTTGGCGCAGGTAAACGAGGGATCGAGTTGTTTGGCTACCTCCCAGATTTTGGGTGCCTGCACGAGCCGGTTGGACTGCCGCCAGAGCTTGATCTCGCATTCGTCGCGGAAGTACCAGCCATTGGCGACCACGCCGTGCTCGGTGGGGGTTTTGCCCGTCAGGTACGTGGCCTGCACCGAACAGGTAACGGCCGGCAGCACGGGCTCTACGGTGGCTACGTGGCCCTGGGCCGACCATTGTTTGAGGAAGGGCGTATGTTCCCCGATCAGCCGGGGCGTGAGGCCCACTACATTCAACACTACCGTTTTTTGCATGGGGCAAAGGTGGGAAAATTTAGTTGTTTAGTGGTCAGTGGTCACTTACAACTCTATTTCCAAAAGCAGCAACTCCGATGCGCCGCCATCAGCATCGGTGACGGCCAGGGTCAGGAGCGTATCAGGCGTTTCGGAGAGCAAGCAGATGGATTCGACCTTGCCCGGGTAAGCCTGGCCCTGGTGAAGAATGGGCACGCACTGCCCCGACAAGTCACCCGGGCGGTCCAGGTGAGCCACGCCGGCAAAGCTGCCCAGCATGTCCCCGTCCAGGATCTCATCATGGGTGGCCTCCACGGAGGCCGTAAACAGAAACGCCCCGGGACGCGAGGGGAGGGGGGCCGCCCCCGAAAAGCCGGCCACGTAGCCTTCCACCGTGGGCAGCACGTACGACCGTACCACCGGCCCGGGCAGCGGCCCGTTTCCCGTCAACCAATGCACGAAGGCATCCGTGGAAAACCCGATGGCGACGTTGGTCCCCGACACGTTGCCCCGTTGCAGGAACACGATTTCCGGACCCGTCAGCACGGCCCCTTCCAGGTTGAGCAGGCGGGTACCCACCACGCCCGGGAGGGTACGCAGGTGGTCGTAGAGGGGCGCCAGGGAATGCCGCTGCACCGAGCCCGTGCGGGGGTTCACCACGAAAGCGTCCTGCCGGTTCTCCAGGGAGCCGGACCCGATGGCAAGCAGCACCGTTTCGCCCCCCAGGGGCAGCGCCGTCAGGGCTTCCAGGTCCGGCTTCAGCGGCTTGGGAATGCGGGCTTCGTCGGCTACGGGCGAATCGAACAGACGGATCGTGCCCACGGGTTGCCACTGAAGGTCAAGCACGTAGAGCCAGGCCGAATCGTCGCCCACGATGTAGATCCGCTCGCCGAGCACCTCCACGCCCGACGCCGAGTGAATGCCGGGCAGGGATATTTTTTTGAGAATGGTTGCTTTCAAGGAGTAAGGGTTTGGCCGTAAGTTATACGCAAACCTCCAAAAAAAGAATGTGCCGCGGAGACACGGAGAAGAGAAGGAACTGAACCGCAAGGGGCGCAAGGGAGACGCAAAGGCCGCAAAGGCAACGCGTACCTCTTTGCGCCCTTTGCGCCTTCTCTTTGCGATCCTTGCGGTTCAGTTCTTTTTGTTACTACGAGTAATTTCCTTGCTCTTAGCTCAATGCGCCTTTCACCTTATCAATCAGAGAGTCAGGGCTCGCGTTGGCGGGGTTCTGCATTTCTTCGACCTGGGCGTGCGTGAGCGGTTCGGGCGGACCGATTTTGGGCTCCGGCCCGAAAGCCTGGGCCGGCTGGCCCCGGAATTGTCCTTTGCCGTCCACCGAAGTGCCCTGCGTCCAGCGTCCCTCCGCCTTGGAGGGGCTTTCGTCAATGTTGGTAACGAAAAACGTGTAGTTGACCTGCTGGTTTTCCTGCGCCTGCGGGAAGGAGTTGGGAATGGGGAAGGCGCCGGCCACCGTGCCGTGGCCCAGCTCTTCGAGCACGGCCAGCCACTGGTTCTGGTGCATCGTGTCGCGGGCAATCAGGAAAGAGAGCATGTCTTTCATGCCCGGGTCGTCGGTCATTTCGTAGAGGCGCGTGGCCAGGAGCCGCCCCGTGGATTCAGCCATCACGTTGGCCGTCATGTCGGCGGCCAGGTTGCCCGTGCCGATCACCCACGAGCCGTTGAAGGGCACGCCGTTGGAATCGGTAGCCGTGGCGCCCAGGCCCGATGAGAGAATGTGGCGCGGGTCCATGCCGCCCATCACCGCCCCCACCAGGGAGTTGGACTTGGCAATGTCTTCCTTGAGGTCCATCGAAGCGCCTTCGAGGTTAAGGGCTACGGCCGTCGCCAGCATCTCGATGTGGGCAATCTCTTCGGTACCGGTGTCGAGCAGCATGTCGCGGTACTTGGCGGGTCCCCGCTGGTTCCAGGCTTGGAACAAGTACTGGAGCATTACCCGGATTTCGCCTTCGTTGCCGCCAATGGCCTGCTGAAGGAGTTTGGCAAACTGCGGGCTGGGCTTGTCAACCCGCACCTGGTACTGGAGCTTCTTGTTGTGAAAAAACATAATAGCGTTTTTAGGGGTACTACATACCTACCCCTTACGCACCCCGTCCCCGGCAGGTCCGGTATAGTGAAAACAAGTAATTATGATAAAGTCCTAGAACAGTCGCCAGTCGTAAGTGGGATCGGGAAGGAATCTGCTGTGCTGAACGGGTAACCGCTTCTCAGTAAAAAGAGTGGTAAGTCGTTGGCGGATAAAGTTCCTTCCCGATCCCACTTACGACTTACGACTGGCGACTGGCGACTTACGACTTATGAAAGCAGCCGCATCTCCGTCGCTTTGCGGATGAGTTCGACGGTGTTGTGGGCGGAGAGTTTCTGGAGGAGGTTGGCGCGGTGGTTCGACACGGTGTATTCGCTCACGAACAGCTTTTCGGCGATGAGCTTGGTGCTCAGGCCCTCGGCCAGCAGGGTAAGCACTTCCTTTTCGCGCGGGGTCAGGCGCACTTCGGTCTTCTGGTTCACCTGGCGCAGCGCCTTGAACACCTTGTTGTACACCGAGTGGCTGAAGTACTCCTTTCCCCCGGCCACCTCGGTAATGGCTTTTACCAGTTCCTCGCCCACCGTTTCCTTGGGCAGAAAGCCCGCCGCTCCCGCCTCCACGGCCTGCATGATGTATTCTTCCTTGTCCTGCATGGTCAGGAAGATGACCCGCGTGGCGCTTTGCCCGGCCGCCAGGTGGCGGGCCACCTCGATGCCCGACATGCGGGGCATGGAAATGTCGCACACCAGCACCGCCGGGGCGTGCTGCTGCACCAGCTCCAGCGCCTCCACGCCGTCCGAAGCTTCGCCCACCACCCTGATTTCGGGATGCTGGCTGATGATGTAATGCAGGCCCTGCCGCAGGATGGTGTGGTCGTCGGCGAGAATAACGGTGATGGACATTTAGTTACGAATTACAAATGACTGATTACGAATGACCTTCCCCTCAACTCTCTCTTTTAATTGCGAATGGCTCTCCCCTCAACTTCCTCCTTCGAACAACGAACAACAAGTAACGACCCCTTACAAAGGCAGGATGATGTTGATGACGCACCCCCGGCCGGGCAGGGTGTCGAAATGGATTTTGCCGTTGAGGGCTTCGATGCGGAACTGCATGTTGAGCAGGCCGTATCCTTTCTGTTTTTTCTGCTTGACGGCCGCCAGGTCAAAGCCATTGCCGTCGTCTTCCACCATGATGAGCAGCGAGTCGGGTTGCCGGGTGAGCTGCACCGAAATGTTCCTGGCGCAGGAATACTTGGCGGCGTTGTTGAGGGCTTCCTGGAGCACCCGGTACACCCCCACCTCCAGCTTCTGGCCGAAGCGCTCTTGCCGGAGGTTGGAGTAGTAGTAGATTTCGGCATCGCTGCTGTGCTGCACGTGGTTGATGAGCGTCTGCACGCCGGCCTCCAGCCCGAAATCCTCCAGCACCAGCGGCATCAGGTTGTTGTTGATCACCTTCACCTCGGTAATGATCTCATCCACGGCACCCAGCACGGCGGGGGATGCCTGTTCCTGAAAAAGGTTCATTTTCAGCACGTTGAGCATCTGGCCCAGGCCATCATGCAGTTCACGGGCCAGGCGGGCGCGTTCCTGTTCCTGGCCTTCCAGCAGGGCCGCCGACTGGATGCGCTGCTCCCGGAGCCGGTTGTCGAGGATTTCGGCCTGCAACTGTTCCAACTGGCCCGCTACGCGCTTTTTCTCGGTGATGTCGCGGTACAGGTAGGTGATGCCGATGATCTGGTTTTTCAACCCGTAGATCGGGCTCACCGACACCTCGAAGGTCAGCGGGCCCCCTTCCACCCGCGGGACGGCGTGTTCGTAGACGAATTTTTCGCCGGCCATCACCCGGAGCAGGTTTTCCCGGAGGATGCTCCGGGACCCGTCGCGCGACAGCTTGAGGAGGTTGAGGCCGATGGCGGCGTCGCGGCCGAACGTAGCGCGGAAGTTCTGGTTGTAGGCGCTGTTGAAGTAGATCAGTTCGTGCTGGAGGTTGAGGGCAAAGATGGCGTCGGCCGTGTTTTCCACCGCCGAAATGATGTACGACTGCGATTCGATGAGCTGGTGCTGGGCCCGGGCAATCTCCTCGATGTCTTTGCAAATGAGGATGATGCCCCGCGCGAAGCTTTCGGAGGCGGCGAGGCGGGCAATGGTGAGAAACACCGGGTGGGGACGCCGGCCGCCGGCCAGGATGGTCACTTCGCCCTTCCAGGTGGGCGTGTGCTGCACCAGGTCCACCAGCGACTTGCCCGGCGTGCGGCCGTAGAAATTGATGTCGAGCACCTGGTGCAGCGGGCGGCCCGTGCAGGCGGCGGCCACCAGGCCGAAGATTTTTTCGGCGCCCCGGCTCCACGACTTGATCGTCAGGTCCTCGGCCAGCGAAATGATGCCCTCGTCCACCTGGTCGAGCAGGTAGGCCTGGTACGTGATTTCCTGTTCGGCCTCCCGTTTGTACTGCCGGTTGTCCGACTCCCGCAGGGCCCTTTCCACCACGGGCACCAGGCGGCTGAGGTTGTCCTTCATCAGGTAGTCGTCGGCGCCGGCCCGCATGGCTTCCACGGCCGTCAGCTCCCCGATGGCGCCCGACACGATGATGAGCGGAATGTCTTTGCCGGTGGACTGGAGAATGGACAGGGCTTCGAGGCCGCTGAAGCCCGGCAGGTTGAAATCGGAGATGATGATGTCCCAGGGTTTGGCGCTGAGGGCCCGCATAAAGTCCTGGCGCGTATCCACCCGGGTGTGGACCACGGGGATCTTTTCCCGGGCAAACGCTTTCAGGATCAGGTACTCATCGTCCACGGAGTCTTCGAGCAGCAACAATTTCAAACCTTTCATAGGGCGGAACACCGTTGATCAATGCCGGCTGGTGGGCGTTCCAGGCGGGCCCGACGCTTGGCGGGCACCTAAAAATACTCACTTTTTCATTACTTTCCACCCTCCGGGGAGCACTCTTCCCTTAGACGATATAGTGAATTTTCACTAGTACCGGTCCCAGGATTCACTATTCGAAAAAGAACCACTTTTCGCTATTCCCCGGCGCGTTTCCGCTTTCTAAATTTGTTATATCCAATCCCCGGGTCGCCGGGCGGAAGTTCACGAAAGAGCGGTTTTACACACCTGGCCGTCAACCGATGGCACCCGTGCAAAATTCATCCGGAAGTGTAACGGCACCGGCAGGGGGAAAGGAAAGAGCAACCTTCATCTCATTGGTCAATGCATACATCGCTCAACACTCTATCCGGTATGAAAGCAACTACTCACCCTGGCACCTTGCTGAAGAAACGCCTGAAAGAAGCCAAAATCAGGGCCAACTTCCTGGCCGGCAAAATCGGCGTTGCCAACTCGCAGTTCGTGGACATTCTCAATGGCAAGCGCCGCCTGACGCCCCGGGTCGCCATCGGGCTCGAAAGGGAATTGGGCATCCGGGCCCTGGACCTGGTGCGCCTTCAGGCTGAGTACGACCTGGCTGCCGAGAAATTGATGGAAATGGCCGAACTCACTGAAGTTGCCAAGTCCGGCCGCGTCCGGGCCTTCTGATTCCCAAACCCGGAAGATTCGCGCTCATTTCGCTTGAATCGTTTTGCCTGAATAATAGTAGTAAGTAACAGTAGCTATCACCCTCATGAACTTCCGCACGGCGGCCCGGGTCCATCCCGCCCGCCGTGCGGATCATTTTTTTTCGCGGGTAGCGAAACGCCCGGCGCAAGCGGATGCCTTAATACGACTACGGCGCATCCGTATTTGCCTCATGAAGTTCCTTCCCCATTAGGCTTACGATCAGGACCAATTCTTGAGATTACGTGAAAAGCCGTCAGTGTCGTAGATGATTAGCGTACTGCTCAGAGAATTATTCTTGCGGACAGGCAAGTACCCTTACGGCTGGGCGTAGTCTCTGACTACGCCCTTTTTCGAGCAAAACTTAGTTTTGCCTTCCGGCTGTCATTCTCCCATCTGCCCTTTTTTGGTGCGTTGCAGGCACCGTTTAGGCAGCGATTGGCAGAAGCATCCGCAGGAAGGAGAAGCGTAATAGAGAGGGCAAAACAAAGTTTTGCGCGTAAAAAGGGCGTAGTCAGAGACTACGCCCAGCCGTAAGGGTACTTGTCCGTCTGCAAGAGCAATACCCTGGGCAGTACACTAATCACATACTCAGTGTCTCACTGACAGCCCCGAAAGCGTTTTGAATGGCTTCACCCTGGTACAAAAATGGGTCCTGATCGTAGCCGCATTGGGAAGGAGAATATCCTTGTTACGGCACCGATAGGCACGGCTGCCGGGCTTACGCGTAGTTATCAATCAAGCGCGTAACAGCCGTATCCATCCCAACTACCGGGCAAAGGCGCGAGGGCCGTAGTCGTCCGTGCTGTGGCTACCGGACAAATCCGCGACGGCCGTACCCAAATATTGCGTTGCTGGCGGGCTCACGCGCAACCGCTGTGCCCGCCGGCTGCCTGGCTACGGACACCAGTCGGTCCCTTGGCGCTGACAAGGCGGTGGCGGGCAAAAGGAAGTGAAAGAAAGGAAGGCAAGTTCGTGGAGGACGGGTGTTGGTCCACCCACTGAATAGGGCTAAGATGGCAAATGGGATGCAGGCCGCCCGGACGGACCGGCTTTGCGGGAAGTTTTGCTACATTCGCGGGCGTAATCCGTCCGGTACCGGCTACCCAAACGCCCAACTCCGTAATGCTCAAACTCCCCAACTCCTTAACGCCCATGCAACAGTACGTACTCATTGCCTACGACGGCACCGACGCCGATGCCCCGTCGCGCCGGATGGCCGCCCGCCCCGCGCACCTGGAAAACGTGCGGCAACTGAAGGCCCGGGGACAATTTACGGAAGGCGGCGCCGTGCTCAACGAGGCCGGCACCATGATCGGCTCGGTGATGATCGTGGCGTTTCCCTCGCGCGCCGAACTCGACGCGTGGCTGGCCGATGACCCCTACGTGACCGGCAAGGTATGGGAGCGCGTCCAGGTCCAGCCCTACCGCTCGGCGCAGGTGTAGCCCGGAGCCGGCAGTCCGATTGGCCTGGTTAGCCCATTGGCCGCCGGCAGGGTGTTGCCCCGTCCGGTTACGCGGGCCGGTTCCGCGTGATTACGCAGTCAATGATGATGAGGGAATTGTCGCGCAGGGCGTAGCGGATGTAGCCTGACGACTGGCCGTCGTCGAAAGAGTGCGTACGGATGTTGCCGTCAATGAGCAGGGAAAAAGGGTCCCCGATGGCCCGGTCTACCAGTAATTTATCAGCGTCAAAAAATCCACCGGGCGTTTTGGCTCTTTCTTCCATATAATTGGGTTAAACTCTGCCTAGGGAAGGTTATTCGGGATAATAAAGTTCCGTTTGGCCTGCCCCCCGCCCCGTTTGGATTTCAAAAAAACGAGCCGTCGGTCCCCACCAGGACGGTTCCGGCCGCGCCGCTTACCGCAGGATTTACTCACGTAAATTATGCAATACCTCCGTATAAATACCAATTCTCAGAAAATACCTATTTAGAAGGCAAACCTTGCCAAATTTTATGCGTTACCGCTGGTAACTTTTCGCTGCCGCTCGATGAGTCCCATTTTTTCCAACCACTTCATTCGCAATGGCTTGGTAGTTGATTTTCACGGCTTGGACGTGTCCGAGCAGCACCAGGCGCTTGAAAGCAACGCGCAGCTTTCCATACTGCTGCACGCGTTGCAATGTTACCGGCATTCCCACTTCACCCTATCGGTGCATCTGGCTTTTACGGAAGGACAACTGCAAAACACAATTCTCTGCTGCTGCGACAACAGCCGCCGGGAAGTAGAGTTGGCATTGTTGGCGAGTACTTTCCCGGCCTTTTGTCATTGCACCGGCAGCGGGCAAGGACGCAAAGTCCGGGTGAGCGCGTAGGACGGGTGGTCCGAAGCTTTTGGTTGCATGAACACTAAAAACGAAATCAGCTATTGCAAAGCAATTTACCAGATTCCCTATGTTTTTGAATTTCAACGCGGAGATCATCCGCCACAAGGAGAAAATTGCTTTTTCACAATTGGTGCCTGAGGAGAAGGCCCTGGTGCTTAAAAGCATCGCGGAAGTAATTGACGTAACCAGCAAAATCAAGTGTCCTTCCCACAAAACGTCCATCGTCACCATTACCCTCGCCATTGCCGGCACGTCGGTAAAGGTAATCCTGGACACGTGTTGCACCACGATGGCCTCCATCATGGAAGTCGGCGCCAAGCACGCCGCCCTGGACTGTCACGTCTTCAGCCGCAACACCTGCGATCTCTGGAAGCTGAATTAGGAGAATAGAGAGTGGTAAGTGATTAGTGATTAGTTGTATTGACAATCAAGGTTGTAGCCAGGAATACTATTCAGCATGGAGACGCGTAATATCACGGAGGCGTGCAAAGCGACGCTACCGGCAGGGATGTTTTCTCGCCAGCGACAAGAAGGCTACCAAGGGTCGCATTGCGGGAAAGAAGCGCATTGCGGGAAAGCGTCGCGTCGCGGCTCCCCTCCTCGGAGGGGCCGGGGGTGGGTTGACCTACAGGAGTCAACTCATCGAGGGATCACCGCCCGGGAAAACCCGTGGGTTC
>CADCTQ010000475.1 GCA_902805615.1 uncultured Cytophagales bacterium
CCACCTCTGCAACTGTTCGCTGTTGAACCGGTGAAACTCTTCGGCGGTGAGGCCGAAGGCTTCGGGGTTGCCGCCCACTTCATTCACCGAAAGCAGCCGGCTGAAAATGTAGAAGGTCGTGTCTTCGAGGCCCTTCGCCATCAGCGGGCCGGTGATCTGCTGGAACTTCATCACCGTGCGGACCCAACTGCGCTTGCGGGACGTTGCCATCACCCGGGGAAATTGCAGGAGCAGCACTTTGCGGAGAAACTGCACGGCGAGTCCCTGGTTGGGCAGCCTTTCGGCCGTTTTCTCCAGGGCTTCCTCAAGGTAGTGGCGGTCCTGGTCGCGGAGTTTGTCGGAGTTGATGTAGGTGCGGTACACCGGGAAAAAGCAGAGGGCCACCGTCAGCGTCTGGCGCAGGTCGGCGGCCAGCAGGTCAGCGCCTTCCGGCACGAACTGCGACAGTTTCCGGAACTGGAAGATGAGCCGTTCGAGGTCGCCGGCCAGCAGGCGTTCCAGTACCAGTTTCTTCTTCTCGAAGAGCATGTCCTGGAAGTGGGTCTGCTGCCCGGTAAAGCGGACGTAGAGGTCATTGAAGGCGTCTTTGTGGGCCGGGTCGCAGAACACGCCGTTGAGGTGGGCCAGGTAGTCGTAGCCGCTCGTGCCCTGCACGGGCCAGCGCCGGGGCAGTTCCTCGCCGGGCTCCAGGATTTTCTCCACCACCACGTAGGCGTCGTTGCCGATTCGCTTGCGCAGGTGCTTGAGGTACGTGAACGGGTCGTTGAGGCCGTCAATGTGGTCAATGCGGACGCCGCCCACCACGGCCCGGCGCAGCAGCTGGAAAATGAGACCGTGGGTGTGTTCGAGCACTTTGGGGTCTTCCACCCGCATGCTGATGAGTTCGTTGATGTTGAAAAACCGGCGGTAGTTGATCTCGCGGTTGGCCGTTTTCCAGAAGGCCAGCCGGTAGTACTGCGCCCCCAGGATTTCGTGAAACTGTTCCTTGTCCCCGTTGAGCAGCCGCAGCCGCTCCTCCATCAGTTCCGCGAAGGACGGGTTGGCGGAATATTCCTGCCAGAGCACTTCCTTGGCGGCCTCGATGGCGGCGGCCCGGTCGGGGGCCATCACCATGGTGGCGAAAGTTTCCACCATGCGTTTGGTCGTCGCCTCCAGTTCGGCGGCCCGGGCGGCATCCATTTGCATGCCTTCGGGGTTGAACAGCAGCGGGTACGATTCGATCTTGAGCGGAAACACCGAATCGTAGTACTTGACGCCGAACCGGCCCTCCCGGTACACCAGTTCGAGTTGTCCTTCGTGCAGCGCCTCGTAGTAAGGTACGCCCAGGAACGGCACCAGCAGGCGCCGCTTGAGGCTCTGGCTCGGGTGGTTCCAGCCGATGTCGAAGTGGCGGCCGTAGGGTGAATGGTAGCCCTTTTCGAGCACGTCCATGAGCAGGGCGTTTTCGGTGCTGAACACCATGTGGTTGGGCACAATGTCCTGGAGCCAGCCCATGTTGTGCTTGCGCAGCGAGGCGAACAGTTGGTTGAGTTCTTCTTCCGTCCCTACCTCGGGGTTGATCTGGTTGGGGTCGGCCACGTCGTAGCCGTGGGTGCTGCCGCTGGCCGCCTTGAAGATGGGAGACGCGTAAATGACCTGGATGCCCAGGCGGTGCAGGTAGTCAACGATTTCGCTGGCCTGCGCAAAGCCGAAATCCTTGTGAAACTGGATCCGGTAGGTAGCTACGGGTAT
>CADCTQ010000476.1 GCA_902805615.1 uncultured Cytophagales bacterium
CCTTCTTGATGTCCGACATGCGGCGCAGGTTGGTGCCCGACCAGTCCTGGCTGGACCGATCCAGGAACTGCTCGCTGTCGTTGGCATTGTTGAGGCCCGAGAGACCGGCTCCCGCCAGGCCAGCACCGGCCAGGCCCGCGCCGGAGTTGGCAACGGTAGACGAGAAGTCGCCGCGGTCGTTGTCCCGGTCAAGTACGTTGTCGCGGTCAAGGGTCGTGCCCGTAGTGCCGGTCACCCCGGTCGTGCCGGTGGTTCCCAGGTTTTCTACTTCCACGTCGGTTGAACGCAGGGTATCACGAACGACTTCCTGGCGTTCTTCCACCTCTTTTTCGAGCCGCACTTCTTCCACCACGCGCACGTCTTTGGCCACTACGGGCACTTCGGCGTGTTCGGTCAGTTCAATGGTGCCTTCCCGGAAGGTGTTGAAGTCAGCCGCGGTCGCATCGCGGTTCACGGGGTTGCGTTCCACGTGTACGTGTTCTTCGCGCAGACGCAGGTGTTCTTCCACGGGCGTCTCCACGATGCGGCTGCGGAGCCGCACGCCACCCGTTTCTACTACGCGTTTGCCAACCTGCAATTCCTCTTCAATGACGGGCAGCGAGGCGCTGCCGGAGGTGGTGGCGTCCGTCATGGACGTGGCGCCGCTGCGGTACTGGCTGGCCCGTTCGTCGAGGTCAACGGCCCCGTACTGGTCGAGAAGGGCCGCCGCGCGGGTTGCTTCTTCGGCCGACCGGGCGTGCACCGTTACCGTGGTGCCCTGGCGGGCCACCTGCGAGTAGCTGTGGGCGTCGTCGTGGTTGTTGAACAGGGAGCCAAAGAAGTTGCCTACTTTGTCGCCGATGCTGTTGTCGTTGCTTTGCGAAGTGTTGTATGCATCGCTGGACGAACCGGTACCTGTACCGGCTACGTCAATGTATTCGCGCGTGAAACCATTGCTCATGAGCTGGGCCACTGCGGCCTGGGCTTCGGAATGGTTGTCAAAAACGCCTATTACGGTATGTGACATGATCTTTTTCTTTTTTTTGTAAACGGATTTGTTTCCAGATAAAGTTTAGTGCCTATCCCTGAGGATCAGGCGGTTGGCTTTCGTAGATACGAGTCCGGTTATTGACTGTTCTGACTGGCTTGGGCATTCATGGCCACGATTTCCACGCGGCGGTTCTGCTGGCGGCCTTCTTCCGTCTGGTTGGAGGCTTCGGGGTTGGCTTCGCCCATGGGGTGTACCGAAATCCGCGAAGCGTCAATGTTGCCGTTCTGGGTGAGCCAGTTCTTTACGTTCTCGGCTCTCTTCTCGGAAAGTTCCTTGTTGTATTCCTTACCGGCCGTAGCGTCGGTAAAGCCATAGAGACGGATGTTGCCGTTGGCGTACCGCTGGTTGATGGAAGCGACGATTTGCTGGAGGTTGTCCTTGGCGCCGGCGCTCAGTTCTGCCTTGTCGGTATCGAACAGCAGGTTTTCGCCCAGCGAATACACGGTGTAGTTGTCATTGCCCCGCGTTTCGAAGTCCGGCGAGTTGATCTTCATTTCCGGCCGGTCTACTTTCGGAGCATTCAGGTCTACGCTTTCCCAGGCGTCCCGGGCTTCGGCGGCTACGTCCTCGCCGGCTTCCTTCACCGTGCCGGCGGCGCCAGCGGCGGTGTTTTCAACGGTGTTGCCAGCAGCGGCTACGGTGTTTTCCGTGTCCTTGTTACGGGTTACGAGCCAAATTACGAGGCCCGCCAGGGCCGCAATCGCCAGGAGCCACATCCAGTTGAAGCCTCCTTTTTCCTTGGGCTTAATCTCAATTTCCGCCATAGTGGTTTGATCTAGGTTTGTTGAAAGATAAAATTTGTAACGCGGCAAAGCCACGCCTGTTAAACAAATCACCTTTTTTTGGGTTAAGGCGTTTTGTTTAATTGATCGGGTTTACGGGATAGCAGTCAGTTAGTTTCGTAACGGGGAGGCTTTTTTACCCGTGGGGCCGCGAAATCCGCGAAAAATACCGGACCGGCCTCCGTCTTTACCGCACCGGGGGCCGGGGAGGCCGGGCAAAAAGAGGCGTTGCCGGGCGGTTCAGCGGCCGGGTCCGGGCTGTTCGCCGGGGGGCAGTTCGCCGGGACGGCCCGCCCGGGCGTGGTACTCCTGCTTCACCCGTTCCTGTTCCTGGGCCAGTTCGAAGAGTTCCTCCTGCCGGCGTTTCTCCTCGGTCACGGCCGCGATCCGGTTGTCAATCATGCGGTAGTGACCCGCTTTGTCGCGTTCCAGGTGGTCGAGTTCGTCGGCCAGCTCGGCGTGCAGGCGCTGGAGGTCGCCCCGCAGGCGGGTCATCGTTTGTTCGTAGAGGTGGTCCTGCTGCGCTTTTTCCTCCTGGATGAGCGAAAGCTGGCCCGTAATGCGCCCTTCCACCGATTTCCATTCCCGCTGGAGTTCCTGGCGCTGGCGGTCGGGTTCTTCTTTGTACTGGCCGTCGCCGAGCATCTGGGCCACCCGTTCCTGGTGGAGGCGGTGCTGTTCCTGCATTTCGCGCCGGATGAGTTCGATGCGGTGCAGGTACTCCTGTTCCCGGTGCGCCCAGTCGTCCTGCAAGTGCTGCACCTTCTGGCGCACGTCTTCGTACCGCTGGCGTTCAAACTGGTCAATGTGCAGGAGGCGGTCCTGGAAGGCGTGTTCCTGCTCGGCCTGTTCGGCGAGGGCCTGCTGGATGCGGTCGGCGAAGAGGCGGTCGGCGGCGGCCTTTTCCTCGGCCATCCGGGCCATCTGGGCCTGCAAAGCACCCGTCTTGAGCCGTTCGTCGTTGCGCAGCTTGTCCATGCGGCGGCCGTAGTCCTCGTCCTGGCCCTTTTTTTCGCGTTCCAGTCCCGCCAGCAGTTCCCGGATGCGGTGGTCGGCCCGCGCCTTCACCTCCCGGATCGCCTGGAGGTCGGGACCGCAGTGGTTGAATTCGCGGATGATGTCTTCCAGGGAGTCGCCACGGGTACGGGCCGGGGGAACGAACGGGGCGGGCTGGGGCCGGGGTTGGTCGGCCGCGGGCCGGTGGTCGGGCTGGTCAGTTACCATAAGCAGGTTGGATCGGCGGATCGTGGTGAATGGAAAGGGGTTATGCGGCCGGGACGACGCCCGTGCCGGCCGGCCGGTGCACGAACACGCCCCGGGGCTTGGGGGGCGGTTCGCTTTCCCCGGGTACTTCGGCGGCCCGGGGCCCGTGCAGGAACCAGGCCAGCAGGGCCAGCAACGCCAGCACGCCCAATGCCCAGGGCCAGGCCGGGCTTTTTCGCTTCCGCACGATGTAACGGTCTGGCATGGCTTGGAGGGGAAAAGGTTGGACGATGTACGTTGAATGGCCGCGGATTGACCGGGCTGCGGGTTCTTGCGCCAGTCAATCTAAGGTAAAATTTAAAAATTCCTGCGCTAACAAGCAACGATTTTCCCCGGATGTACGGCAATGGGGGCGGCGGGTTACGGGTAATAGTGGAATAGGGTGATTTCGGGCCGCGCCCCGAAGCGCAAGGGCACCAGCGAAGCCCCGACGCCCCGCGAGACGTAGAGCAGGGGCGGCCTTTCGTTGAACCAACCCTTGATGTAACGGCCCGACAGCTTGGGCAGGTACGGCGCAAGCCCCAGAAAGGTGACCTGCCCGCCGTGCGTATGACCCGCCAGCAGGTACCCCACGTCGAGTTGCTGACCCGCCGGCCGGGCGGCATTGAGGGCAGGAAGTTGGCGCAGCACGTCTTCCTGCTGCACGGGGCGGTGAATGAGCACGAGGTGGTGGTCGGTGCGGCCCAGGTCCCGCACGGCCCGTTCCAGGTCCGGCACGCCGCGCAGCCCGTCGTCCAGCCCGGTCACCACCAGTTGGGTACCGCCGAAGGCGTAGGTCACCGACTCGTTCACCAGCAGCACGCCGTTGTGGCGGGCGTAGAGGCGGCGGAATTCGGGGATGCCGATGCCCGACTTGTAGTCGTGGTTGCCCAGGATGCCCGCCTTGGGCACTCCGGCGGGCAGCAGTTGCAGGAACCGGTCGAGGGGCAAGGCCACGCTGTGCCGGTTTACGGCGTCGCCGGTGAGCAGGATCAGGTCGGGACGGAGGCGCCGGACGGTTTCCAGCAGGCGCAGGTGCCGGGGGCGCAGGTGGCTGCGCAGGTGCAGGTCCGACAACTGGAGCAGCCGCAGGGGGGTGCCGCCGCGCTGGGGCCTCCCAATGGCGTACTCGGTCACTTCCAACTGGTCCAGCTCCCGGTGGGCCAGGTACGCAAACATGCCAACCCCCGCGCCGGCGATCCCCGCCAGGAGTCCTTTCTGCATTCGGTTCATCCGCAATTTCTTTGGGGCAACGTTACCAACAGGGATCAGGATTTACAAGATGAAAGGATGACCGGGATTCCGGCGCCGGGGAGGAGGGCAAAGAAATACGATTTCTCTCCCGCAGCCGGGCCAAAATCCTGGTCATCCTTTCATCAAGTTTATCCTGGTTCAGACAAACAATCCTGCTAATCCTGTAATCCTGCGAATCCTGATCCGGCTTCCGGCGACCGGGTCCGGCCGGAGTTGCGTACGGGCAGGGGACGCAGGGCGTTGGTTTTGTCAATGTAGAGCAGGGCGTCGTACCGCTGGGTGAGGTCCGTGGGCACGTAGTTGCCCGATTCCTGCGACGGGCGGTACACCACCCCGATGGCCCGCTGCCCTTTCCACGCCTTCAGGGCCGGCTCGTTGCGCAGCCCGTCGAGGAGCACAATCTTGTCGGCCGGCTGGAGGGCGTGCAGGAAGGCGTCCCAACTGCCGGGCTGGGCCTCGGGCACGCGCATTTCTTCGGCCTTGTCGTCCCACTGGTCGGCGGCGATCACCGTGCCCCGGTTGGTGCCGAACCCCACGATGTAGACCCCTTCGCCGGCGTGCTGTTCCCGCACCAGTTGCCCGATGTTGATCTCGCCGGAGGCGGCCATGTCGGTGAAGCGGGCGTCGCCCACGTGGGTATTGTGCGCCCACACGATGGCCTTGGCCTGCGGGCCGTGCCGCTGCACGAGGCGGTCGAGCGTGGTCATCATGTGCTGGTCGCGCACGTTCCACGACCCCGAGCCGCTGCGCACCATCGCGTGGTAGTACCGTTCGCCGTTCACGGCCACCAGGGTGTTCTGCTCGGCGTTGAAGGCTTCTTCGGAGGCCGGGTTGGCCCGGGCGTGGGCCTGCACGGTTTGCAGCAGGGCGGCCAGTTCGTCGGCGCACGACGCGGCCGGGTTGGTGGTGGCGCGGGCGTAGGCCTGTTCGTCGCGGTTGTAGGCGGCAAAGCACGCGTACGCCTGCCGGGCCGACTGCGCCGCGGCCGGGTCAGCCGTTTCGAGGTATTCCACCACCCGTTCGAGCGACTCCCAGAGGCTGTACACGTCGAGCCCGTAGAAGCCGGCCGGGGCCGCGGCGCCGGGGCCGGCGTTGTGGCTTTTCATCCAGTCGGCCAATTGGGCAATCTCTTCGTTGGCCCACATCCACTGCGGCCAGCGGTTGAAGTTTTGCAGCACTTGCGGGGCCGTATTGCCCCCGTAAGCCGTGCCTTTCACGTAGCGGTTCAGTTCGTAGGCGTCGGGCCAGTCGCCTTCCACGGCCACGAACGTAAAGCCTTTCTCGGCAATGAGGCGCCGGGTGATGGCGGCCCGCCAAGTGTAGAACTCCGAGGTGCCGTGCGACGCCTCGCCCAGCAGCACGTACCGGGCGTTGCCGATCTTGCCCAGCAGCACGTCGAGGTCGGCTTCGGAAGCCAGCGGGGAAATGCCCTTTTTGAGGGCCACGGATACTTCGTCGGTGGGCTCGGGGCCTACCTTTTCTTCTTCTTTGTTTTTGCAGGCACCCAGGCACAGCAGGGACGCGAGTCCCAGTACGAACAGGTTTTTCATGTTTCCCTCCTTTCCCAACGCCCGGCATTCGCCGCGCGGGCGAATCCATCCACATGGGTGAGTTTAAAAAATAGGTTAAAAAAAAAGCCGCGCACTGCGGCCAGGGTTACTACGGGGAAAAGGAAGGAAAACGTTGGGGGCTAGTGAAAAAAGATCATTGGCGCCGTTTCGTACCTGGTTCCGCCTACCCCTCCGTTGCCACTTCTTCCAGGTACTCAGGCGGGCCGTGCAGGGCCAGTTCGTGCTTCACCGGGTCAAACTCCTTTTCGATCTTGGCGATCACAATCGTGGCGACGCCGTTGCCGATCAGGTTGGTGATGGCCCGGGCCTCCGACATGAAACGGTCCACGCCCAGCAGCAGGGCCAGCCCCTCCACGGGTACCACGCGCAGCGCCGAGAGCGTGGACGCCAGCACGATGAAGCCGCTGCCCGTCACGCCGGCCGCCCCCTTCGAAGTCACCATCAGGATGCCCACCACGGTAAGCTCCTGCGCCAGCGTCAGCTCCACCCCGAACACCTGCGCCAGGAACACCGTTGCCATCACCAGGTAGATGGTGGTGCCGTCGAGGTTGAACGAGTAGCCCGCCGGAATCACCAGCCCCACCACCGGCCGGGAACAGCCGAACCGTTCGAGCTTCTGCATGATGGCCGGCAGGGCGGCCTCCGACGACGAGGTGCCCAGCACGATCAGGATTTCTTCCTTGATGAATTTGAGGTACTTCCACAGGCTGAAGCCGTAGTAGCGGGCAATGCCGTTGAGCACCACGAAGATGAACAGGAACATGGTGGTGTACACCGTCAGCATGAGCTTGCCCAGCGGCACCAGCGTGTCGAGCCCGAACTTGCCGATGCTGTAGGCCATGCCCCCGAACGCCCCCAGCGGGGCCAGCTTCATGACAATGCCCAGGATGTTGAAAAAAACCTTCGAAAGCTTTTCCAGGGTGCCCAGCAGCGACGTCCCGGCCGGGCCCATGCGCGTAACGGCCACCCCGAAGAGAATCGAAAAAAGCAGCACTTGCAGGATGTCGCCCTCGGCAAAGGCGCCTACCACGTTGGACGGCACGATGTGCGTGAAAAAGGCCACCCAGTCCATCTCCTGCGCGCCCTGCTTGTACCTGGAAATGTCGCCGCCCCGGATGCGGCTCACGTCCACGCCTTCGCCGGGCCGCACCAGGTTGCTCACCACCAGCCCGATGAAGAGGGCAAAGGTGGTGACGATCTCGAAGTAGAGCAGGGCCTTGCCGCCCACCCGGCCCACCTTCCGCAGGTTGCCCATGCTGCCGATGCCCAGCACGATGGTCAGGAACACGATGGGGGCGATCACCATCTTGATGAGGTTGATGAAGGTGTCGCCCACGGGCTTGAGGGCCACGCCCACCGCCGGGTAAGCGTACCCCACCAGCACGCCCAACGCAATGGCCACCAGAACCTGGAAAGTTAAGTGCCTGTAAATCTTTTTCATGAAGGGCCGGCCCGGATTTTAATTTAAGAGACAAAAGCGTCATTTTTGCCACCGTCCGAAGGCATAAAATAGCCAATCTTTCGGTAGAACCACGGAAACGTACGTATTTACGCCCAACTCGGGACGTTTTTTTCTCGTTTCCAGAACAGTTACATTTTTTCATTCATGCAGGTTACGACGACGTTGCCGGTCACGATCCGGCCCCTGATGCCCGAAGAGCAAGCCTTTTTACGGGAAATGATCTATGAAGCCATGTACATCCCGGCGGAAGAAGAACACCCGCCCCGCGAAATCGTGGACCAGCCGCCCATCCGCAAGTACATCGCCGACTGGGGACGGTGCGGCGACGCGGGCTGGGTCGCCTCGTGCAACGGCAAGCTGATCGGGGCGGCCTGGTACCGGCTCTTTTCGGAAGACGACCCCGGCTACGGTTTCATCAACGCCCAAACGCCCGAACTTTCCATTGCCCTCCACCCGGGCTACCGCGACCAGGGGGTGGGCAGCAAACTGCTCAAAACGCTGCTGCGCCACGCCGCCACCCAGGGCTTCCCGGCCCTCTCGCTGAGCGTGGACGTGCGCAACCCGGCTGCCCGCCTCTACGTGCGGCTGGGCTTCGAAGAAGTGGAACGCATCGGCTACGTGAGCCTCATGCACTACCGCTTCCGCTAACCGTTCAGGCCGGGAGGCCCCCCTGACTTTTTTCGAACCAAGGACGTACCAAAGCCCGCAGTGGCACCGGGGCTATGGGTCCTGGGTCCGAATCCCCGCCAAATCACTACCCCTACTTCTAAACCCTCGTGAATAAATCGTTTACGAGGGGCTTTTTGTTGCAGGTCCCACTACAGGTTCCGTCGGCGTATTGTCTCCAAGCCGGGCAGCCTCTTGCCGGTTTCTTTTCCGTAGGTAAAACCGGGGGCCTGACACCGCCCTGCGTAATACTTCCTGCGAAATACTTATTACTACAAACTAGTATTTTTATGAAATCTTCGCTATTATTACTGCATAATAGTATTATTAAGCCATGAAACGTATTCATCTCGGTGAATTCGAGGAGATCGTTCTTCTTACGGTCGGCGTGTTGCACGGCAATGCGTACGGAGTAACGATCAAAGATGAGATCGAACAACGCCTTGACAGGGACGTAACGATCGGAGCCTTGCAGGTCACATTGCGGAGACTGGAATCCAAAGGCTTCCTGAAGTCAACGCCCGGGGGCTCCACCGAAAGCCGGCGTGGACGACCCAAGCTTTTCTTCGAAATCACCGCTTACGGGAAAAAAGCCCTGGATCATTGCAAAGCGTCGCGCGACGAGCTTTGGAAGGCGCTGCCCAAACTGGTGCTGAATCTTAAATAAAAGGTCATGAAAAGCGCCGATCCACCTCGTTTCATCCTGCGTTTCCTGAAATGGTTTTGCAAGCCGGAATATCATGCCGACATCGAAGGAGACCTGCTTGAATTCTACGACAGAAGCGTAGCAGACCAGGGGAGGGCCCGGGCAAATTTAAACTTGTGCAAAGACGTTCTGTTCCTCTTCAGACCGGGAATCATCCGACCGGCTACGATTCACCAACCTATAACCTCCAACGGTATGATCAAAAATTATTTTGTTATGGGGTGGAGAAACCTCCGGAAAAACAAACTCTACTCGACGCTCAATGTGCTGGGCCTTACATTCGGCATGGTTTGTTTCCTGTTGATCGGTCTCTACGTGTATGATGAACTCAACTTCGATACGCAACACAGCAGGGCGGAAAGAATTTACCGGGTGATTACCCACGAAAAAAGTCCCAACCATGAAGCGACAACAGTCGCCGCAGCAGGGTATATGGTCGCCGAAGAATCCAGGCAAACTTTTCCGAATGTAGAGCAGACGACACGCATGCAACGCGTTGGGCGTGCCAACCTTGTCGATCCCGGGAATCCCGTCAATGTACAGGAGACCATCACTGTCGCGGATGAATATTTGCTTCAGGTATTTGATTTTCCGCTACTTGAGG
>CADCTQ010000477.1 GCA_902805615.1 uncultured Cytophagales bacterium
TGCTGTCCCACGCTACGTTCCCGGCCACGGTCAGGTTTTACACCTCGCCCGACAACGTGACCTACGCCGAAATGCCGGCTGCGTACGCCAGCCGGGAGACGAGCGGCGGCTGGTACCGGCTGGTGTACTCGCCCACGGCCAACGTGCCGGCGGGGACCAACTACCTGAAGGTGGAAATCTCGGGCGGCTCCCAGGCCTGGACGCCGCAGCTTTCGCAGATCAACGTGCTGTACCGCCCGGTGGCCCCGGTGCAGGCCCTGGCCCTAGCGGCGACCTGTTCGAGCCGTCCCAACCGGACCCGCAACTGGAAGGTGACCAACCCCAACGCGAAAGCCGTACCGGTGAGTTGGTCGCTGGCGGGCACCACGCAGCAGGGTACCCTGCTGGCGGCCCCGGGCGACAACTTCCTGGCCACGGCCACGGCCAAGGGCACCAACACCGTGACCATCACCTGGGCCGACGAGTACGGCGCGGTTCAGTCGCGGAGCGCCGTCTCAATCAAGGACGAATGCACGGCCCGGCAGTCGTTTGATGTTGCGGCGTCCGAAGGCAGTGTACGCGTCTACCCCAACCCGGCGCGGAGTGAATTTACGGTGGTGCTCCCGGCAGCGGCCGCCGGACCGGTGCAGGTGCAGGTTACAGATATGAAGGGCCGGCTCTTCTCCCGGGTGTCAGCAACCGTGCGGGAAGGCGGCCAGTCCATCCGGCTCACCACGGAGCGCCTGCCCGCGGGCTTGTACCTGATCCACGTAGTGCCGGCGGACGGCGCCCGGCAGGTGCGGAAACTGGAGGTGATCAGGTAGGTCACCCGCACCCCAACCCTTTCGGGTCCCGGAGACCCGAAAGGTTTTTTACTTGTACGCACGGCATGATGGCAATGGGAAGAAGCAGGGGGAAACTCCTGCTTCTCCCGTTTGCGGCAACCTCCCCAAGGGTTGAAGAATTTATAAAACACGCTTGTTTCTGCTTACTGGCAGCCGCAGGGAAACGGCGTGGCGATCACCCTGCCGCCCCGGTCGCCGGAAGACTTCGCCGCTCCCTACGCGTACGCCTTCAAGCTCGAAGGCGTCCGGGAGGGGAAAAATCCGCAGTAACCGCCGGTACTGCGACCTTTTTCATTTCCCCCCGTATAAACCCCTAGCTTATTTCAACCGCTGGTGGTGCGAAGGTTACCCTGGCCCATTTTTAATTTTGAATGGTCAATTGTCAATTAAAGTAGATGACACCGCATCCTAAGGAAGTATCGGAAGACGTGAAGGTCGCCCTGCACCAGGAGCCCCACGTAAAGTTATCCGAGTTACCCGCCACCGCCATTTGCGGCAACGACATCAGTTCCTCCTGCCTGTACGTATCGGCCCTGGCGATCCTGGCGGCCGGGCAGTACGCCTGGGTGGCCCTGCTGATGGTGGCAGCCGTGCTGTACCTGTTCCGGAAAATCTACGGGGAGGTGGTGGGGGCGCTGCCCCTCAACGGCGGCGCCTACAACGCCCTGCTCAACACCACCAGCAAGTCCACGGCCTCGATGGCCGCCTGCCTCACGCTGCTCTCCTACATGGCTACGGCCGTGATCTCGGCCAACGAGGCGATGCATTACGTGCACATTCTCTGGGAAGGGTTGCCGGTGATCCCGGCCACCATCGGCCTGCTGGCCCTGTTCATGGCCCTCACCATCCTGGGCATCGGCGAATCGTCGCGGGTGGCCGTGGCGATCTTCCTCTTCCACATCGCGACGCTCTCCATCCTGGTGGTCGTGTGCGTACTGTACCTTTTCGAGAATGGCTTCGACACGCTGGCTGCCAACAACCGCACGCCGGTGGAAGGCGGCATCCGCAACGCCTTGTTCTTCGGCTTTGCCGCGGCCATGCTCGGCATCTCGGGCTTCGAGAGTTCGGCCAACTTCGTGGAAGAACAGAAGCGGGGCGTGTTCCCGAAAACGCTGCGCAACATGTGGGTGGTGGTAAGCGTCTATAACCCGCTTATCACGTTCCTGGCCCTGGCGCTGATTCCCATTGCGGCGGTGGCCGGCAACCAGCAGGCGCTGCTCTCGTACCTGGGCCGGCTGGCGGGCGGCGACTGGCTGGCCTACCTGGTGTCCATTGACGCGGTGCTCGTGCTGAGCGGGGCCGTGCTGACCTCCTACGTGGGCGTAAGCGGGCTGGTGCACCGCATGACCCTCGACCGCTGCCTGCCGCAGTTCCTGCTCAAGCTCAACAAGCGGGGCACCACCTACCGGATCATGATCGCCTTTTTCATCCTGTGCGTTTCCATCCTGCTCATCACGAAGGGCGAACTGGGGGCCCTGGCGGGGGTGTACGCCCTCTCCTTCCTGTCGGTGATGGCGCTGTTTGCGCTGGGCAACATCCTGCTCAAGTTCCGGCGGGCCCGGCTGCCCCGCCCCGAACGCGCCTCGGGCTGGGCGGTGCTGATTGCGCTGGGCGCCGTGCTGGCCGCCCTGGTGGGCAACGCGTTGCTCAACCCGCAGTACGTGGGCGTATTCATGCAGTACCTGATCCCGACAATCGCCGTGGTGGGGATCATGCTGTTCCGGATTCCCATCCTCAAATTCATCCTCTACCTCAACCGGTCACTGCCCCGCCCGTTCAACCAGATCCTCAAGAGCGTCCCGATCCGGCGGGCCATTCTCCAGATCAACTCGCAGCAGTTCGTCTACTTCACCAAGGGCCACAACGTGATTGACCTCAACAAGGTGATGCTCTACATCCTGCGCAACGAAGATACGCACCGCATCAAGATCGTGACGGTGGTGAAGGACGAGGCCGAGGTGCCCAAGAACCTGCCCACGGACATCGAGGTGCTCGACCGGGCCTACCCGAGCTTCGAAGTCGACTTCGTGGTGCTGAAGGGGGAATTCGGCCCCAAGCTGATCGAAGAGTTGTCGCTGGAATGGAACATTCCCAAAAACTTCATGTTCATCGCCTCCCCCGGCGACCGCTTCCCCTACCGCGTCTCCGAGCTGGGTGGCGTACGGCTGATCATTTAGGAACGGGGGTCATTGGACATTGGTCAATTCAACCGCTGACTCCCCCTCAATCCGTACGGGCTACCTTTTCGATGAGCCTTTTTACGGCCTCCAATTCCTGGCCGGCCGCCACGGGGTAGTCGGGCTGGATGCCTTTCCCTTCCCAGCTTTCCTCCGTGCCGGGCCAGGTAGGCGCCCCCGTGGAAACGGAAATGAAGAGGTGTTCATTGACGGGATACCAGGAGTTCATGTGGGCGCCGCCGGCCGAGCGTTGCCCGACCACCCGGGCCCGGCCGTGCCGTTGCAGGGCGTACGTAAATGCCTCCGCCGCCGAGGCCGTACCGCCGTTCACCAGGATGTAGAGGGGCTTTTCGTACTTCTTTTCGGTGAGCCACGTTTCCGTTTTGGCCAGCCTGGGGGCTCCGTTGCGGGTCCTGAATTCGAGCAGGGGCGTCTCCTTGGGCAGAAAAAAGCTCTCGAACACGTTGCCCACGGCGCTGCCCCCGCCCCCGTTGTGCTGCAAATCAATGACCAGGGCTTTGGTGTTGGCCACGAAGTGCATGGCGGCAAACAGCGCCGGCAGGCTTTTCTCCGACAGGTTGATCTCCGACAGGCGGATGTAGCCGATGTTCCCTTCCAGCACCTTCACCTCGCGGAAGCCGAAGTTGTTCGCTACGGCCGCTTCGCCGTAGTAGAAGGGGTCGTACGAGAAATTCCCTTTCGTGTCTTTTTTGTCTGCCGCCGCCTTCCGTTCCGCTTCCAGCAGTTCCTGTACGGTGTTGGGGTCGTGCCGCACGTACAGGTGCCCGTCGTGGCTGTAGTCCACCAGGCTGCGGGTGGTGAGCGAATCGAACTCCTTCCAGGTCCGCGCCGCCCCGAACCTGCCGGCCTGGTGGTCTTTGCGCAACTGCGCGGCAATCGCTTTGCCCTTGCCGGCAAACACGTAATGGTCTTCAATGAGGCGGGTCATGGTGCTGACCGCTTGCGCCACCGCCGGCCGGGGCAGGCTCTGGCACGGAGCGGGGCTGCTCAGGCAACCCAGCAGGGTAGCCAGGGCCCAAATGGTTTTCTTTACCGGGATCATCATGGGGTAAGTAGGAATGTTTCCCGGTAAAGAACGCTCCGGCCCGCGGGTAAAAATAGTACGTGCTTAGCGCGCCTACATTTTTCTGAAGGTTTTGGGCAGCAGGCCGGTAAACTCCCGGAAGGTGCGCGTAAAGTGGATCTGGTCGCAGAAGCCGCACGCGTAGGCGATCTGCGTGAGCGAAAGGGTCGTAGTCCGGATCATCGTCAGGGCCCTGGCGACCCGCAGTTTGCGCAGGTACTGGCCCAGCGTGCCCGGGAAGTACCGCGGAAAGTACCGGGAAAGCGTTACCGGGTGTACGTCCACCGCCGCGGCCAGTTCCTCCAGGCCCACGGGCTCGTTCCAACGGTCCCGGAGCAGTTCCCCGGCCCGTCTGATCCACGCGGGCGGCGCCTGCCGGGTCGCCGGCGGGGGGTTGAGTGCGTGCAGGACGAGCATGGCAATGGAGTCGGCCGTAGCGGCGTCGCCGGCCAGCAGTTCGGCGTGCACCCGGAGCGGCAGGAAGGCAGCGCCGGGGTTATTTTTCAAGGCCCCCGCCATGCTCGTTTCGTCCAGGCCGCTGGTGTGCATGAAGCGGGTTTCAAACTCCAGGTTGATGTTTTTGGAGGGCAGCAGCGTGTGGCTGTTCTGGTGTCCCTCGCCGGCGTGGAAAAAAACGGTTTCCCCGGCCCGCCGTTCGTACTGCCCCCGCTGGCGTTTCTCCAACGTGCCCCCCTGCAACAACAGGGTCAGGTGCGGATGCACGTGGGCGTGGAAGGAAGTATCGAGCGGAGTGCCCGGCTGGTAGCTGGTAATGCTCACCCCGAGGCCGTGCGCCTGGAGGTAACTCGTGCGGGAACCTAAGTACGTAGCCGGGTCCAGAATCTTCATGGGGCTGCTTCTCTTTCCCCAATATACCCATTCGCCCGGAACCACGCCAGCGCTTCGCGGATGGCGTCGTCAAGGGACGTGTGCGGCATCTGCAACTCGTCGCGGGCCCGCTGGCCCGAGTAGTAGTTGTCGAGCGACAGCAGGCGGGCATTCACGTAGTTGAAATCCACTTCCTTGCGCCGCACCTTGCCGATGGCCGTACCGGTGAGGCCCGCCAGGTGAAACAGCCCCCGCGGCACCCGCACCCGGAAGGGCCGGCGGCCGGCAATGGCCTGCACTTTGTCGAAGAATTCGGCGTACGTGAGGTTGTCGCCGGCCAGCAGGTAGTTGCGCCCCGGCTGGCCCCGCAGCAGCGCCTCGCACACCCCCTGGGCGGCGTCTTTGACGGGCACGAAGTTTTTGCCGCCCGGCGGGCAGAGTTGCACCGGCCGGAGGCCGTGCAGCAGCAACTGCCCCGAACTGGGCTTGTAGTCGTGGGAGCCGATCATGAAGGTGGGGTTCACCACCACGGCTTCGAGGCCCGCGGTGCCGTTCCTTTTGAGCACGAACTGCTCGGCCTGGTACTTGGTGTTGACGTAGCCCGACCGGAAGTGTTGCAGCGCGAACGGCGACGATTCGGTGCCCGGTTGCCGGCGGCTGCCCGGCCCCAGCGTGTTGGCCGTGCTCACGTGCACCAGCCGCCGGCAGGCCGCCCGCCCCATGGCTTCCACCAGCCGCACCGTGCCTTGCAGGTTCACGTCTTCGTAGTAGCTGTCGGCGGTGATGCCCGTGGCCGTCACGGCCGCGCTGTGCACCACCGCATCTACACCCGTAACGGCTTCCCGCAGGGCCGCCACGTTGGACAAGTCGCCGTACGCGTATTCGCAGGGCACGTCGTCCAGCGCGCGCCGGTCGGAGGTGGGCCGGATGAGCACTCTAACCTGGTGGCCCCGGCCGGCCAGGGCCCGCGCCACGTGGTTTCCCAGCAAACCCGTGGCGCCCGTAATCAATACTTTCATGAAATCAATAATAGCCGTAAGCAGTGCGGTAAAAATAGGAAGACGTGGTTAAATGAGTGCATGATTAAATGAGTGCATGATTAAATGATCAGGTGGCCCTACCACTGAAGTACCGGATTGAGTCATGCAACCATGCAGTCATTTAATCATGCAGTCCTGCAATCATGTAGTCCCGCATACAGCTATCTTTGCCGGCTACCCGATCTTTTGCCATGAAACTTAAAACTGCTCCGGCCGGCCGGGTACGCGCCTTTGCGGCCCTGGTCCGGCAATCGCTGAAGGGCGAGTCGTACGACTACACCCAGGGCAGCCTCCGCAAGGCCATCGTGCTGCTGGCCATTCCGATGATCCTGGAGCTGAGCCTGGAATCGGTGTTTGCCGTGGTGGACATGTTTTTCGTGGGCCGGCTGGGCGAAAACGCCATTGCCACCGTGGGCCTCACCGAGTCGGTGGTGACGCTGGTGTACGCCACGGCCATTGGCCTGAGCACGGCGGTAACGGCCGTGGTGGCCCGGCGCACCGGCGAAAAAGACCCGGAGGCAGCCTCGCACGCCGCCGCGCAGGGCATCCTGTTGTCGCTGGGCATCACCGTCGCCATCAGCGCGGCCGGCATCTGGTTCGCCCCCGACGTGCTGCGGCTGATGGGCGCCCGGCCCGACGTGGTGGATACGGGAACGCCCTTCACCCGCATCATGCTGGGCGGCAGCGTGGTCATCATCCTGCTTTTTCTCATCAACGGCATCTTCCGCGGGGCCGGCAACGCCGCCGTTGCCATGCGCAGCCTCTGGCTGGCGAGCCTGTCCAACATCGTGCTGTGCCCGCTGTTCATCTACGGCCTGGGGGGCTGGGACGGCTGGGGCCTGAAGGGCGCCGCCATTGCCACCACGCTGGGCCGGGGCATCGGCGTGGCCTACCAGTTGTACTACCTGTGGAAGGGCGCCGGCAACGTCCGCATCCGGGCGGGCCACCTGCGCCCCGACTGGCCGCTGATCCGCAGCCTGGCGGCCCTGGCCTGGCCGGCCACCTTCCAGTTCCTCATCGCCTCGGGCAGTTGGATCGTGCTGGCCTGGCTGGTGGCTACCACGGGGGGCACGGGCGCCTCGGCGGGCTACCAGGTCGCCATCCGCAACGTGGTGTTCTTCATCCTGCCCGCCTGGGGCCTGAGCAACGCGGCGGCGACGCTGGTGGGCCAGAACCTGGGGGCCGGCCTGCCCGAACGGGCCGAGCGGAGCGTGCTGCTGACGGCCCGCTACAACGTGCTTTTCATGGCGTGCGTAACGGTGATCCTGCTGGCCTTCGCCCCGGCCATCGTGGGCGTCTTCTCCGGGGACCCGGCCGTGCGGCACACGGGCACGCTGGCCCTGCGGATCATCAGCACGGGCTACGTGTTTTACGGCATCGGCATGGTGGTGATGCAGTCGCTCAACGGCGCCGGCGATACCCGCACGCCCACGCTGGTCAACTTCGGCGGCTTCTGGCTGTTCCAGATCCCGCTGGCCCTGCTGCTGGCGAAAGGGACCAGCCTGGGCGCCACCGGGGCGTTCATTTCCATTCCCGTCGCCGAAACGGCCATTGCCCTGGCGGCCATTGTACTGTTCCGGCGGGGCAAGTGGAAACGCGTGCAGGTGTAGCCGCGGCCGGGTCTTTAAAAGCAAAAGAGGCAGGAACTTGCGTTTCCTGCCTCCGGAGAAAGGATGAGAATAGGTTTGGGGGCCGGGGAAAAATCCCGTTTCCTTAGTTGGCTGCCGCCCGCATCCCGTACTCGTAGGTATACACAATGGTGCGATCTCCAGTCCTGCTCAGGTGCCCCCCGCCTTCCGCCAACGTACTTTTGGTGGGAAAACCATCGGCGTTGTATTCATGGATGTAATCCTGGTGGTGACCGCTCCAGAAGGGATGGTCGCCACCGGAACGGCGGGTGAGAACGTTGTGCTTGGTGAACCGGGGATTCGGCACGCCCTCTTCGAACAGGAAGGAATAGAACTGGGGATTTTTCTGCGTGTCGAACGTATACGTGTGCTCCTCAATGAATTCCTGGGGCTCGAACCCCGGCGGCAGGATGGAGTGACCGGTCCTCTTTACGGGATTGCCGGCTGCATCGTACTCGTACGTCATGTAGTAAATGGGAACGGCGAAATTATTGGCTTCGGGCCAGTCAATACTCGTGGAGTACTTGACGAAATTCGATGATTTGGTCAGCTCCTTGCGGGTGTTGTACTCGAAAGTCGTGTAAGCAAACATTTCACCTGCTACCAGGTTGCCCTCCCCCGACTGCCGGTACCTGGCATTGTTTACGGCAGTGTATTCTACTTTTGTTACCAGACCCTCGCTGTTGTAGGTAAAGGCCCGGTCTTCTTCCTGGTGGGGGAAGGCGGCTGACCGTACACTGGTCAGCGTTACTTTTCCCGTGCCGTCGTACGTCAGGGTTGCCGTTTTCAGCAATTCCCCTTTGTCGTTGTAGTCGGTGATCCTGACGGGGCGGGGCCCTTCGTAGGTGTACTCCCGTGACAGCAACCCGTTCTTGTACATTTTGGACAAGTAAGGGGCAAGGGGAGCCGGTTCGGGTGCGGGTTCCGGCGTTGGCGTTTGCTCCTCGGATTGACAGCCCGTTAACAGCAGGGGCAAGGCAAGCAGGGCAATCCAGGCAACGTTGATTTTTCGTAACATTTGAATTGGGTTTAATGGGCACTGGAGTAAAGTCCGCCAACCGGGGCGTTTGCTCCCCGGAGCGAACCTGCAACGTTAGCCCGCCCGTTGCGCCCAAAAAACCCGATGTAGCCCGGTTGCTTACACGCGTAGCGCCCCCTCCCGATTAACGGGCGTTAACCTGACCAGACGTTCTTGTGGAGGGCCCGGAAAATAAAAACACAAGGCAGGAAATTCTCATTTCCTGCCTTGTGCCCGGTGGATCGTACCTGACCGGCCCCGGGAGAGCCAGCGCATTTTCTGGCCGCAATGCCTCGTTAGCGCATTACGTACTCGTAGGTAACCACATTCGTACGCTCGGCACTCAGGTATCCGCCGCCTTCTACCAGTGTTCTTTTGGTGGGGAAGCCGTTGGCGTCATATTCCATGGTGCAGTTGTAATAGTGACCATCCGCTGGCCCGTTGGAGGCAGTACGCCGGGTGAGCATGTTGTGTTTGGTCATGCGGGGGTTAGGAACGTCTTCATCCAACAGGTACGAATAAAAGAGGGGATTTTTTTGCGTATCGTACGTGATGGTGTGCACATCCACGAATTCATCTGAGACGTCGGGCCAAGGAGAAAGGGACAAGTGGAAGGTTTTCTTCACGGCATTTCCACCGGCGTCGTATTCGTAAGTTGTGTAATACGCAGGCTTGGTGAACTCGGGAGCGGAAACTTCA
>CADCTQ010000478.1 GCA_902805615.1 uncultured Cytophagales bacterium
GCCAAACAACACACTACCGGGCTGCGCGGCGGCCACTCCCGAACTGATCTGGCTTTCGTTCAACTGGTATCCCTCCCGGCTGTAGTTGCTGTAGAGCTTTACGCCTCTGAGGGGAGGAGTTCCCAGCAAGGATGCCTCCCGCCATTCGCTTACCGCAACGGCCGGGTCTTGCCCGTACAACTCATACAGCAAAGGATAAATGGTGTTTTTGTACCAGCTGTTTTCGGGAGAAGCTGCTACCTGCACCAAAGGAGCCGTATTTTTGCCCAGCCCGTTGAGTTCAAAAGAATCGAGCGTTTCGCTGCTTTCGGAACGCTTGCCAATCACGGCTACGTTGCCCCTGGCCACGTCAATGAGGTCCTGCCCGCTGCGCAGCTTTTCAAATTTCTCGCCGGCGGTGGCAAATTTACTCGTGCGGAAGGCACTGCCGTATATTTCCTTCTCTGCATTCTGGGCAATACTTCCTTCCAGGCGGTTGTTGCGTACAACCGCCGTGTTCTGCTCCTGCCCGGTCGCAAGCGTTTTTTCCTCCCTTTTTACGTTCTGGTCTACGGCGCCTCCCGCCCGGGCTATTTTAACGAAAGTAAGGGTATAGACCGTCTCTGCCGTCAGGCCCGCCGGGATGTCGTATTGCACCAGGGCCTGGGAAGCGTTGTAAGTGAGCGGCTGGTCAACCGGTTTGCCACGCACGGGTTGGAAGCGGGCCACGTATTGCCAGGAAGTGAGGTCGTCCTGGGCCTGGAACAGGTAGTTTTGCCCCTGGTTGAGTTTGAGGTAGCCTTTCCCGTACTCCTTCTGGTGGAAGTGGTACTGGCCTTTGACCGGGTAGCTGTAGGCGACATTCTCCCCGGGGATGTAGTCAGGGGCTTTGCCCGTGGTGAAGCGTACTTCCCTGGTTTCGTAATCCACCTGCCCGTTTTCCTTCAGCGGCTCCCACCCGCCGTTGGCTAGCTTTTTTTCCCAGTGTAGTTTAACGACCAGGCTAAGGGCCGCCTCGGCGGGGAGAATTTCCGGGGTACGGAGCACGACCACGTCATTCGATGCGTTCCACTCGGGGTGGGCGGCAATCCGGCCGGCACCATTGCGCAGGGTGCATTCATCCAACTGTACCCGGTAGGTATCGAGTTGGTCTTCATTGTTCATCATCGGCAACTCTTTGCCGATGGGGGCGTTGAAAGAAACCTGCGGCGCCAGAAACACGCTCACGTCTTTGCCGGCTGCTTCCGGCTTGGCGTCGGCAATCACCTGGATGTCGCCCAATGCGTTGCCCCCGCTCTGCACTTTACACGCATCGCCTATCTCGAAGGTGAGGTTGTATTTTCCCTTGACGAGTCCGCCCAGCACGGCGTAGCGGCCCGCGATCCCGCCCTGCATCCAGGTAGGGTTGGGCAGTTTGGCCTGCAGCAGGGCGGCGGCCCCCAGGTTCAGAAAATCAAACTTCTTCTTTTTGACCTGCACCCCGACTTTACCCACCAGGAATACGTAGGCTTGCCCGGAAGCGTACCAGCCATTGATACCCAACGTGCCGTTGCGCCCCTGACAGGCAGCCGCATTGCCGTAGTCCCGCAGCATGACGTCGGCGCCGGCACCTACTTGCAACAGGGCGTAGAAAGGCAGGTATCTGTCTTTGCTGTCAAAGCCCACCCGGATCCGGGCCCCCATGGCAAAACCGCGCCCCGTTGCCAGGGCATCCTCATTGCGCATGAAATTGGGGTCCAGTTTGTTAAACATCTCGGCCACTTCCGCAGGCGGCGCCGGCAGGTTTTCGATCCTGGACCCGATCATGAAGTAGCCCTGGCCCACGGCCAGCCGGGCAATGTCAACCCCCATCATTTGCGTGGGCCGACCGATGTAGATGTACCAGTCTTTGGGGTCTACGTGGATGACGGCCTCCCCTATCAGCCCTCCCGGCCCGGTGCCCCTGATGGCGCCCTGGAGGTTCAGGTACGTTTTCAGGTTGGCGTGGAACACGTCATTGTCGTTGTCAAACAGCATGTCCAGGTTGGCGTAGACGGGGGCAGTGGCCGTCTGGCCGTCACGGCCGCGGGCCTTTACCTCGGTGAAAAAATACCCTGCTCCCTTGAACTGCACGTACCGGAGGCCACCGCCCCCGTTAAAGGCCACTTCCAGCGTGGCATCGGCGTTGAAGGCCTTTTCGTTGCCGGCAATCAGCGTGGCCCCGGCCATGAAAGAAAGACCCGCCGAGGAGTCGGGAACGAAAGCAAACTCACTGCCGCTGTCGCGGATACCGCCATTGGTAACCGTATCTTGGAGCTGGCTGACGTCCACGTTGAGTCTGGCAAAATCGGGTTTGAACGCCTGCTTGCGCGCCATGTGGTAAGACATGCCCCCTATCATGCCGTTGAGGCTGATGGGGGGCACGAGGGGAATGTTGCCCGTGGGTGCGTACACGTCCACGTGCCAGTACCGGTAGGACGCCGTGCTGCCAAAGTAGGCATTGGCCTGGATGCCCCGCTCCATGATTTTCTTCAGCGTCAGTTTGAGGTTTCCCCGGAACCCGTCCCCGTACACCGGATCATTGTCAAACAGGGTGAGGCGTCCCTGGAGGCCGAAAGCCGCCGTTTTGCAATCCAGTACGATGTCGTCCACTTTGGTCTTGTCGTACTGCCACGCCTGCACCTTGCGGCCCGTTTCGCCGTGCTGCTCCGTGCGTTCTTCCATCCTGGCCAGCACCTGGATAAAGGTGGAGGCACCGAACCCTTTGTCCTTGGCGTTCATCAGGCTCAGGGCCACGCCGGCCCCTAGAGCTACCTGCCCGTTGAACACCGACAGGGTGAGTTTGTCAATGCGCACGGGGAAACCTCCGGTGGCGGCTTGCTTGCGGCCCGCGACGGAAAACGTACCACCCACAATGTAAGGCTTCCCACTCACCAGGCCCAGGTTCTCAAACCTGATTCCCTCCACTTTCAGCTGCTTATTTGCCAGGGTGAGCTGCCCGTGCAGCAGCGCGGCAGGGACCAACTTGCGGCCTTTCTTCTCCAGCGTGATTACGGAGCCCGGCGCCAGGGTCACGGTGCCGGCCAGGGGAATGTTGAAGCTTTTGTCCTGCCGGGTCATCACCGAGAACGTATAGCGCAGCTTGCCTTCCACCTGCTCCAGGTCGGCTGCGTAGCCCAACGTATCCTGTCCCAGGAAGGGAATGCTCATTGCGCCGCCCAGGCCGCCGCCAACCAGGCGGTTCCGGGCCAGCTTGACCGAAAGGCGGTCCACCGAGAACGGCCAGCCGTCGGCCGACCCTTCCCCAATCGGCAATAAGTTGGTGGCGGAAAAAAGGCCCGACAAGCCGCCTTCATCAATGAGCAGGTTGCGTGCCCGGATCACGGGCACCTTCCGGCTGGAACTGTCAAGCCCCCGGAAGGCAATCTCGACTTCCTGGAGGTAAAAACCCCGCCACAAGGCAATGTCTTCCCCGAGGGCGCGCTGGTAGTCGGCCGGGAAGCTGAAGCCGGCCGGATTGGCCAAGTCACTCAGGTCAACGGTTGCGTTGCGCACGGAAAACGAAAAATCATCCAGGCCCGCCAGCTTGAAGGGGGTAATGCCCACCGCGGCGATGATGTTGCCCGGATCAGCCGTATTCACTTCAAAAGTGGCTTTCACCCGGCCGGAGCCCGTACCCGGAGCTGAGGTGGGCGTACCCGCAGTCAGTTCACTGGGCACAAACTGCCCGGCCGGCAGGAGAAATTCTCCTTTTAAATGAATTGCCTTGAAGCCATTGCAGTCAAACTCCAGGTAGTTGCGTCCATCGGCGGGCAGTACCAGGTCCATTTCGCCCACTTCAATCGTTTGGGGGGAGACCAGCACGAGCCGGGTCTGGCCCGATGCACTCAGGCCCCCTTTGTTGAAAGCAATGTTGCGGCCGGCAAAAGCGATGGGACGGCTGGAGCCGGGAAGCGTGACCGCAGCGTACGCACTCAGAAACCAGCCGCGTTCGTCGGAATAAGCACTGTCAATGGCAATCGTGTAGGTGGTCTCCCCGATCCGGCGGGAGATTCCCACGGGTAAGTCGGCCAGGTCATTTTCCGTGAGCCGGTCCACGGTGCGTCCCTCCTGCGCGATTTGCGCCAATTTGGCTTCGATGGCAAGGACCGTAGGATTGGCGCTTCGCCCTTCGGTTGGCGCAGCCGCCGGCCGGTCCTGGGCAAGGGTGACTGGCACCGGCATTACACCGGCCAGGACGAAAAGGACGAGAAGAAGAATGGTTTGCCGCATGGGTGATACTGGCGAAGGGATAGAATTGACTTTTTGCGGAGATAGGGATTTCAGAAACTGTACGTGTAGCCGGCAGTGGCGGTCCACTCGGTAAAACCCGGGCCCTGCGCCGTTGCTTTGAAGCGGCGCAGGACATTCAGGCCACCCGAGAAGTTGTGCTTGCCGGCGTCCCGCTTGCCGGCCTGCCTATTGCCCCTGGGGGCGTAGTTCACGCTGCCCCGGGTGTTCCATACGTCACTGCCGGCCGTGCCATTGGCCGACGACTGGTTGTAGGAACTCGAAACCGAACTGCGCAGGGTTTTCTCCCGGAAGGAACGCGTGAGGCTTACCATGGGTCCCCAAAAAGTACTGCTCACCCCGGGACTGTTGGCGCTGTTGTAATTGACCCCGGTAGCCAGGGTCGCCTGGAGGGAAGAGAGGGTGTGGCTGTAAGCGGCATTGGCCGAATAAAAATCGGAAAGGGAGCTTTGCCCCTGGTAACCGGCCTGGTCGCTGGCCTTCTGATAGCTCCCACCCAGCATGAGGCTCTGCCGGTGGTTTTCCTTGCCGAACAGGTAACTGGCCGTGGCGTTGCTCGTATGGGTAACCTGGTAAAAATCGAGCGTATCCAGGTTATCCCGGAAGTAGGGGTCGGCCTGGGGACGCACGTTGGTGTAAGCCGAGAAGTTGGAGTGGCTCACCGAAAGATTCCAGTGTTCACTGGGCGTGTAGGCGGCGTTGAGCGACCCGACCCACCGCTTGGTGGTAGCCCTGCGGGTTTCGTCCAGGTTGTTGTGCTGAATGCCTACGTTTCCCACCAGGTTGAGCGTATTCTGAATCAGCCGGACCGAAGGAGCGATTGTGAGGTGCTCCAGGTCATTGTTAAAATAGTACGCACCCAGCGTCTGGTACTCCGGGGCGATGCGTTCGTAGCGCACCTGCAAGCCGTACCAACTGCCCTGGTAACCGGCACTGCCGTTGATGGCATCGTAATAACGGTCCGTAGCCGTCTGGGGCAGCAGCCCTTTCAACAAATTACTGCCGCCACCGGCTGCGGAATCCCTCTTTTCCGAGCGGGTATCGTTTACCATCGAGGACAATGCATACTCAGCCTGGAGAAAGAACCGGCCGATCTGTTTTCGCCCGTTCAAGCCCAGGGCCAGGTTCTGCTTGGGGGTGAGCCCGCTTTGGGCCAGCACGTAGGGAATGGAATGCAGCTCATCCTTAGCCGAGAAGATACTCACTTCCAGCAGGTTGCCCTTGTCCTCGTAGCCGGCCTTGAGACCGTAGCCCATGCGCCGGAAAGCGGCATGGCCATCCCCCGCAGAATCGGCCGGGTTGAACGAAACGGGTTTTTGCAGTCTGCCGCACATGGCCGCGAGCCGCCACTTGCCGGGCGTAAGCTCGACGCCTCCCCCCAAAAAGACGTGTCCCGACAAGGTATAGGGCGAGAAATTCATGGAAGTGTAGCCAACGTACGTCTTTACCCACTTGTACTGGGGTGCAAAAGAAAGCTGGTTAAAGGGCTGGCTGTAGGAACGCTGGGTGTTGGAGTAGCTGAACGAAAACGGAGCGGCGTACCCGAAAAGGGAAAGGTTCAGGCTGCCCGCAACGAACCAATCGAAAGGGTCGCGCCGGGCCTGGGTGCCGTGCATCGTGTATCCTACCGTATTCAGGCTCACCGAACCGCTGGTCTTGATGCCTTTCTTTACGCCCAGTTGCTCCAGGTTCTGGCCTTTGCTTGCGAGGGGCGTGATCAGGAGAAAAATCAGGCTTGGCAGGGCAAGCCAATAAAAATGTTTCATGCTAAAAAAATACGCGGTGTAAATACCGCTTCTCGACATTGGGTAACACCTTGAATAGAGTCCGCGGCAAAGCAGAATGGGTAAGGTTTTGCCGTCAACTCAAGAGTTAATGGTTATTGCCGATCCGTAGAAAACCATTCCGAACGCAAAAATTATTTTACGACCCTCGCGGATTGATTTAGTACTGGCATTTGGTCGCACAAGGGGCGTTATGCCCCTTGTGCGACCAAATGCCGGTGCAGTTCTGCTTCAACCTTACTTGCAACAGGTAGTCGCCTTGTCGCGTACGTAGACTGCTGACCGGGCTCGAATGAAGAATACTTTAGAAACCGGTCGGCCATGACGCGAAGTAAAAAGGCACAGCAGCAAAAAAGCCCCTGATTTTGAGAATCAGGGGCTTTTTTGCTCAGCAGGGAGCAGGACAACATGATCGGACCATTGGCAACATGATTTGGCAGCAACCGGGCAGTCTGGCTAAGCCCGGACGCTTCGGGCAACGGAGTGTGCATGTGTCATGCCAGGAGAAAACGGAGGTTGCGGAAGGGGAGCAGGCAGGATGCGAAAAACGGGACCCCGTAAAACGGCAGCGTGCTAAATAATCCCGTTGCGTACGGCGAACCGGATCAGGTCGCCCGGGTTCCGGTAGTGCGTCTTCCCGATGATGTTGCGCCGGTGCGTGTTCACCGTGTGCAGGCTCAGGTAGAGGCGGTCGGCAATCTGCTTGCTGCTGTAGCCGCTGGCAATCAGTTGCACCACTTCCTTTTCCCGTTTGCTGATGCGCGCCTGGGGCTTGAGCACCTGGTCGTCGGAGGTGCACACCAGGCAGGTGCCGTCGGCCGCCGACGTGACGGAAGCCACCAGCGTCGCACTTTCCTTCCAGTGGGTAATGTCGGTGCCCGTGCCCAGCAGGTGCGTAACGTTGCCGTGGCGGTCGGTTTGCAGCACGCGGTTTTGTTCGAGCAGGCGCAGGTACGTACCGTCGGCCCGGCGGATGCGGTAGTCGCAACTGAACGCGTACGCGGCCCGTTGCCCGGCCGGCCGGTCCAGCAGAAACTGCCAGATGGCCTGCATCAGTTGCCAGGCGCCACGGGCGTCGTCGGGGTGGAGCAACCCGTTGGTGTAGGCCAGGCCTCCCTCCGTGAAACGCCGGGGCGACGCCCCGAGCCACCCTTCCGCGTGGCTGCTCATGAAGCAGTACCCGCCCGTGCGCACGTCGAGCACCCAGCACAGGTAAGGCCCCAGGTCCAGCACTTCCGTTACGGCACGGTGCGTTTGCAGCAGTTCCGGCAGGGCGTCGGCTCCCGGACCGTTCACGTAGGGCTGGCTTTGCCACAGGCGGATGAGTTCTCCCAAAGCAACGGCGCCGCCGGGCTGCGGGGATGGATGAAGGGCATTTTTCATGGCGTAAGGGGTATTAAGGCAGTAAAAGTGACCTCTGTACCAGCCTTGATAAAAAGGTAATCAGTGTATTGGAAAATTTTTGGCAGGTATTTATCTTTCACGCACCGCTTACCTTTTACCCATCCCCGGTACTCATGGCACTCTTTCGCCCGCAGGAAGACATTGCGCTCATCGAAGCCTTCCGAAAGGGCAATACCAAGCCCCTGGACACGTTCTACCTCAGGCACCGGGAAGCCTTCCTGAAGTGGATTGCCCGGGAATACGGGCTTTCCGGGGACGCCGCCAAGGACGTGTACCAGGATGCATTCATGGTGCTGCACGGGAACCTGGAGGCCAACAAGCTCGACGAAAACGGGGCTTCCCTGAAGGTGTACCTTTTCGGCATCGGCAAAAACATTACCCTGAAACGCCTGGAGAAGCGGGCCAGGGAAGGAGCCGCCGGGGCGGAAGCGCAGCAGGAGTGGGAATCCGGCGACGCAGCGGACCTGAACGAACGGCAGTTGCTGGCCGTGCACCTGTACGCCCAATTGACCGAACCCTGCAAATCCATCATCCGGCTCTATTACTACGAGGGCCTTTCCATGCGGGAGATCGCCCGGCAAATGGGCTACAAGAGCGAAGACGTAGCCAAGAACCAAAAGGCCCGCTGCCTGAAAACGGCCCGCGAAATGCTTTTGACCATGACCAAACGGTAACCGCCGCCTGGCAACGGGCCGCACCTCCCGGTGGCTCTGCTTCAATGACCCCTCCTATGACGGAAGAAGAAAAATTTCAGCGGATTGACGATTACGTACACGGCAACCTGCCGGCGGAAGAGCAGGCCCTTTTCCGGCAGCAACTCCGGGACGATCCGCAACTGGCCGAAGCGGTAGCGCTGCACCGCGACATGCTCGCCGGGTTCAGAACGGCCATCCGGCGGGACGTGGACCGGGAAAGAAAGGAGCATTACGCCCGCCTGGACCGGCAAGCCGCCCGGCGCAACCGGAACGTGGTGCCGCTCTGGCTGACGGGCATTGCCGCCAGCCTGGTGCTGGGCGTGGGGATGTACCTGCTCACCGGGGACAAGCACGATAAGCTTTTTGAGGCGTACTACGAGCCGTACATGGCCGCGGCAACCGAACGGGGCGGGACCGCCACGGAAGTCAAAGCGCAGGCCCTGCAAGCGTACGAGAACGGGGAGTACGAACGGGCCGCGGCGCTGCTGGCCTCCTGCCCCGGCGCAACGCCCCCGGACGCGGAATGCCTTTTTTACGCCGGCCTCACGGCCATTGAGCGGAACCGCCTGCCCGAAGCCGAACGGCACCTGCGGCAAGTGGCAGCCCTGCCCCCCAACGACTACGCCGGCCGGGCCCGCTGGTACCTGGCGCTGGCGTACCTCAAAGACGATCAGCCCGGGAAAGCCGAACGGCTCCTGCGGGAACTGCAAGGCCAGGGCGGGTTCTACGGAAAAAAAGCGGGGGAATTGCTGAAAGAATTATAGCATCTGTGATTACCTTTTGGGAATGCGGGTACTAAGGGCAGGCTAAGCACCCGGGATTGCATTTTAAATTGTATTTATAACCTCTAAATTTTATTATTATGGAAGTCACCTCTAAGCGCAGCGAAGTCGATGCAAAAAAAGTAAAATTAACAGTCAAAAATTACAAACATCCAAAGCATTCCAACCGAATAGATTTCGAAATAGATATTGACGAAGACGAACTAGATAAAGAACTAGAGAGACTTAAGCATCCGCACCCGCATCCGCGCTTTCATCCTCATACGCGGGAGATACCTACAACAGATACAACCGCCACAATCGTAATTCATTAATGCAGCACGGCAGTTAAACCACTTACGGGTAAACATTTTTATTCCTGCAATTAATTCAAAGT
>CADCTQ010000479.1 GCA_902805615.1 uncultured Cytophagales bacterium
ACCCCACTTACGCAGCATCAATCATTCACCATCCCTTCACAACCAACCCCTCACAACCAACCCATCACATTACCACCCATCACAACCGCCCCATCACTCACCCTAAGCCCCTCAAATACGCATATCCGCTAATCACATACGAGGGAATGACCGCTAAAGGGAGAATGTGCCGCAATACCTATTTACTCCCTTTACCGTGTATTGAAGGGTAACCACGTAAGTACGGTGAGACTAAACCAAAACAGTACTCCTGTTCGTTTTAGGGTAGATTACAGCATTTTACGGGTTTGCCGGGCCATCATTACCCCCAAATCCGTATTTTTGTGAAGCAAACCCATCATAAGGATATGGTAAAACCCGTTCGGGCCCTCATGCTGCTGGTGTATACTGCGCTGTTCCTTGCCGCGGCGCTCTACCTGCTGCCGCCCGAACTGAAGTTGACCAGCGACCTGAGCCTCAAATCCTTCACGATCCGCAGCCTCTTCGAAAAACAACAAACCCACTACGCCGACATTTCCGACATCAAAACCAAGTTTGCCCCGCCCGAACAAGACACCGTATTCGTATCCACTGCCAATGGCAATGCCACCCGGAAAACGCCGGCTGTTCCCAAGCCCGGGGCGCAGGGCGTGCGGCAACCGGTAAGCCGGCCCCTCTCCGCCGACACGCTGCCCCAACGCTACCTGATCCAGTACGGGGAGGCCGACACGGCCCTTTTCGCGCTGTTCCGTTCGCTCAGTGCGCTTTCCTACGAACCCAAGCTCATCCGCGTGCTGCACTACGGCGACTCGCAGCTGGAAGGCGACCGCATCACCTCTTCGCTGCGCCAGAAGCTACAGGACCGGTTCGGTGGCTGCGGCGTGGGGCTCGTGCCCCTCTACGACCCCGTCAGCGCCCGCAACTCCATCCTGATAAAATCGGAATACCCCTGGCAGAAGACCTTCGTGTACGGAAACGGGTACCGCCGGGCAAATCCAAACCTCTACGGCGTGATGGGCAGCTACTACACGTATTCCTTCGAAGCCCAGCCGGGGGGGGACAGCCTGGCCGCCGGCGATTCGACGGCCCGCAAAAAGTGGCAGCGGGTTGCGGTGGACGTGTACCGCAACCGCCGGTCGGTGGGCCGCGAACGCCAGGTCGAACGGCTCAAAATCCTCTACCGCAACGCCCGCAAGCCCTTCGAACTCAGCATCAGAACGAAGCAGGATACGCTGGACCGCCTGACCATCCCGCGGGATACGGCGGCCGTGTGCAACATGTACGAGTACGACCTTCCCCCGGGCGAGCCCTTCGAACGCGTGCAGGTCTCGTTTGCCAGCAGCGCCAGCCCGGCGTTTTTTGGCCTGGCCCTCGACTGCAGGGAGGGCGTAGCCGTGGACAACATTGCCTTCCGCGGCTCCTCGGGCATTGACTTTACGCGCATGAACCGCCAGGTGCTGGCCTGCCAGCTGGCGGCCCTGAACGTAAAGTGCATCATCCTCCAGTACGGCGTCAACGTGGTTCCTTACCAGGCGCAGAATTACAAGCATTACGAACACCAGTTCTACAACCAGCTTAAAATGCTGCGCGAACTTGCACCCGGCGTGAGCATCCTGGTGGTGGGCGTGTCGGACATGTCCCGGAAGGAAGGCGAGCTTTACGTATCTTATCCCAACATCGAAAAGATCCGGGACGCCCAGCGGCGGGCCGCCTTCCGCGCCGGTTGCGCCTTTTGGGACTTGTACGAGGCAATGGGGGGTAAAAACTCCATGCCGAGCTGGGTGTTTGCCACCCCGGCCCTCGCCAACAAAGACTTTACGCACTTTACTCCGAAGGGGGCTCAGTTGGTCTCGGAGATGTTATACAAAGCCATCGTATCCGAGTATGAAAAGTTTAACAGCCTGTAGCGGGGCATTGCTCCTGCTGGGAGCCAGCGTGATGGGCACCGGCATCCGTACCGAAAGCCCCGGCGAAGCCCCCGGCCTCTCCGTGCGGCGGCCCGTCGCCCCGCCGGCGCGTCACTTCTACTACCCCTTCATTCACAAGGACAAAAACGTAATCATCCGCAAGGGCGACGAGCCGCTCGGGGCCTTCTACGGGTCGCTCGATTCGCTCGCCGGGGGCACCCGCCGCAAGGTCAACATCGTGCACATCGGCGACTCGCACGTGCAGGCCGACATGTTTCCCGGCAAGGTCCGCGAAAGCTTCCACCTCGACCCGGCCCTGGGCAACGGGGGCCGCGGACTCACGTTCCCCTACCGCGCCGTGGGCACCAACAGCCCCATCAACCTCAAAGTGTCCTACACGGGGGCCTGGACGGGCTGCCGCAACATTGCCCGCACGCAGACCTGCGAATGGGGCCTCACCGGCATTACGGCCACCACCAGCGACCCCGACGCTACGTTTACCATCAATCCCAACCTCAACGCTCCCGTCGGGCTCACCTACCCGGTGACGCGCATCAAGGTATTCTACGACGTGCACAACGCCTCGCAGTTCACCGTCACGCTGCTCAACGAAGGGGTCGTCGCCACCCGGCACGCAGACCCGCGGGGTTTCGTGACCTTCGAGTTGCAGACGCCCGTGGACGAGGTACGCATCGGCCTCCAGAAAAGCAGCCCCGACCAGCTGGCGTTTACCCTCCAAGGGGTGACCCTCGAAAACGACCAGCCCGGCGTGCAGTACCATTCGGTGGGCATCAACGGCGCCGAAGTGGGGTCGTTTCTGCGCAGCCCGCACCTGGAGGCCCAACTGGCCGTGTTGCAGCCCGACCTGGTGATCGTGTCGCTGGGCACCAACGACGCCTTCCCGACGGCCTTTGACCCGGTGACTTTCAAGCGGGGCTACGGTACGCTCATCCAGCGCATCCGGCGGGCGGCGCCCCGTGCCTCGCTGCTGCTCACGGCCCCGGGGGATTGTTACCGCGGGCGGAAGTACCCCAACCTCAACAATGCCAAAGCCACGCGGCAACTGCTGGAGCTGGCCGAGGAAACGGGCAGCGGCGCCTGGAATTTCTACGAAGTGATGGGCGGGCTGCGGTCCATCGGCAAGTGGTACGCCAGCGGGCTGGCCGCTTCCGACAAGGTGCACCTCACCCGCAAGGGCTACGAGTTGCAGGGCACGCTGCTCTACGAGGCGCTGATGAACGATTACTACGCCTACAGCGGCGGGCAGAAATTGCAAATGTCCGAAGCCATCAAAAAGGGCGGGCCCGGACGGTAATTAAGATAATAGATATGAGATATGAGATGTGAGACGTTAGACCATTGTCTCATATCTCACATCTCATATCTCATATCTATTATCAAGGTGTACTCAATAAGATTCTTTGCCACTACGAACCTAACGCTTACGACCTTTGCAGTTTCTCCGGGACTTTTTCGGGTTTGACGCGCAGAAGCCGATGATCTTTACCACGTCGGACTTCTGGCTGTTCTTCGGCTTCGTGCTGCTGGTGTACCAGTTCATCTACCAGCGGAACCGGGCCCGCAACCTGTTCCTGCTCGTGTGCAGCATCTTCTTCTACTACAAGTCGGGCGGCTTTTTCGTGCTGCTGCTGCTCTTTACCACGGTGGCCGACTACAACCTGGGCTGGCTGGTGCACCGGGCCCGCACCAAAGGGCAGAAGCAGGCCCTGATCGTGCTGAGCCTGGTAATCAACCTGGGGATGCTTTCTTATTTCAAGTACTCCTACTTCTTCGCTGACCTGCTGCAAGCGGTGGCGGGCATCCACATCCAACCCGTCAACTACCTGGCCCTGTGGCAGAACGCCTTCACCGGCGGCAGCGCCGACATTTCGCAGATCATCCTGCCGGTCGGCATTTCGTTCTACACGTTCCAGAGCATCAGCTACGTCATTGACATTTACCGGGGCGAAATCAAGCCGGTGGACAACGTGTGGGATTTCGCCTTTTTCGTGAGCTTTTTCCCGCAGCTGGTGGCCGGTCCCATCGTGCGGGCCACCGACTTCGTGCCGCAGATTGACCAGCCGTACCGCCTCTCACCGGTGGAGTTCAACCACGCCCTGTTCCTGATCGTCAACGGCCTGGTCAAGAAGATCCTGATCTCCGACTACATCTCGGTCAACTTCGTGGACCGCGTGTTTGAAAGCCCGGTCAGCTACACGGGCTTCGAAAACCTGATGGCCGTGTACGGCTACGCCATCCAGATTTACTGCGACTTCTCGGGGTATACCGACATTGCCATTGGCGTGGCCCTGCTGCTCGGCTTCCGGCTGACCATCAACTTCAATTCGCCCTACGTTTCGGCCAACATCACCGAGTTCTGGCGGCGGTGGCACATTTCGCTGTCCACGTGGCTGCGCGACTACCTGTATATTTCGCTGGGCGGCAACCGCAAGGGCCGCGTCCGCACGTACCTCAACCTGCTGATCACGATGCTGCTGGGGGGCCTCTGGCACGGGGCGCACATCAAGTTCATCGTGTGGGGCGGCCTGCACGGGGCGGGGCTGGCCCTGCACAAGATGTGGATGGAAGCCACCGGCAAGCGGGGCCGCGAAAGTACGGCCCTGGGCCGGCTGGCCGGGCAGGTGTTCACGTTTCACTTCGTGGCCTTCTGCTGGATTTTCTTCCGGGCCGGCAGCATGGACATTGCCGGGCAGGTGCTGAGCCAGATTGGTACCAAATTCGGGTTTGCCCTCATTCCGCGGATGCTGGACGCCTACGCCTTTATCTTCGGGCTGATGTTCCTGGCGTACGCCCTGCACTGGCTGCCCCGCCGCCTCAAGGAGCAAGTGGAAGGCAGCTTCTACTACGTACCCGACCTGGCCAAAGCCGCCCTGGCCGTGATCGTCATCCTGGGCCTCTACCAGGTCAAGACCGCCGCGGTACAGCCGTTCATTTACTTCCAATTCTAGAATGTCTGAACCTTGATGGGCCTGATGGAATGATGACCATGATGGGGCGGCTCGATGTACCCGCATGAACAGGGGACCACGCATTTGATTGCAAACGGCTACTCCATCATGTTCATCATTTCATCAGGTCAATCATGGTTCAGACGCCCTCATACTGTTCGCGGTGCCGCTGCATGAGGCGCTGGTAGTCGGGGTGTTCGAGGGAGCGGAGGTATTTTTCGCGGAAGATTTCGGCGGAGGCAGCCTTGACGGGGTCTATTTCCTGGGGCAGCAGGAGTTTTTTGCGGGCTGCTTTCTCGGCTTCGGCGGTGGGTTCGAGTTGGGGATTGCGGGCGTACTTGCGGCCCGACTTGTGGTTGGCGTACCGGCGGGAACGCGTAAAGCCCATTTGCAGGAACTTGCGGGCCATGTCGGCGCCCACGAAGTCTTCCTGCGCCAGGTACGCCAGGAACATGACGTATATTTTTTCCGATGATTCGCGGGCCACGTCGGGCGTCCGGAACCGCCAGTGCGGCAGGATTTCGGATTTGTACGGCTCCACCATCAATACGCCCTGTTCGCCCTTGCCGATGCGGTACTTTTCGGGGTGCGCCCGGAAATCCGTGCCGGCCAGGTCGGGTCCGTAGTAGTTCGGCAGCCGTTCGTAGCGTGGCCTTCTTTCTTCCATAGGTTTAGCTACGAAAATCCCGGGGACGGGTTGTATGTATAACGGAGACGGCAGACCGGAGGAAGGGAGACCGGAATGAACGGAGACAGATGAACGGAGACAGTAGACTGGAGGAAAGGAGACCGGAGGAGGCGTACGCATGCAGTGCGGGGATACGGTAACAGTACGGGGCGGTAAAAAGGGATCGGGTTTAAACCCGATCCTACGGATAATATCCGCGTGAAGCTTGGCATGGCCCGGGGAAAGGGCTGTTGTACCGGAAGCGGCAGCAATATCCACAGGATCGGGTTTAAACCCGATCATTCCTTCCCCGATCCTCCAATCTCTGATCCTCCGATCTTCCCCCAAACCTATCCTACCCTCGTCCAGCCTGTACGATAAGCAAAAAGGCCGGCAATCACGCCAGCCTTTTTGTTTCCATTGATTTTGATCCGTTTCAGAACAATTCCCTTTAGGACCTGTACCGGCCCCCGCCCAAATCCTGTTCATCCTTTCATCAGGTAAATCAAGGTTCAGACCATCCTGGTCATCCTTTCATCCTGCGAATCCCGATCCGTTACTGTCCGACGCGGAAGGCCAGGCCCAGTTTAAAGGACAGCATCTGGATGGGGGAAGCGTACACGTCGCCCACGTGGTGTTCGTGCACGATGCGGTTGCTGGGGTTGATGAACTGCGTGGTGAAGGGAGCGGCGTCGCTGCCCGGCGTCGTGTGCTGGTGGGCGACGGGGTCCGGTTCGGCCGGAATGTTCACGTTCATGAAGCGGACGCGGCCCCCGCCGGTGTAGCTGGCCGAAAAGTCAAGGTAGAAGCGGTCCATGCCCGCATTCTTGATTACGGAACCCAGGTCCCAGCGCACCCCGGCGCCGCCCGTCAGCGAGACGGCGCCATCCTTCAGCAGGGAACGGTTTTCCAGCGGTTTGCAGCCGTCCACGTCGTTGGGGTCGGCAATGAAGAGGCTGGTGTAGTAGAGGTTGTAGCCCGCCTGCCCCATCACGTAAGGGATGACGGCTCCCGGGCCGAGCAGGTCGGCGCGACCCACCAGGTTCAGGTTGAAGAAGTTGTTGCTTACTTCCACGTCCGTTTCGGTGCTGGAGCCGTCGCTGAACCGGTACGTCTGGCGGGTGGACTGGCAGCCGTACGTATTGAGACCGATGTTTGCGCCCACCGCAAAGCGGCTGTTGGGCACCAGGTAGAGCCCCTGCACGTTAAAGCCGCTGGCACCCTGGATGTAGCGGCCCATCCGCTGCTGCGGGCTGGAATACAGGTAGCTGGCCGATACCTCGGTCTGGGCAAAAGCGGCCGAACCCATGACGGCCAGTATTACCGTGAGTAAAAATGATTTTTTCATACAGAAAGAATAATGGTTGAAGCGGTACGATGCGTAAATCAATTACGACAATTGCCCGCAAAAAACCAACCATTTTCTTACATTATTGGAGAATGGGTATTAAGCAAGTTCACCACGGAGAGACGGAGGGCACGGAGTTACACGGAGAAAAAAGGAGCGAGGAGCGAGAAGTGAGGAGTGAGAAGAACTCAACCGCAAGGGGCGCAAGGAAGACGCAAAGCACGCAAGGCGTACGCGTCTTCCTTGCGCCCCTTGCGGTTGAGTTTGTTTTCTCCGTGTAACTCCGTGCCCTCCGTGTCTCCGTGGTCATCTGCCTAAAGTCTCCTAAAACGCTTCGCCCGTGAAGATGTAAAAGCCGAAGCCTTCGGGCGTGGCCCCCACGTCGAAGCGCAGGAAGATGTCTTTCTTGGCAAACAGCAGGTACCGCAGCCCCACGCCGCCGGTGGGCAGCAGGTTGCGCGCCCGGAAGCCGAGGGGAGTGGGTGCCACCGAGCCCAGGGCCGCAAACACCACGCCCCCGAACCGCTTGCTGAACGGGAACGGCAGCCACCGGTATTCGGCCTGCGTCGCCAGGTAACTCCGGTCGCGGTAACGGCCCAGGTAGTAACCCCGCATGATGGTTTCGCCCCCGATCAGCGCCAGTTGGTTGAACGGCACGTCGCCGGTCGTGAAGTTGCCGGCCAGTTGCAGCGCCAGCACCTGTTTGTTGCCGATGGGCCGGTAGAGCCGGGTGTCGAAGTTGATGAATTGGAAGTTAAAGGCGCTGCCCCAGCGTTTGTTGTAGTTCAGGTAGGCCAGTTCGCTGAAAAAGCCTTTCCGCACGTTGAGCACGTTGTGCCGGTTGTCGTACACCAGCCCCGCGCCGATGCCCAGGTTGGCCGACCCCCCGCTGCCGCGCGGCAGGTCGTAGGGGTTGGCGTCGGGCTGCTCAAACGAGACCCGGCTCAGGTTCTGGTAGTCGAATTCGACGCCGCCGAAGAAGTTGTTGGCGATCCTGCGCAGCACCCGTTCCCGCACCAGCACGTAGCTGGCGTCAATCACGGCCGGGTCGTTGCCGTCGGTGTCGGGGCCGATGCCGAAGTAGAGGAGTGGAAACCGCTGGAAGCGGAGCCGGCCGAGGAAGAACCACTTGTCCCGGTCGCCGTACAGGGCGTGGTCGAACCAGAGGCCGTACTGGCCGCGCAGGGTGATGAACGTAAACGCCTGTACTTCGCTCAGGCGGTTCAACTCGGCGTTGTTTTTGGCGTGGTACAGCAGCAGCGACGAAAACCCGATTTCAATGCTGGTCTCCGGGGAGTACGCCAGCGTGGGGTAGATGAGGAACCGCGGTTTTTCGGGCGAAAGGGAATCCCCGGAAAAGCGGCTCGCCGTCCGTTTGGCCCACCGCCAGAACCGGCCTTCCTGCCCATGAACCGGTTCCGTTCCCAACAGGAAGAAGAGGCCCAGCAGGCTGGGCAACCCGGCGTATACGCGTATCCATTTCATCATATAATCAGTGGCGGCATCAATCAATGAGCGCATAATATACCGGATTTCCGAAAATGGGAATTCCCATCCCCCGGCCCGCTTTGCTTTTTCGGCCATCTTTCCGTAAAATTCCTGCTTAAATCCATTTTTAGCCCTCTATAGCCATGAACCGCCGTGAATTCGTGAAGGCTTCCGCCGCCAGCACCGCTTTTTCCGCCCTGCCACTGCTGCCGGCACTGGGCCGCGCCGCCAGGTACCGCACGGCCCTGGTGGGCACGGGCTGGTGGGGCATGAACATCCTGCGCGAAGCCGTGCAGGCCGGCGAATCCAAGGTGGTGGCCCTGTGCGACGTGGACCGCAACTTCCTGGAACCGGCCGCCGCCGAGGTGACCAAACTCAACGGCGACAAGGCCAAGCTGTACGGCGACTACCGCGAAATGCTGGCGAAAGAAAAGCCCGAAATCGTGATCGTGGCCACGCCCGACCACTGGCACCCCCTGATTACCATTGCCGCCGTGGAGGCCGGGGCCCACGTGTACGTCGAAAAGCCCGTCAGCCACACCATCCAGGAGGGCCGGGCCATGGTGAATGCCGCCCGCAGGCACGGACGCATGGTGCAGGTGGGTACGCACCGCCGGGTGTCGCCGCACAACGTGTCGGGCATGGAGTTCCTGCGGTCGGGCAAGGCCGGCAAGATCGGCATGGTGCGCGCGTTCGTGCACTACGGCGGCGGTGCCGGGGAGGTGACGCCGGACGCGGAGCCGCCCAAAGGACTCGACTGGGACATGTGGTGCGGCCCGGCGCCCCTGCGGCCGTACAACGCCAAGATTCACCCCAGGGGCTTCCGGCAATACCTCGACTACGCCAACGGCATGCTGGGCGACTGGGGCATTCACTGGCTCGACCAAATCCTGTGGTGGAGCGAAGAAAAATACCCCCGGAAGGTGTTCTCCACGGGCGGCCGGGCAATTCGTACCGACAATACCGACGCCCCCGACCACCAGGTGGTGAGTTACCAGTTCGAAGACTTTACGGTGAGCTGGGAACACCGCCTGTTTGCGGGCAACAACGCCGAAAAGGGCGAAAACGTGGGGTGCTACTTCTACGGCACCGAGGGCACCTTTCACATGGGCTGGCAGGGCGGCTGGACGTTCTACCCGAGTGATTCCAAAAAGCAGACCATCGCGCAGCCGGCCAAACTCAACAAGCCCGACGACCAGAACATCCGCCAGCTCTGGGCCGACTTCCTGGCCTCCGTAAAAACCAACAAGCTGCCCACGTGCGACATCGAGACCGGGCATCGCTCCACGGCCGCCAGCCTGCTGGGAATGCTTTCCTACAAACTCGGCCGGAGCGTCGAATGGGACGGCGAGAAGGAAATCATCCATAACGACCCCGAGGCCAACAAGCTCCTCAGCCGCGCCTACCGCGGGGAATGGGAATACCCGAAGTTGGGGTAGAGACGCGATTTATCGCGTCTTTCCGTTCAAGGATTTACCACGGAGACACGGAGGGCACGGAGCAACACGGAGAAATAAACTGAACCGCAAAGGGCACAATGGAGACGCAAGGATCGCAAGGCGTACGCGTCTCCTTTGCGCCCTTTGCGTCTCTATTGCGATCCTTGCGGTTAAGTTCCTCCTTTCTCCGTGCCTCTGGGGTAAATACCAGCAACTCCTGATCGTCTCACGAAAACGTTCCAAAATCCTATTTTTTAGGTATTTTGAGGACTCATTTGACCCCCTGGTCCACGGGCGGCCTTTTTTGCACGTACCACTTATGAATCACCTTTCCTGGAAGAACGCCTTCTTGTTTGCGGCCTTATCCTCCCTGGTCGTGTGCCAGCCCAACCGGCAGTCGGCCAGTGTACCCCCCACAACAACGGCCCCGGCTTCCGCGACTGCCCCCGCCGACGTGAATCCGTACTACCAAACGGCCAGCCCCAAGCGGCCCGAAGAAAACCGCTTCATCCGGGCCGTCATTACCGAAGGGCTCAACGAACCGATGGAACTGGCCGTAGCTCCCGACGGCCGCGTGCTGTTCGTGGACCGCACCGGGGCCCTGCGGCGCTACAACCCGGCCAATAGCGAGGTAAAGCAGATCAACACGCTGCCCGTGGTGGAAGCGGAAGGGAACGGCCTGCTGGGCATCACCCTCGACCCCAATTTCAGCCGGAACAACTACGTCTACCTTTTCTACACGCCGAAGGGCAAAGGCGGCAAACTGCGCCACCAGGTGTCGCGCTTCACGCTGGGACCCGACAGCCTCGACTACGCCTCCGAAAAGCCCATCATCGAAATTCCCATTGAAATGGAGTCCAGCGCCCATACGGGCGGCTCCCTCCAGTTCGACGACAAGGGCAACCTGTTCATCTCGGTGGGCGACAACACCACTCCCTTCGCCTCCGACGGCTTTGCGCCCATTGACGAACGGGAAGGCCGCCTCGTGTACGACGCCCAGCGGTCGTCGGGCAACACGCACGACCTGCGGGGTAAAATCCTGCGCATCACCGTGCAGCCCGACGGCACCTACACGGTGCCCGACGGCAACCTGTTCCCCAAAGACGGCTCGAAGGGCCGCCCCGAAATCTACGTGATGGGCTGCCGCAACCCCTACCGCATGTCGGTAGACCCCAAGACGGGCTTCGTGTACTGGGGCGAAATCGGTCCCGACTCCGGCGTGGACGGCGCGCAGGGGCCCCGCGGCTACGACGAGGTCAACCAGGCCCGCGCGGCCGGCAACTACGGCTGGCCCTACTTCGTGGGCGACAACAAGCCCTACCTTGATTACAATTTCGCCACCAGGCAGGTCGGCGATACCTTCCGGGTGGCCCGGCCGGTAAACCTCTCGCCCAACAACACCGGCGCCAAAGAGCTGCCCCCGGCCCAGAAACCGCTGATCTGGTACCCGTACAACAATTCGGCGGACTTTCCCCTGGTGAAAAACGGCGGCCGTTCGGCCATGGCCGGCCCCGTGTACCACTTCGACCCGAACCTGAAATCCGACGTGAAGTTCCCGGCCTACTACGACGGCGCCCTGTTCATCTTCGACTGGATGCGCAACTGGGTGTTTGCCGTGTTCATGGATGCGCAGGGCAACTACCAGCGCATGGAACGGTTCATGCCGCTCACCCAGATTGACCGGCCGGTAGACATGCAATTCGGTCCCGAAGGTGCCCTGTACCTGCTGGAATACGGCGAGAAGTACGGCAAAAACAACCCCGACGCGGCCCTGGTGAAGATCACCTTCAACCCCAACAACCGTCCGCCGGTGGCCCTGGCTACGGCCAGTGACACCCTGGGCGCCGCCCCGCTGCAAGTGAAGCTGTCCGGCCGCCGCTCCTTCGACTTTGATACCGACGACCAACTCACGTACGCCTGGCAGATTGCCGGCAAGGACTTCGCCGCCGCTTCGCCCGAAGCCGAATACACCTTCGACCAGCCCGGCGCCTACCGGGCCCGGCTGACCGTGACCGACCCCAAAGGGCAGCAATCCACGTCCACGGTGACGGTGCGGGTGGGCAATACGCTGCCCAGGGTAGAAGTGCAGGCGGCCCGCAACCGCACGTTCTACTTCGACAACGACGCGCTCAGCTACCAGGTGGCCGTGCAGGACCCCGAAGACGGCACCCCCGACCCGTCGAAGCTGCAAGTGGCCTTCAGCTACCTGCCGCAGGGCAAGGACATTCCGGGCATTCTCGTCGGGCACCAGCAAAATGCGGGCGGCAGCGCCTCCAAAAACCGGGGCAAGGAACTCATGGCAAACAGCGACTGCCGGAGCTGCCACACGCTGGACCAGCGGACCGTGGGTCCTTCTTTCAAGGAAATTGCCGAACGCTACGCCCAGAAACGGCCCGTGACCGAACTCGCCAACAAGATCATCAAGGGGGGTGGCGGCGCCTGGGGCGAACACGCCATGAGTGCCCACCCGCAGCTTTCGGTGGCCGATGCGGCCGAAATGGTGAATTACATCCTCATGCTGAACGAAGAAGAACAGACGGTGACCGGCCTGCCCGCCAGCAAGACCATTCCCCTCAAGAGCCACGTGGGCAAGAAAGAGCCGGGCACGTACATCCTCACGGCGTCCTACACCGACAAGGGCGGCCAGGTGATCGGTCCGCTCACCAACCAGACCATGCTGGTGCTCCGCGCCGCGAAAGTGCAGGCCGAAGAAGCCGATTCCCTCCACGAGGGGCAGGTGTACTCGGGGGACAAGGGTTCGGTGGTGGGCAGCGTGCAGCACGGCAGCTACCTCCTCTTCCGCGGGATTGACCTGACGGGCATTGCGCAACTCACCTACCGGGTGTCGGCCAGGGACAACAGCGGCACCGTTTCGCTGCACCTCGACGCCCCGGACGGCCCGGTGGTCAGTACCCTGCCGTTCCCCAAAACCGGCAAGTGGGAAAACCTGGTTGAACTCGCGGCGCCGCTGCAAGCCACCACCGGCCCGCACGACCTGTATTTCATCATTACCCAAGCCGAGCAGCCCAACAACGACCTCCTCAACCTCGACTGGATCAAATTCGAGACGGTGAGCCCGGCCAAGTCAGCCGGGCAGGCAGCGGGTGGCAAGCCGGTGATGAAGAAGACGGGCAGTAAAGGCGGCGGCGGATTCTGAGGAATCAATGAATTGACAATGGAGGTACGGGTATCCCCCGGCGTTTGGTCGTACACGCCGGTTGCCGGAGTGGTCACATCAGCTTTAAACGGATGAAAGTCGTCTTTTGCAATAACTTTTTGGTGCCAAACCAGCCGGATGAAGATTTCAAGACCTCGTGCGGCTTAGCACGTGCTTTGTAATAAAAGAACTGTCGCTTGGAAGCACTCTTGAAGTTTTTGGTGATTGGATACCTGATCTACAGGATTGGGCAGTTGGTGCTGTGGCCCTTACTGAAAAGAACCCTTGGAAACCAGAAGCGGTCAAAAAAAAGTGCATTGCTCCATCAGCAAACACCGCCGGAAAAGAGCCATGCTCCCGCAGTTGCTCCGGCCAGGGCCGCTCAAATCATTCAAATGCTGGAAAAGTCGGGGTACTTCATGTACGTTGAACCAGCACTGATTGACCAGGTAAAGAAAGGAACAGAAGCGCAACTGATGCAGTACGGCCAGGTGGGCTATGAAGAGTACGATCCGCAGGCGCAAAAATACATTGGGGATTGCCGGTACTTTGGTTATGGCGACGCCGAAGAGTTGTACGAGTGGGGAGGCTTCGAATATTTTTTTACCAGGGTACGGCCAACGCTGGAGAAGATGGGGGTAAAGCTGGAGCAAGTTGTATTCCCGGAGGAAGTTGGGAAGAACCAGTTGGTGGTGATCAACGGGCTTTCCTACATTTTGTATGATGAAGCAGATGCTCAATCATGGCAGTCTGGGTGGGGTGTAGCCGTAGAACGGTTTATTGACATTGCCAATGACGTACTGAAAAGACAGGACCAAGGCGAAAAACTGTATGATGTACCGGTTGGTGGCGTTATTTTTCTAACCCAAGCCCTTTACCAATATTTGAGAGGATTGGATTTGGACGAAGCGTACAAGCCGCGTGAGTTGCCGGAAAGATAAAAAAAGAGTGACCAAGCTTTAACGCATAAGCAGCTCACGGAAGAATGATGAAATTGTACCTGGACATTGACGGCGTTTTGCTGACGAAGCGAAATACGAAAGCAGCCGATTCTGGTGCCCCCTTTATTGACTTCGTCACCCGGCGGTTCAATTGCTACTGGCTGACCACGCATTGCAAAGGAAATGCCGAGACGGCGGTACGCTACTTGTCCCAATACTACGACCCCGGCAGTATTGCCAGACTTGAAAAAGTTAAAGCAACCGACTGGCAGACTTTGAAGACCGGAGGAATTGATTTTTCGTCCGGCTTCTACTGGTTGGATGATGCGCCGTTCGAAAGTGAGAAAGAGCAGTTAAAGCGGAACGGCGCATCAGAACGGCTGCTTATCGTTGATCTGAATCGGGAAAACGAATTGCAAAGGATAACAGACCAATTGTTAACAATACTACGGTAGAACGACCATTGGAAGCTAAATCAACGAGGTATGAATCAATGGCCCATCGTGAAAGAGGCATTTGAAGAGGTTGTTTCAATCATTGCCGGCTTACTGGGCGTCATATTCGTGCTGGTTTCCTCTGTGTTCATATTGTGCTACTTCATTGCCCTGGCCGAAAAGACCAGAAGGCCCGAATTCAAGAATCTGGATACCGGCGGGTTTATACTCCTGGGTTTGGTTGTGCTTGGCCTCGGGATGGGTAATTACTGCATCGTCCAAAAGTTGATCAGGAGAATGAGGAGTTGATCCTGCCGGAATCGGGTCGCTAATAATAGAAGAAAGACATTCCAAGTGAGCCTTACGCTGAGAATCATCATCAGTACAATACTTGCGCTGATACTCAGTGGCGTTGTCTACCTCAATTATGCGTTGTATTACCAGCCCCGTTTCGGTCTCGTAGGCGGTGCCCTTGTAAATACAGACCTGCTCCACCAACTGCGCCATTTGAAAAAGCAGGTTCACGCCGGTGCCGCCGACGAAATGCAGCAGATGTACCCGGAGGGATTCGTATTCCTGAACGCCCTGTACGGCCTGGCCTGGATTGACCTGGCCCGTGGGATTTCCCGGGAATCAGCCCTGTTTGATGAAGCCTATCGGGAAACGAATTGGGCCATTGAGCAGATTAGTTCCACCAAAGCCAAAGCTACCTTCTCCGCCGGCATGACCCCGGAATACGGAGCCTTTTACAACGGCTGGTCGGGTTACCTGTTGGGCAAAAGCATGTTGCTGGCAGCGCCGGACCGGCACAAAATGCAATCAATTGCCTTTTGGTTCACCTGCGAACGGATTGCGGAGGCATTGGCGCAAAGTGAAAGTCCCCACCTGTCATCCTACCCCGGGGCTGCCTGGCCCGCCGATGGTGTGCTCTGCGTAGCCACCCTGGCCTTGTACGACCGCATTCATCCCCCGAAGTACCAGCAGCTGATCAGGCGATGGTTGCAGACGACCAAGGCAAACGTAGATTCGCTCGGCCTGATTCCGCACGAGGTGGATGCGCACGATGGCACGCCACTCGTGCCGGCGAGAGGGTCTTCCCAAAGCCTGATTTTAGCGATTCTGCCCGAAATAGATTCGGCGTTCGCCCGGCAGCAGTTTGCCCGGTATAAAACGCACTTCGTAGACTACCGCCTGGGCCTGCCGGGCGTCCGGGAGTTTCCGAAGGGCGTGATAGGATTTGCCGACGTAGATTCCGGCCCGGTGCTGTTCCAGATCGGCGGGGCGGCCTCCATCGTCGGGCGCCGAACGATGCAGCAGTACGGGGAAACGACCCTGGCCGTCGGCTTGCGCAACAGCATCGAAGCCTTCGGCATCCCTTGGACCCGGAACGGGCAGAAAGCGTATTTAGGCGGCGCTTTGCCCATTGCCGACGCCTTCATTGCCTGGAGCAACGGGCTGGAAACAACCGCTGCAACAACGAGTAAATGGCAATGGCGCAGTAGATTCCAGCTTTGGTCTTTGCTTATTGTGTCGGCCGTGCTGTTGGTACTCGTGCGGATTTGGCCAAGACCAAAGCAAAAAGCGAAGGGGATGGTTACTGACCATCCCCCGGAACATAATTGACCTGACCAGCCGATCAACCCCGCCTCACCGTTTCTTTTTCCGCGTCACCAGGGCCACCAGCGCCGTGGCAACCAGTACCGTCGTGGCTACCTTGGTCACGAGCCCCTTGGGGTTGTGCTTCCACTCGGCCTTCCAGCCCTTTTCGGCGAAGATGTTGGGCACGTGTCCGTGGCGGATGTCGTCAATCACGCCTTCCACCACGTTGACGCGGTCGGCCAGCAGCAGTGGAATCCAGTGGCCCCAACTGCCTTCGCTGTACTTGAAGGCGTACCGGCGGATCATGCCGCTCAGGCCCGAGGGCGGCGTAGACGTGCCGAACACGGCCGTCAGGTTGGGCCGTTCGTTGGACTGGAGCACCTCCACGGTTTCTGCCTGTAACGTCGGCCGTTCCCAGGAGTAGCCCGTCTGCTCGTCGTCGGTGCGGTGCGGCTTCATGGGGTAGGTGGGGTCGTTTTTCGGGTCGGCGTCAATGCCCCAGCCTTTGATGTGCGAAAAGTCTTTTCCGGTGTTGTTCATGGGAATAATGGGTTAGCCCCGCGCGGACGGCGGCAGGAGCACGGGTTTAATGCAGTTGTCGAGTTTTTCGGAGAAAATGTGGTAGGCGTCGGCGACGTCTTCGAGCGGCACCCGGTGCGTGATCATCGCCTTGGGGTTGAGCACGCCGTTCTGCACGTGTTCGATCAGCCGGGGCAGCAGGCGTTTCACCCCAGTCTGGTTGGCCCGGATGGTGAGGCCCTTGTTGACCACGTTGCCGATGGGCACGAGGTTGGCCGTCGGGCCGTACACCCCCACAATGGAGATGATGCCCCCTTTTTTGACCGAGTTGATGGCCCACTGGAGCGCCGTGGCCGAACCCGCCTGGATCAGCAGCTTGCGGCCCGTAATGGTTTGCAGGGCGCTGCCTTCCGCTTCCGCTCCCACGGCGTCAATGCACACGTCGGCGCCCATCCAGTCGGTGGTTTTCTTGAGGAACAACACCGGGTCGTCCATCTCCTTGAAGTTGTAGGCTTCGCACTGCGCGTAGTTGCGCACGAACTCCAGGCGGTACTCTACGTGGTCGAGCACGATCACGCGGCCCGCGCCGAAGAGCCAGGCCGACTTGGCGGCAATGATGCCCACCGGGCCGGCGCCGAACACCACCACCGTGTCGCCGGGCTGGATGCCGCCCATTTCGGCCGCCTGGTAGCCCGTGGGCACTACGTCCGTGAGCAGCACCGCGTCGTCGGGGTCCATGCCGGGCGGAATCACCGTGGGGCTCACGTCGGCGTAGGGTACCCGCACGTACTCGGCCTGGCCGCCGTCGTAGCCGCCCGCCGTGTGCGAGTAGCCGAAAATGGCGCCTACCGCCGTGGCCTGCGGGTTTGATTCGTGGCAGTTGCCGAAGAGGCCCTGCTTGCAGAAGTGACACTTGCCGCAGGCGATGTTAAAGGGCACCAGCACGTGGTCGCCCACCTTCAGCTTCTGAACCTCCGGGCCGATCTCCTCCACGATGCCCGTGAACTCGTGCCCGAACGTCATGCCTACGCGGGTATCGGGTACGTTGCCATTGTAGAGGTGCAGGTCCGACCCGCAGATGCAAGAGCGGGTCACCCGCACAATGGCGTCCTGCGGATGGAGAATCTGGGGATGAGGCTTGTGGTCAATGCGGACCCGTCCCGGCCCCCGGTAGTTCATAGCTAGCATAGAAGTAGTCTGTTTCGGTTTACAAAAAAATCCTGGACACTTCGGTCAGATACGTAGGGCGGCTCCGTTTTGATTAATGAATTGTAAAAAAAAGTTACCTGCCGGCTCCGGTTTTTTGCGGGCCGCGGCGGGTTACCTTTTGCGGCGGACAGTATCAAATGCATCCCGGGCGGGCCCGCCTTTCTCACTTATTTCCAACAACTTAACCCCGTTTTGCCATGCGCAAAATGCATTTCCGTTTGCTGCCGGCCCTGGCAGTGCTGACCGGCCTTTGTGTCCATTGCAGCAGTAGACCCAACGAAGAAGAAGCATTTTCTACATCGAGAGCCGAGGCCGACATCGCTTATGATTCGACCGGGGCTGCCGCCGATACCATCTCCTCTTCCCCGGCCGGCACGGCGCCGGAGCGGCAGTTTGTCCGCACGGCCAACCTGAAATTCCGGGTGCGGGACGTGGCCCAGACCACGCACACCGTGGAAGACCTCACCAACCGGTACGGCGGCTTCATCACCCAGAACCACCTCTCCAGCGGGGACGTAAGCACCCATTCGGTGCAGGTCACGGCCGACTCCCTGCTCGAAACAACCGAGTACCGCGTGGAAAACAACCTCGCCTTGCGCGTGCCCAACCAAAACCTCGACAGCCTGCTGCGGGAGCTGAGCCGGCAGGTGCAGTTCCTCGACTACCGCATCGTGAACGCCGACGAGGTGAGCCTGCAACTTCTGGAAAACAAACTGCGGCTGCAACGGACCGCCGCCGCCGAAAAGCGGTACGAAAAAGCCATTGACGGCCGGGGCCGCAAATTGAACGAAACCCTGCAAGGGGAAAGCGGCCGGCTGGCCCTCCAGCAGGAAACCGATGCCAACACCCTCCGCAACCTAGCGCTGGCCGACCAGGTACGCTACAGCACCGTGAAGCTCAGCCTCTACCAGCGCACCACCCGGACGCAGGAAAAAGTGGCGGCTCCCGTGGACGTGCCCATCTACCGGCCAGGCCTGGCGACCCGGCTGGCCGAAGCCTTCCTTACCGGTTGGGAAATCATGGAAACGCTGCTGGTGGTGCTTACCCGGCTGTGGGCGTTGTGGTTGCTGGGATTGCTGATTTGGCTGGGCTACCGCAAATTCGGGGTACGTTTATCGGAGAAATAGCGTTATATTTAAGAAATCGGTATTCAATCGGCGTACGGGTACCCGCCCGTGCGCCGTTTTTTACGTTCCCCATGCCCCTGTTATCCATCCTTCTGCTGGCAGGCCCCATGATGGCCCTGCTGTTCGGCGTCATTACCGGCATCGCCACCCGGCACGCGTGGTTCGGCCTGCTGGCCGGCCTCCTCACGGCTCCTTTGCTGCTGGCCCTCTCACCGGGCTGGCTCAGCGGCCTGGGCTACAGCACGGCGTACGCCCTTACCGGCTGGGCGGGCAGCTGGGTAGGCAGCAAACTCGTGAAACTGCACCGCCCGTTCTGCTTGTAACGTCATTGGTCACTAGACTTTGGTCATTTGCATTGAGCCGTGAACCCCTTTTGCGCCAAAGCTTCACCCCGCGCATAACCAATGACTACTGACCAATATCCACTGACAAACATCCCCCTTACGCCACGGATTTACGGGACCGGAGGCGGTTCAGGGCCGGGTAGGCCAGCACGGCCAGCAGGATGACCAGCGTGCCCAGGTAGAAGCCGGGCGTCATTTTTTCCTTCTCCTTGAAAAAGAGAAAGGCCAGCACAATCCCGTACACCGGCTCCAGGTTCACGGTCAGGTTCATGGCAAAGGCCGAAAACTTCTTCATCAGCTGCACGGCCGCCGAGTAGGCGTACACCGTGCACAGCCACGCCAGCAGGAGAATGTACAACCAGTCGGTCGCCGTCGGCACCAGTTGCAGCGCATGGCCCGCCGCCATGGTTTCGCGGTAAAAGGGCAGGAACAGCGCCGTGCCCAGGAAAGCTCCTCCCATTTCGTAACCCGTGATGACCAGGGCGTCGTAGCGGTGCGTAAAGCGGCTGTTGATGACCGTAAACACCGCCGCCAGCATGGCCGACGCCACGGCCAGCGCAAGCCCCAGTGCGTGGTCAAACTCGAAGTGGAAGATCACGTAGAGGCCCACCACCACCAGGAGTCCCAGGAAAATTTCGAGCAGGCGCACCGGCTTGCGGGCCGACAACGGTTCGAGCAGGGCCGTCCAGAGCGAACACGTAGCCATGCCCGCCAGGCACACTGAGGCGTTGGCAACCCGGGCGGCGGCGAAAAACAGAATCCAGTGCGCACTGATGAGGGCTCCCGTCCCGAGCAGGGCCGCCAGGTGGCCCTTTTGCAAAGCGGCATTTTTTCCCCGCACTTTCACCACCACCGCCAGCAGCAGGCCGGCCAGCAGCGTGCGGTAAAACACCAGCTCCACGGCCGGGATGGAAATGAGCAGGCCCAGGATGGCCGTAAAGCCCCAGATCAGGACGATGAAGTGCAGGTGCAGGTAGTCTTTGGGCGCCGGTGCAGACACAGCAAACGTTTTAAAAGTGGAAGGCTTGCCCGGCCACGGTCGAAAGACGCCGTGGCCGGGCAAGCCCCAAAAGTAACCATTTGCCCGCTTACCGGGGCACCGTAAAGTACATCACCAGCCCGATGGCGCTGAAAATGAGGTTGGGCAACCACACGGCCAGGATCGGGTTGAGCGAACCCACCTGGGCCACGCTCTTGCTCATGATGAAGAAGAGAATGTACACGAAAGCCAGCACGAAGCCGATGGCAATTTGCAGGCCCACGCCGCCCCGGGCCTTCCGCGCCGACACGATTACGCCGATGAGCGTCAGGATCACCATGGCGAAGGGACTCGTGAACCGCACGTATTTTTCAATCTGGTAGGTCGCCACGCCGTCGTCGCCGCGGTTTTTGAGTTCGTTGATGAATTTGTCGAGTTCCGTAAGCGTGAAGGTTTCGTGCAGAGCGTAGTTGTTGCCGAAGTCCTTGGGGTGCATGTTCAGCGTGGTGTCCATGTAGGCCCCCGCGCTATACGTTTCCTTGATGCCGTCGAAGGTGCGGTTCTTGTAGCCTTCCAGGCGCCACTTATTGATGCCGGGCTGCCACACCACGCGTTCCGCTTCCATCTTTTGCTTGAGGCTGGTGCCTTCGATCCACTCCAGCGTAAAGCGGTAGCCCACGTCGCGGGTGTTGTCGTAGCTTTCCATGTAGGCGTACAACTCGGGCGCCACCTTGCGGTGAATGTTGCGGTCCACGTTGTAGTACTGGTCCTTGAGGTACTTTTTTTCAAACTCAACCCGCACCTTGTTGGCGTCCGGAATCACCCAGCCGGTCAGGTAAAAGATCACCGCCCCGATGATGGAGGAGCCGATCAGGTAGGGCACCATCACCCGGCGGAAGCTGACGCCGCTGCTCAGGATGGCGATGATTTCCGTGCGGGAGGCCAGCTGCGCCGTCACGAACACCGTGGCGATGAACACCGTGATCGGGCTCAGCAGGTTGGCGTAGTACGGAATGAAGTTGAGGTAATAATCGAAGATGATGGCCTTGGCGTCGGCGTTGCGCTTGATGAAATCGTCGTTCTTTTCGGTAAAATCAATCACCACGATGATGGCGATCAGCACGATCACCACGAAGAGGAACGCCGAGAGGAACTTTTTGAGAATATAACGGTCGAGGAGTTTCATGGGCAGTTGCTTCGCAAAAATCCATCCAGTTGCGCCGCGGGCCGCAAAGATACGCTATTTCGCTCCGCCGGGACGGCACCGGGCAACCCGTGTAATACAATCGGGCAAAATGGAGGATGGGGTACGTAAGGGCAACACCGGAGGACGGGTGTCTGGTTCACCCTTTCAGGTCATTTACCCGGTCCACCTCCACCGTGTTGAAATGCGCAAACACCCGGAGCAGGATGGCCAGCGCCACGGCGGCCTCGGCGGCGGCCACCACGATCACAAACAACGCAAACACCTGTCCCTGCAACCGCCCGGGGTCGTAACGGCTAAAGGCAACCAGGTTCAGGTTGGCGGCATTGAGCATGAGTTCAATGCCCATGAGCACCACCACCGCGTTGCGCCGCGTGATGATGGCCGCCACCCCAATGCAGAAAAGGGCCGCAGCAGTGAGGAGGTAGAGGGTTAAGGCGTGCATTTTTTCGATGTTGGATGTTCGATGCCCGATGTTCGAAGGAGGCCGATGCGAGCATCGAACACCGGGCAGCGAACATCGGGTTTATCTCTTTCCGGCGATGTACGCGGCACCGATGAGGGCCACGAGCAGCAGCAGGCCGGCGACTTCGAAAGGCAGTACGCTGGTGGTCATCAGGTTCATGCCGATGTCGGCCAGCGTGGAACCCGTTACGGTGCGGCCGGCAGCCTCCGCTTCCCGGACCCAGCCCAGGGCGGGGGCGTTGAGGCGGAAGATCAGCAGCACGAACAGCGTAAACGCCCCGCCTGCCGCCAGCAGGGCCACCAGCCGGTTGTGCGTGCCCGATACGGGTCCCGTGCCGGCCCCGCGGCCCGTGAGCATGATGCCGAAGATGAGCAGCACCAGCACCCCGCCCACGTAAATCACGATCTGCACAACGGCCAGCAGGTCGGCGCCGGCCAGCACGTACAGGCCCGCCACGCCCAGGAAGGTGAGCAGCAGGGCAAACGCCGCGTACAGCACGTTGCGGAACAGCAGCACGCCCAGCGCCGAAACCACGGCCAGCCCGGCAAACGCGTACAGCAATACAGTGACAAGGTTCATGCGTCGGGGGTGGGCTGGTCTGAACCAGGCTTCTTGATTGTGGGTCTGATGACGGGCCGCTTCACAACTGGCTTCGCCGCGGGTTCGGGTGCCGGGCCGTCCCCGGGTGTTGAGCCCGGCGGTACGGCGTCGGTTGGCGGCGGGGGGGCTGGCAGCGGGACCGCGGCGGGTTTCTCGGCTTTGGCCGCTTCTTTGGCCGCCAGTTTGGCTGCCTGGAAGTCCTCGTACGCTTTCCGTTTGGTCACTGCCTCCTCCGGCGACAAGTCGCTGAAGTGGTAGTTGAGGTGGTCGAGGGCCAGTTCGCTGAAGTCGTAGGTCTTGGTCATGGTGAGGCATTCGGTGGGGCACACCGTGGTGCAGAGGCCGCAGAAGCAACACTTGGCCATGTCAATGTCGAACTTGGCGGCGTAGAGGCGCACCGAATGCCCATCGGAGGTTTTGCGGATCTCCCCGGGCGACTTTACGGCCTCAATCTCGATGCAGTCCACCGGGCAGACTTCGGCGCACTTGTCGCACACGATGCAGTCTTCCATCTCGTTGTGCAGCCGGTAGCGGCCGTTGTCGGGCACGGGCAGGGCCTCGTACGGGTACTTGAGCGTAACGATGCCGGTCTGCTGGGCAAAATAGTCCGGCGAGGCTATGCCCACCGGTTTGCGGCTCCGCCGGGCCTCGAACAGGTGCCTGAGCGACACCTTCAACCCCAGCCACGAGGATTTGATGCCTTCGGCGAGGTTGCCGAAATACGTATTGTTGGCGCCTTTAAGGGTTTTCATCGGGCAAAGAATCTAAAATTTGCTGCAATCCCGTTCTCAGTTCCGGTAAATCATCGTTGATGATGCTCCACACGATTTCTATGTTCACGTCAAAGTATTGGTGAATGGAGAAATTCCGGAATGCCGTTATTTTTCGCCATTCGAGTAACGGATGGTTCGATTTTAACCCGGGAGAAAGATGATTGGATGCCTCTCCGATGATTTCAAGTTGCTTGAGGCAGGCGTAATGCATCATCGCATCTTCCGAAAAAGTTGACGCAGAAGCGTTCTGGGTAAAAGCGAATTTCCGGTCAATGGCTTGGAGCATGTGTACAAGGCGGGCTCTATCGCCGAGCGGTTTTCTCATAAATCAGTTTTTTGTCCTTCTCGACGAAAGGCGATACTTGTCTGGAAAGCGATCTGTCCGTAACCAGGTCTACTTTGTGGGAAAGCAAATCTTCCAGGTCCAGCTTCATGCCAATGAACGTCATGCCGATGTGTTTTACGTAGTCCAGTTCCACCAGCAGGTCAATGTCGCTGTCGGCGTCGGCTTCGCCCCGGGCGTACGAGCCAAACAGGTACGCTTTCCGCACGGGCTTGTCCACGAAATAGTGACGGATCAGGTCCAGTTGTTTTTCGCTGAGTTTCATCGGTAACCAATTTACGCCAAGATGAACAGGATTAAACGGATAAAACGGCGGATGTGCAACTAAAATTGAGTTACCCCAGCAACCGCCACACGGCCGACACGAACAGCAGCACCAGGGCGGCCGGCGTGAGCACTTTCCAGCAAAGGTACATGAGTTGGTCCACCCGCAGCCGGGGGTACGTCCAGCGCACCCACATTTGCACGAAGATGGCCCCGAACGCCTTCGCAATCAGCCAGAAGGCGCCGGTCACGTTGCCGTATACCGTGCCCGGGGCGCCGCTCGTCCAGTCGGCCAACTTTACCGGCCCGATGTTGGGCAAGGGCGTGTTCCAACTGCCCAGGAAAAGCACCGCCCCCAGCAGCGACACCAGCAGCATCATGCCGTATTCGGCCAGAAAGAGCATGGCCCACCGGAATCCCGAGTACTCCGTGTGGAAGCCGCCGACCAGCTCCGACTCCGCCTCGGGAATGTCAAACGGCGCCCGGTTGCATTCGGCCAGGGTGGCAATGAAAAAAATGACGTACACCACCGCGAACAACGGCATCCGCACGATGTTCCACGCGAGAATGCCGCCAACCTCCGTTACGTCAATGCCCAGGGCCCGGAGGCCGAACAGGTAGTTGACGGTTTCTCCCCCTTCCGCCGCGGAAAGGCGGGGCGCCTTGGCGTAAATGCCCTGCTGAAAACTGATTTCCTGCAAATCCAGCGAATGGCAGAACACGGCGACGCACAACACCGAAAGCGCCACGGGCACCTCGTAGGAAATGATCTGCGCCACCGACCGCATGGCGCCGAGCAGCGAATATTTGTTGTTGGAACTCCAGCCCGCCATCAGCAGGCCGATGATATCAACCGAAATGATGGCAAGCAGGTAAAACACGCCGACCGCCGCGCCGGAGCCTTGCAGGTCGGGCGTTAGGGGCATTACGGCAAAGCCGGCAAACACGGCCGTAAAGATTACCAGCGGTGCAGCCCGGAACGTCCAGGCGTCGGCCTGCGCGGGCACGATGTCTTCCTTCTGGAGGAGCTTCACCAGGTCGGCCACCGTTTGCCCGATGCCGTACGGTCCGATCTCCATCGGCCCGAGCCGGTCCTGGATAAAGGCCGATACCTTCCGCTCGGCGTACACCGCCAGGATCATGTAGCCCAGCAGGAAGTTCAGGAAAACCAGAAATGCCAGCATCGGTTAGGTCATTGGGTTAATGGTACACTGATTTATTATGATGATTATGATGGGTTATGATGGGTTATGATTAAATGACTACATGATCAAATGATTAAGTACCTGTACGAATGGATTACGAGTTAAGTCATGCAATCATTTAATCATAACCAAATCATAATCATCATAATAAATCAGTGTACCCGTCTCAGTGTACCACATCGGTTTTAAATTGATCCACCACCGTTTCCGAAAGAATTTTGCCTTCGGCGTTCAGGCGGAACACGAGCCGTTCGCCAATGCGCACCTGCTGTTTGCGGGGCTGCCAGCCGGCCGGATCGTGCACCGCAAACGGGTCGTAGCGGTAGGTGTTGGCGGCAATGTCGTGTTTTTCCAGTTCGATCGTCCGTTCGCCCTGCGCATCTACGTGGAACCGGACCAGGTCGTAGCGGCCCTCGGGCAGGCGCGTACTCATTTTTGCCCGCAGTTCGGCCGAAACCGGGTGAAATTGCACCTCCTCGACCCGGTTCGCGCCAAAGTCGAAGGCCGAAACCATTACCCCGGTCAGCACCCCGGCCCGGCTTTCGGTCACGTTGGCTACGTACACCTTGCCGGCGGCGCCGAAGTGCGGCACGAACCGGTTGCGGCGGCTGCCGCTCGGACCCACTTGCAGCACCTGGCTCGCTTCGGTGCCGGGCTGGTACCGGATCAGGTACAGGCCGTCGTCGGCGTCCGTCTGGATGGCAAACACTTCGCCCGCGTTGTCGGGAAAAAGGCCGTGGCTGGTAAAGCCGTCGTCCACGGGCAACTGGAAGGACTGCGCCCCGCCGCTTTTCCCGCGAAGCTGACCATTCACCACCAGCACCGGCTGCGAATGGTCGTACGTGTAGATCAATTGCCGGGAGCCGTCGGGCGAGGATACGGTGTACTGTTGTTCCGTCAGCCCGGTCCGGTCCTGGCCGGACTTCCCCGAAGCCACGGCATCCGCAAACGACTGCCGGACCCGCCCCTTGCCCGGATGGTCATTCCAGGTTGCCGCCGGCCGGCCGGGGCTGCCCGGCTGCGCAGACAGGATTCCCGGCACCAGCAGAATCAGCCACGGGAGAGACATCAGAAAGCGTCGTTGCGTCATCGGGGAACGGTTTGGGGTGGGCAAATGGGCTCAGGCAATCATCTGGTCGAGCAGCGTTTCGATTTCGGCGTACACCCGGTCCAGTTCCGCGTCGGTAATGACGTAGGGCGGCAGCAGGTAAATGACGTTGCCCAGCGGCCGGATGAGCAGGTCGCGGCCCAGGAAGTAATCGTACAGGCTGTTGCGCACTTCGTTGAAGTACGAGGTGGCCGCGCTGGTGCGGATTTCGAGGGCCAGCACCACGCCCAGGCTGCGCACGGCCAGCACGGCCGGGTGGGCGGCCACCGCTTCGGCAAAAGCCGCGTGCCGCCGGGCAATCCGCTGCCGGTTCCCTTCGCATTCGGGCGTGAGCAGCAGGTCGAGGCTGGCGTTGGCCGCCGCGCACGCCAGCGGGTTGGCCGTGAAGGAGTGGCCGTGGAAAAACGTCTTCATCAGGTCGTTGGCGCGGTAGGCGGCAATCACTTCCGCGGTGCAACTGGTCACGCCCAGGGGCAGGGCGCCGCCGGTCAGGCCCTTCGAGAGGCACATGATGTCGGGTTGGGTAACGCAGTGTGCGGAGGCAAACAGCTTCCCGGTGCGGCCAAAGCCGGTCATTACTTCGTCGGCGATGCACAGGATGCCGTGGGCTTTGGCGATTTGCAGCAGTTCTTCCAGCACTTCGGCGGGGTACGCCCGCATGCCGGCCGCGCCCTGCACGAGGGGTTCGTAGACAAAAGCGGCCACCTCGCCGGACCGGGCCAGGGTATTGAAAGATTGAATGACCGAATGACCCGATGCCCCATCCGGAAACGGCAGGAAGGCTACTTCGAACAGGTGCGCGTGGAAGGCGGCCGTGAAGGGTCCGCGTTCCCCCACCGACATGGCGCCGAACGTGTCGCCGTGGTAGGCGCCGTCGAGGGCCACGATCTTCGGCTTGTGGATGCCTTGGTTGTGCCAATACTGGAAAGCCATTTTCAGGCCCACCTCCACGGCCGTGCTGCCGTTGTCGGAGTAGAAGATTTTGGATTGGTTGGCGGGCAGGATTTCGAGCAGCCGTTCGGCCAGCCGCACCGCCGGTTCGTGGGTAAAGCCGGCGAAAATGACGTGTTCGAGTTGCCGGGCCTGCCGGTAGATCGCTTCGGCAATGTGCGGGTGGGAATGACCGTGCAGGTTCACCCACCACGAGCCGATGCAGTCGAGGATCTGCCGCCCGTCGGCCGTGTGCAGGTAGCAGCCTGCCGCCCCGGTGAGCGGCACGGCTTTGTGGCTGTCGGCCAGCGGCGTAAACGGGTGCCACACGGCCCGCTGGTCCCGGCTGAGCAGGTCCGGCACGGCGACGGGATGGCGGTCAGAGGGTTGGTTCATGCGGGGTTGTTGGTTGTTCGTTGCTGGATTACTCCAGCACCTTGCTGTCGGCGAGTTTTTTGGCGTAGCGTTCGATGACTTCGGGCGTAATGGACTTTTCCTGGGTTACCCGCAGCAGGCGTTTGTAGCCGGAATGCTTGAGGATGATGCGTTCCGACTCGCCGTTTTCGGGGCCGTTGAACACAATGCCTTTCACGTTGACGCGCCGCCGCTTCAATTCGTTGATGGTGAGCAGGGTATGGTTGATGCTGCCCAGGTAGATGTTGGCAACCAGGATCACCTCGGCATCCAGCCGCGCAATCAGGTCAATCACGAAGTGTTCGTCGTTGATGGGCACCAGCACCCCGCCGGCGCCTTCAATCACGATGGTGTTGTCAGTGGTGGGTACTTCGATGTTGGCGATGTGAATTTCGATCTCTTCCAGCCGGGCCGCCGCGTGCGGCGAAATGGGAATGCTGAGCAGGTACGCCTCGCGGTGAAACACCGACCGCAGGTTGTTCACCAGCATCATCACCGTATCCGTATCCCGGGGCAGGCCCGACTGGATGGGCTTCCAGTAATCGGCCTGCAATGCCTGGGCAATGATGGCGCTTACCACGGTTTTGCCGCTATCCGTGCCAATTGCCGTTACAAAGTATCTTTTCGCCATAGCTGCGTAAAAAAATGTCAAATAGAAGTGGAGGTAATGGAGTAGCCGGGTTGCCGTTGCCGGGCCGCGGCAAGCAGCCCGGCCACCCCGGTAATTTCTTCGTCGGTGTTGTAGGTGTGCAGGCAAATCCGCAGCCGTTCTTCCCCGGCCCGCACGGTCGGCGAAAGGATGGGCCGCACGTCGTACCCGGCCTCCTGGAGGCGGGCGGCCAGCCCCTTGGTGGGCTCGTTGCCGCCCACGCGCAGCGCCTGGATCGGGCTGCGGCCCGGAATGAGGTGGCTCAGCAAGTCGTGCTCCCCGGCGGCCTGCCGGAAGCGGGCTATTCTGGCGTGAAGCACGGCGGGCAACTCCGGGTGGGCGGCCAGGAAGCGGAACGCCTCCCGCACCGACACCAGGCTGTGCAGGGGCAGCGCCGTGGTATAAATAAAGGGCCGGGCAAAGTTGACCAGGTACGTCACCAGCACGCGGGAGCCGGCCACGCAGGCGCCGTGTACGCCCATTGCCTTGCCAAACGTGTAGATGCGGGCAAAAATCCGGTCGTGGAGCCCCTCCCCGCAGGCAATGCCGTTGCCCGCCGTCCCCCACAGGCCGGTGCTGTGCGCCTCGTCCCACACCAGGTGGGCGCCGTACCGGTCGCACAGGTCGAGCAGTTCGCGGAGGGGGGCAAAGTCGCCGTCCATTGAGTACACCGACTCGGCCACCACGAAGGTTTCGCCCGTGGCCCGCTGCAGGCGCCGTTCGAGGTCGTCCAGGTCGTTGTGGCGGAAGGAAAAGCGGTTGGCAAAGCTCAGCCGGGCGCCTTCCTTCAGGCTGGCGTGGCTGTATTCGTCGTAGAGGATGGTGTCGCCCTTTTGGGGAATGGCCGACAGCAGGGCGGTGTTGGCGGCGTAACCCGCGTTGAACAGCAGCGTCGCTTCGGCCCGGAAGAGGCCGGCCAGCTCGTCTTCGAGGGCCACGGCCAGGGCACTGTTGCCGGATATGAGCCGGGAACCGGTGGCCCCGTTGGCCGGGTGGTTTAGGCGTCCGTAGGCTTCCCCGATTTGCGCGTGCAGGGCCGGGTTGCGGGCCAGGCCCAGGTAGTCGTTCGAACAGAAGTCCGTTGGGGCCTCGCTCAGCGACAGGCGCCGCAGGTTGCCCGCCCGCCGCCGGTCATCAAGTTGGCTCAACAATTTCCGTTCAATAGACTTCATTCTCAGGCAAAAGTACGCAGTAAGCCTGAATAGTGACTTACGGATGCGCGGATCGTTCCCCGGTTTTCACCACCCAATGAACAATGTCCGTTCAAAGGAGTATGCACGAACAATTTAAGAAATTAACTTTCCCGGCATGAAGCTAACGATCAAAGCAGACCGGCTCGATGATGAACATAAGAAAAAGTTATTTCATGAGCTAGTAGCACATATTAAGTATGTAGAGGGTGACCTGTATAATCAAATGGAAAGCTTTGAGTTAAAAGCTTTGCTCGCTGAGTACATTCATCAATTGAAGAAGCTGAGGGGCACACTGCGTAACGACTTGGAACGTGAGGTAGTAGAAGGAATTTCTCGCCGTTCGAAAGCCAATCTGAGTGAGGTACTGGGAAAATAGATAGTGAGGGGGTGGACCTAAAAGAGCAGCAAGAAAGTCATCCCCCTGCCCCCTTCTCTTTCCCACGAGCAAACCCACAAGGGGGACCCCGTACCGGGCGGTGCCGCCGCAAGGCAATTGTGCGTAACAAGGGAACCTGCGGCGTTCAATGGGCACGTACCGTTCCTGGTCAGGGAGCCGGCAACTACCGGTCCCCCTTGTGCGGCTGGTAGCGGGTTGGCGAAGGGGGTAGGGGGATGACTTCTCCAACTTCAAGCCATTTCGCCGTGTTTTCAATATTGTCCTTCCCTCAAATAGGTAGTAGTCAGGATTAAGTGCTCTTTTTCAAGCCATCCCGAAATTCCGCTGGCGGCAGGCTTCAAACACGAGAATGGCCGTGGTGGCCGATACGTTGAGGGAATCCACTTCGCCCCGCATCGGCACTTTGATCTGCTTGTCGGCCCCGCGCAGCCACGCTTCGGTGAGGCCGGTGGCTTCAGTGCCCATCACAATGGCCGTGGGGCGGGTAAAATCCTGGTGGTGGTAAAACTCCCGGCCGGTGAGGGCGGCGGCGTAACTGGTGATCCGGTGTCCTTTCAGCCACGCCAGCACTTCCCCCGAAGGCGCCGCCACCACCTGGTTGGTGAACAGGCAGCCCAGGCTCGAACGGATCGTGTTGGGGTTGTAGAGGTCCGTTTGCGGGTCGCACACGATCACGGCGTCGGCCCGGGCCGCGTCGGCCGTGCGGAGGATGGCACCCAGGTTGCCGGGCTTTTCCACGGCCTCCAGCACGATGACCAGCGGGTTGGGGGGCAGTTGTACGTCGGACAGGCGCAACGCCCTGGGTACCACCAGCGCCACCACGCCGTCTACGTTATCGCGGTAGGCCATTTTTTCGAACACGGCCGCCGTTACCCCGAATGCCGACTGCGCCGCTTCCGCCAACGCCTCCACGCCCTTTTGGTCCCGGACTTTCTCGGCGCACACAAACAGGCTGTCCACCCGGAACCCCGCCTTCACGGCCAGCGTCATCTCGCGCAGCCCCTCCATCACGATCAGCCGCTGGGCCCGCCGTTCGGCCGGCTTCTCGGTCAGTTTGATCACGTTCTTGATCCGGGCGTTCTGGAGGCTGCTGATGAGTTCCATGGTGGGTACTGAGTATTGGAGATTGGGTATTGGGCTTGCGTCACTTACACGCAAAGATGGGGAGGAAAGGCGGGAGGAATGCAAGGTTAGGAGGAATTCCGGAGGTGCGGGGACTAAAACGAGGTGCCGGGACTAAAACAAAAATGCCGGCTCTTGCGAACCGGCATTTTCGTCAAATGAATATCGAACGATGAAGGATTACTCTTTCCCTTCTTTCGAGCCCATGCGCTTGCGTTCGTTCTCGTCGAGGTAGATCTTGCGCATCCGGATGGCCTTGGGCGTCACTTCCACGTACTCGTCCTTCTGGATGTATTCGAGGCACTCTTCGAGGGAGAACTGCACCTTGGGCACGATCTTCACGTTTTCGTCGGAGCCGGAGGCCCGCATGTTGGTGAGCTTTTTGCCCTTCTGGATGTTGATCACGATGTCGTTGGGACGGGTGTGTTCGCCGATGACCTGGCCCGTGTACACTTCTTCACCCGGGTCCACGAAGAACCGGCCGCGGTCCTGGAGCTTGTCAATGGAGTACGCCGTGCCCGGGCCCTGTTCCATCGAAATGAGCGAACCGCTGATGCGTCCCTGGATGGGGCCTTTGTAGGGTTCGTACGCCTTGAAGCGGTGCGTCATGATGGCCTCGCCCTGGGTAGCGGTGAGCACGTCATTCCGCAGGCCGATGATGCCGCGCGAAGGAATGTTGAACTCCAGGTGTTGCAGGTCGCCCTTCGGTTCCATCACCAGCAGTTCGCCCTTGCGCTGGGTCACCAGTTCGATCACCTTGCCGGCGGAGGTTTCGGGAACGTCCACCACCAGGATTTCCACCGGTTCGTTGCGCACGCCGTCAATTTCCTTGAAGAGCACCTGGGGCTGGCCCACCTGCAATTCGTAGCCTTCGCGGCGCATGGTTTCAATGAGGATGGACAAGTGCAGAATGCCCCGGCCGTACACGATGAACTTGTCTTCGGTGTCGGTAGGCAGCACCTTCAGGGCCAGGTTCTTTTCCGTTTCTTTCAGCAGGCGGTCCCGCAGGTGGCGCGAGGTTACGAATTTACCATCGCGGCCGTAGAACGGCGAGTTGTTGATGGTAAAGAGCATGCTCATCGTCGGCTCGTCCACGGCAATGCGGGGCAGCGCCTCGGGCGTATCGGCATCCGACAGGGTGTCGCCGATCTCGAAGTCTTCCAGGCCCACTACGGCGCAGATTTCGCCAGCGGTCACCTGGGGTACTTTGACCTTGCCCAGGCCTTCAAATACCTGCAATTCTTTGATGCGTACTTTCTTCACCACGCCGTCGGCCTTCATGAGCACCATGTTGGCGCCTTCCCGCAGCGCACCGCGGAACACCTTGCCGATGGCAATGCGGCCCACGAACGAAGAGTAGTCGAGCGAAGTGATCTGCATTTGGGCGGGCCCTTCGTTGATGGGGGCCGCGGGGATGTTGGCAACAATGGCGTCGAGCAGCGGAATGATGTTGTCGGTAGGCTGTTTCCAGTCGTCGCTCATCCAGCCCTGCTTGGCCGAACCATACACCGTCTTAAAGTCAAGCTGGTGTTCGGTGGCGCCGAGGTTGAACATGAGGTCAAACACTGATTCGTGCACGTCGTCGGGGCGGCAGTTCTCCTTGTCCACTTTGTTGATGACCACAATGGGCTTGAGGCCGATCTGGAGGGCTTTGCTCAGCACGAAACGGGTTTGCGGCATGGGGCCTTCGAAGGCATCCACGAGCAGCAGCACGCCGTCGGCCATTTTGAGTACGCGTTCTACTTCCCCGCCGAAGTCGGAGTGACCGGGGGTGTCAATAATGTTGATCTTAACGTCCTTATAGCGGACCGATACGTTCTTGGATACGATGGTAATCCCTCTTTCGCGTTCCAGGTCGTTGTTGTCGAGGATCAGATCCCCGAATTCCTGGTTCTCGCGAAAAATCTTGGAGGCGTGGATGATCTTATCCACAAGTGTTGTTTTGCCGTGGTCAACGTGTGCAATAATGGCAATGTTGCGTATGCTCTGCATATAAGGGTTTAAAAATCAAGGCGCAAAGATACTACAAAACCCCGGTTTCTCCCGCATTAGTTCCATTACGGGAAAGTTAAGTTGCAGCAGCACACGGGTACAACGAAAAAAGGCCCGGGTTGCCTGCAGCACACTCCGGGCCTTTTGGCCATTAAGCACGTTAAGCATTTTGGTTGGAAGCGTACCTGCTTAGTACAGGGTGCGCAGGCCCGCTACGTCGGTGGGGTAGGGAATGCGCTTTTCGCCGCCCAGGTAGCCCGGGTTCATGACCGCTTCGGGGTTGTATACTTTCTGGTTGGGCTGGAGCTTGAAGGGCTGGTTATCGCCCACGGGGCCGCCAAAGTGACCCAGGCCCAGGGAGTGGCCGGTTTCGTGCACGGCAATGGACTGGAGGTCGGTCGTGGCGCTGGGGCTGAAATCCAGGTATTTGGAACCTTGTACCGTCCACTTGAAGGCTTTGTTGTAATACTGCTCGGCATACACGATGTCGGGGTAGCCGTCTTTGGTGCCGTTGATGGTGCCATCCACGTCGGAGAAGGTCCAGTTTACGGCAATGATGTCGGCACTGCCCAGGCCCAGCTCAAAGTACTCAGGGTCGAGCCAGCCGCCGATCACGATGTCGGCCGGGAGGTTCTCCTGCGTAAAGCCAACCCAATCGAAGTCTCTGATGTCGTAGCCAACCACTTTACCGTCCTGCGTGATGGGCGTGAGGACGTCGAGGTAATCGTTGTTGCGGCCGTCGTCGGCGACGCGGGCGGATTTGATCTTGGTATTTTCGACGCCGTTCCAGGTTTCGAAGGCATTCACCAGGGTTTGCTCCGTGGTTGCGGCGGGGAGGTCGGCCGTATTGTCGGAAGCATCAATGATGTAGGTCAGGTTCGACTTGGGCCAGCGGCTGCCGGTGCGCAGCGACTGGTAGGGGTCCACGCCGAGGCCCTTGGTGAAGAACCATACTTTGTCCACCTGAAGGGTTTTGCCCTTGGCGGCCAGGGAAGCATTGATCCGCTGCACCAGGGCCGTTACGTGGCTCAGGTCCACGCCGGGCTTGGCAACCCGGGCGCCGGAGGCGGTGGTGGCTTCGGGGGTGGCAACTTTAGATTCTTCTTGGGTACAGCCAAAGGCGAGCAGGGCAACGGAAAGCAACAGGAGACTGCAATTTTTCATCGGGGATACTTGGTGTTAAAAGGTTAAGGATGAACTCAAAAGTCCGCGCTTTTTCCCCTGGCATTGCTGCAGTCAATGCGCCCGGAGGATCAGCCTGCGTTTCGTGAACGACTTTGAAGTTAAGAAAAATGCGCCGATTCATTAATACTATTGTGCAAATATTTCTTGAAAAAATGATTGTTTTCGGTGCATCCGGGAATCAGCCAAATTTTTTTCGGTCCGGTGCGGCGCATCATCCGCACCGGCCGGTCGGGTGGTCAGATCAACTTCTGGCGTTTCATTTCCCCGAGCACGATCAGGCTGGCGTACACCGTCCAGGCGATGACCGGTGCGGTGAGCAGGGCGGCCGTGGGCGATGCCGGCCGCAGCCGCCACACCACCCAGGCGGCCAGCAGAATGACGGCCACGTTGCCCAGGAGCCCAAACCACAGGGCGGAGATGTGCGTGAGTTTTGCCAGCCCCAGGGTGTAATAGGCGTAGGTTGCGCACAGGAAAGCCAGCCCGAACAGCCACCCTTGCAGTTGCGGCTGCGGCGTTTGCAAAAGCTGGTAGCGGGCAACGCCCAGCAGCGTAAAGAGCACGAACCAAACGATGGGAATCACGTAGCCGGGCGGCTGGTACCAGAGCCGCGGGGCCGGGTCGCTTTCAAACTTCAACCCGAGCAACGGGGCGGGAACGTTTACCAGGATGAGCACGGCGTAGAACAGGACTACGCTGGTGAGGAGTGTCCAGGTCATGTGGCGGTTGTTCGTGGGTGCTAAGGAAGCAGCCGGCTCACGGGTTTGCCCGGTCCGGCTGGTGCAGCATCAGCGTTTCAATCGCATGGGCTACCGAATCGGGGGCCATTTTCTGCACCAGGATCGTGTGCGGACCATCCGGGTCGGCCTGCCAGCCGTTGCTGCCGTCGGGCCGGGCAATGAAGCGGCCCCGCTGGGTGTCGTAGTAAGGCGCCGCGCCGCGCACGGCCACCAGCACCGCCGTCTGGTCCCAGCTCATGCGGCCCTGCAAGTCTTCCTTCGCGTACGGAATGCTGATGGCGAACACGTGCCGCACGGGGCTGCCGGGGGCGCCTTCTTTGACCAGCCGGAGCCCGGTTTTTACTTTTGAGCCGATCTCGGAGCCGCTGAACAGGACGGGCCGGGGCCAGCCTTCAATGGCGATCTGTGAGGCCGTAGAATCTCTTTCAATGTTAAACTCCTTGCCCGTGGGAAACGTGCCGCCCATAACCACCCACTGCTTTACCTTCTGCCCCACCAGCGCCTTGCCGTCCAGCGGCGACAGCGAATCCGGCTTCGATGCCAGGAGGTTGCGCAGGTTGGTGAGGAAACCCACCGTAACCACCGTAACGCTGGTGTCGGGCTCAGCGGCCAGCAGCCGCCGGTACACGGCTACCGCGTCGGGGGCGTCGGCGGTGGCTTTGAGCGTGTGCGGGTACCGGGCCACGAGGGTATCAGACCACTTCTGCCGGGCCTCCAGGTTCACGCCGGCCGACTTAGGGGCGCCGATGGGCAGGTCGGGCCGGCCGAAGTACGTATTGAGCACGTCAATGCTTGGCCCTGCCAGCGGGTGCAGATTGGAAGAAACCGTGGCGAGAATGCGGGCTTCGCCGCGGTCGGCAAAGGCGTGGAGCATGGCAATGGCCCCCACGTCGTCGTAGTCGGGGCCGCAGTCGGTATCAAAAATAAGCGTGACCGGGGCGGGGGCAGCCGTCGCGGCGGCCGTGCTGGCCAGCTTGCTTTCCTGCCCGTCCGACTGGTTGGCCGGCGGGTTGCAGGACGACAGCGCCGCGAGCAGCAGCAACGGGTACGCGCACGGGGCCAGGGCCACCTTCTTGAATAAAAGCATAAAGCGGGGGTAGAGAGAGATGTTACGCGGATAATTTAGGAAAAATCATTGGTCGTGCGATCCCGTTAAAAGCGGTATTTTTGCTTTTTCCGCCGTTTTCGCCCATGTCCATCGTTGTTTCTGCCCTTACCAAAATTTACGGCCGCCAGAAGGCCGTTGACCACATCTCCTTCCAGGCGCAGCCCGGCCAGATCGTCGGCTTCCTGGGGCCCAACGGCGCCGGCAAATCCACGACCATGAAAATGCTGACGGGCTACCTCACGCCCACCCGCGGCCACGCCAAGGTGTGCGGCTTCGACGTGGTGCAGCAGTCCATGGACGTGCGGCGCAGCATCGGCTACCTGCCCGAGCACAACCCGCTGTACCTCGACATGTACGTGAAGGAATACCTGCAATTCATCGGGTCGCTGCACGGCTTCAAGGGCGGCCGGCTCTCGGAGCGCATCGCCGGAATGGTGGAACGGGTTGGCCTCACGCGGGAACAAAACAAGAAGATCGGCGCCCTCTCCAAGGGCTACCGCCAGCGGGTGGGGCTGGCCCAGGCCCTCATCCACGACCCCCAGGTGCTCATCCTCGACGAACCCACCACCGGCCTCGACCCCAACCAGATCGTGGAAATCCGGCAGGTGATCAAGGAGGCCGGCCGCGACAAGACGGTGATCTTCTCCACGCACATCATGCAGGAGGTGGAAGCCCTCTGCGACCGGGTCGTGATCATCAACCTGGGCCGCATCGTGGCCGACAGTACGCTGGCCGAACTGCGGGCCCGGCAGGAAAACGCCCGGGGCCTGCTGCTGGTCGAATTCGAAAAAGACGTAAACATCCGGGCGTTGTCGGCGCTGCCGGGGGTGAAGGAAGTGCGTCCGAAGGGCCAGGGCAAGTACCAGTTCGTCACCGACGGCCGCCCCGACGTGCGCATTGCCATTTTTCAACTGGCCGCCCAGCGGGAGTGGACGCTCATCGGGCTGCGGCAGGAGGAGAGCAACCTGGAGAAGATCTTCCAGCAACTCACCCGCGAGGACGCCCCTCCGCCCGAAGTACAGCCCAACGATCCGGCCTGACCCGTGCCCTATCTCCTTCGTATGAACGCGCAAAAGCCACCCATCCCGGTGGCTTTTTTCCTGCAAATGAATGAGTAAATATTTCGGTTACTACTTCGGTTACCGCCAACGGCCCCTTGGGGCGGCCGGGTCGGCATCCGGCTGGTTGTAATAATCGTATGCCGGGTCGGTGTCCTCTTCCGGTTCGCCTTCCCGGGTTCCGGGGCCGTACGGGCGGTCGTCGTGCCGGCAGCGGGCAGGGGGCCGGTCGCCGCCGTGCCGGCCGTAGGCGTGGTGTTCCTGCGTACAACGGTTGTCGCACCCCGCATCGTCCCGGCGGTCGTCGTGGTGCCGGTCCCGGCGGCCGGGGTGGTACCCGCGCGGCGGTGCGGCGGGAGGGGGCACGTCGCGGTACACGGTTACGGAATGAGACGGGCAATGCCACCGGGGAAAACGCTGCCGGTGCACCTCGTAGTACCGGAACGGGGACGGGCCGTAGTAATCGAGCACCACTTTGGGCGCCGCGTACAGGTCGTACGAACGGTACGCGGGGGGCAGTTGCGGCACGGCGATCCACTGGCCGCGGTGCGGCAGCAGGAAGCTGGCGGCGGGTACGTCGTAGTATACTTGCAGGTCGGGCAGGTAATAGTACTGGGCGCGGGCGTGGCCGGGTGGCGCCCACTCCGGCAAACCGCCGGGCATCCGGGCGTACACCTGGGCCCGGCCCACCTGCGGCAGGGCAGCCAGGATCACCCACAGGAGGGTAAGCAAAAGCCTTTTCATACGGGTTGGAAGGGGGTATTGGGTATCGAATGTCGGGTATTGGGACGGGAGCGTCCCCGCACACTTCCGTTGCAATTACTGTTCCAGAAATCCCGTTTTCGGGTCTCTCCGGCGCGAGCCGCCGCCCCGATGAAAGGCTGGTGCCTTGCGATGCCCCGCCGGAAAACGGTGCCCGGCCCGATAACGGGTAATTTGCGTATTTTTGACCTTCGTTGCCCTTGGTAACATCTAAACCGCCCTTATTTCCTCATTTACTGCACAACCACCGGTTGATATCCCAATTGTCCATTGTTTCCCCGCTATGTTTCCCATTCTTCGCAAAGAGATCAATAGCTTCCTGAGTTCGCTGGTCGCCTACATCATCATGGCCCTTTTCCTGACCGGCATGGGGTTGTTCATCTGGGTGTTTCCCGACTACAACGTGCTGGATTACGGGTACGCCGACCTTTCCACGCTGTTCAACATGGCGCCTTACATTTTCATGTTCCTCATTCCGGCCGTCACGATGCGGTCGTTTGCCGAAGAGAAGAAGGGCGGCACCCTCGAATTGCTGCTGACCCGGCCGCTGACCGACTGGGACATCATCCTGGGCAAGTACCTGGCCTGCTTCCTGCTGATCCTGTTCACGCTGCTGCCCACGCTGATCTACTACGCCAGCGTGTACGTGCTGGGCAACCCCGAGGGCAACATTGATTCGGCCGGCGTGTTCGGTTCGTACGTGGGGCTGCTGCTGCTGGCGGCGGTATTTACGGCCATCGGCATCTTTGCTTCCAGCATCAGCGAAAACCAGATCGTATCGTTCATCGTGGCGGCGTTTCTCTGCTTCCTGTGGTTTACCGGCTTCTCGGCGCTGGCGTCCCTGTCGGCCACGGGCACCTGGACGTACCTGATGGGTCAACTCGGCCTGGAATACCATTACAACGCCCTCAGCAAGGGGTTAATTGACTCCCGCAACGTAATTTATTTTTTGAGCGTAATCGCCCTGGCCCTCATGGCAACCCGGCTGGTGCTGGAAAGCCGGAAATGGTAACGAACGGAGACCGGAGGGGGGAGGAAGGGAGACCGGAGGGGGGATAGGGTTTAAACCCTATCCTATGGATATTGCTGCCGCTTATCGTTCAGTACCACTTCCCACTCATGTTGTTCCGGAGCGGTCTGGTTTAAAGCCTGATTCTACTCTCCATAGGATAGGGTTTAAACCCTATCCCCCTCCGGCAGAGCCAAAAAAAACAGGGCCGCCTGTTGAAGGCGGCCCTTTCGATTAGGAGCTGTATTAGAGTGAATCAGGGTTTCAATGTTGAATGGCGGTCAGGTTGCAGTCAGGCCCTCCCGGACGCCTCGCGTTTAAGCAACGGGTGCCGGCCGCCGGTCGTCGTCCTTGACCACGGCCACCAGCACCGCCGAGACGAACAGCGACACCCCGCCCAGCACCAGGATATTGATGGCCTGTTCGTCGAACACGTTCTTGAGGAACCAGCCCAGCACGGTCGCCGCCGTGATCTGCGGGATTACGATGAAGAAGTTGAAGATGCCCATGTAGATGCCCATCTTGGCGGCCGGCAGCGACCCGGCCAGGATGGCGTACGGCATGGACAAAATACTCGCCCAGGCCAGCCCCACGCCCACCATGGACAAAATGAGCAGCCCGGGGTCTTTGATGAAATAGATCGAGATCAGGCCCAGCCCACCGGCAATCAGGCTGATGCCGTGCACGCCCTTGCGGCTCGTGGCCCGGGCCAGCACCGGCAGCAGGAAAGCCAGGATGGCGGCAAACCCGTTGTAGGCGGCAAACAGAACGCCCACCCAGTCGGCGCCTTCGTTGTACAGTTTGGAAGTGGGGTCGGTAGTACCGTACACGTGGCTCGTGACGGCGGGCGTCATGTAAATCCACATGGCGAAGAGGCCGAGCCACGTAAAGAACTGCACGAGGGCAAGCTGCTTCATGGTCACCGGCATCGTGTACACGTCGGAGATGACCGACACCAGCCCGTTATCCCGCCGGCCCCGGCTCACCAGGAAACCGGCAAGCAACTGCGCGATGCCGTACGCGACCAGCATCCCCGCGAGGATGTACAACTCCTTGGCCAGGCCCGTAGCGACGATCCCCGCCACGCCCAAAGCGCCCAGTACGGACCAGATGGCCCCGCTGCGCAGGTAGGTGGAGGCGGGGGCTGCCGCTGCGTGGTGCGCCGTCGCGTGGCCGTTGCTGCTGGCCGCTTCGAAGGCGGCGAGTTCTTCGGGCGAATATTCCTTCGTGCTCAGCACCGTCCACAGGACGGCGAGGAGAAAGACGAGGCCGCCCAGGTAGAAAGACCACTTCACTGAGTCGGGCACTTCGCCGGCGGCGGCCGTGTTGGCTACGCCGAAAACGTTGTTGAGCAGGTAGGGGAGCATGGAGGCAACCACGGCCCCGGTGCCGATGAAGAAGCTCTGCGTGGCAAAACCGGTGGTCCGCTGCTCGGAGGGGAGCATGTCGCCCACAAAGGCGCGGAACGGTTCCATGGCTACGTTGATGGAGGCGTCCATGAGCCAGAGCGTACCCGCCGCCACCCAGAGGATGGGCGAGTTGGGCATGATGAGCAGGGCCAGCGAAGCCAGGATGGCGCCGGCCAGGAAGTAGGGCCGCCGCCGCCCGAACCGGCCCCAGGTCCGGTCGCTCATGTAGCCGATGATGGGCTGGATGAGCAGGCCCGTTACGGGTGCGGCAATCCAGAGAATCGGAATCTCTTCCGGGTTGGCGCCGAGCGTCTGGAAAATGCGGCTGGTGTTGGCGTTTTGCAGGGCAAAGCCAAACTGAATGCCGAGAAACCCGAAACTCATGTTCCAGATTTGCCAGAAGCTCAGGCGGGGGCGGGAAAGAATCGTCTTTGGTCGAGCAACCATGGGACCGTTGGGGGCAGGATGGTAAACAAATATAGTTGGTGGACGAATTTACCTTCTTTTTTTAATATCCAAACCCCATTTAGTCAAATTTTTCGGGCTATGTAGCAGAAATACAAAAGCCCCGGCACGTTGGGCGCGGCCGGGGCTAACCTGTTCTGCATCAATGGCGTGGCACAATACTCAATACTCAGTACCCAGTACCCAGTACCCAACCCTCATTCCCCCAACCACTTCTTCAGGTCCGGGTTCAGCAGTTCTTTGATCTCCGAGCTTTTCACGTTGTCCTGCGTGACCAGCGTCACGCCGGTGTCCACGCGTTTTTCGAAGGGTTGCTTTTTGAGGACGGCCATGGCGGTTTTTACGCCTTCGTAGCCCATCCGGAAGGGATTCTGCACGGCCAGCCCCTGGATTTCGCCCTTGTCGAGGGCCGACAGCAGGGTGGGGTTGGAATCGAAGCCCACGAACTTGATCTTGCCGGCTTTGCCCGCCGTCTGCAAGGCCCGCAGCATGCCCTGCGTGGCCGATTCGTTGGACGCGAATACGCCGTCCACCTGGCCGAAGCGGTTGAGCAGGTTCTGCGACGACTGGAAAGCCCGTTCCATGGTGGCCCCGGCGTACTGGTTGGTGGAAATGAGTTCGATGCCCGGACCGTGCTCCTTCATGCCTTCCAGGAAACCGGCTTCGCGGGCCAGCGTGCTGGCCGACCCTTCGGCGTAGCGCAGCATGATTACCTTGCCCTTGCCGCCGAGCAGCTCCGACAGCCGCTTCGCGCAAAGCTTGCCGCCTAAATTGTTGTCGGTGGCCACGAAAGAGGAGAAGTCGCCCGACTGGAGGTCGGAGTCAATGATGACCACCGGGATCTGGCGTTTGACGGCGGCCCCGACGGGCGGCGCCAGGGCCCGGTCGTCGAGGGGAGCCAGCACGATGGCGTCTACGCCGCGGCTCACGAAGTTTTGCACCACCTGGATTTGCATCTGGCGGTCGTCTTCTTTCTGCGGGCCCTGCCAGATGACTTCGGCGCCGGTTTCCCGGGCGGCCTTTTCGGCCCCGGCGTGAATGCTCTTCCAGAAGGAGTGCGTGGAACCTTTGGGAATGACGGCAATTTTGGGTTTGTCCGTCGTGGCTTTGCCGCCGGCATCAGCCGTTTCCGTCTTGGTGCCGCCGGAGTTGCAGGCAGTGAGCAGGAGAAGGGCGGCTGCCAGTACGGGGGCCGTGAGGCCGGTGCGAATTCGTTTCATGACGTGTATAGAGGAGTGAATGGACACGAATAAGGCAGGTTTGTGGCCTGCCTTATTCGCGGTTATAAAGATTTAAAGAACAGTGCGTGGTATTGCTGCAAAACAAGGCTACAGGGAGCCGCCGGGAGCCGCCAGTTCGGTTCCATCGGCATGCGTGCCCTTGCGGCTGCGTACCCAGAAGAGCAGGATGGTAAAGGCAATGATCAGCGTGATGGGGAATGCCGTCATTTTGAGCAGAACATCCTGGCCTACGGCCAGTTCGAGGGCATTGCCGGTAAGACCTGCCGCGGATTTCTCTATCCGCTCGTTGTCAATCCAACCGCCGATGATCGGGTTGAAAAAGAAGTTTGCGAACATACCCATACCCCCTACAATGGACATCCCCAGGGCACCACTGCGCGGGATGCGTTCCGCCACGAAGCCGATCATGGTAGGCCAGAAATAACACAGGCCAATGGCGTAGATGACGGCCGCCAGGTAAGCCATTGCACCCGTTACGGTAGCAAACAGGTAGATCCCGATGAGCGTGAAAATGGCACCCCCCAGCAATACGCCCGTCTGGTCGAGCCGGTGAATGAGCGGGCCACCAAAGTAGCGGCCAAACGCCATCAGGGCAGCCACCAGGGCGGCAATGTATAAAGGTTCAACCCCGCTTTGTGCCAACACCAGCGTATACCATTGCGTCGGACCGAATTCAGAGATGGCCGTGAATGCCATGAAGATGGCGATGAATATAAACAGCGGAGTAGCCATGGCCCGGAAGTTTTGGGATATGGAGGTAACTCCCGCTACTTTGGGTCGCGGGAAGGTTTGCCCGAAAAACAGGATGGCATAGATAACCGTCGGAATCACGATCACCAGGATCTGGGCCTGCCAGGATAACCCGGCGCCGGTCATGAACTTGGAAACGAGGAAACCGATTGCCAGGCCACCCGGGAACCACATGTGAAAGCGGTTCAGCATCTTGTTCATTTTCACCCCTGAGTACGTGTCGGCAATCATCGGATTGCAAGCCGCCTCGGTACAACCGTTGCCAATCCCTATCAGCAGCGTAGAGATGAGCAGCGTGGCAAAACCACCCGCAAAAAGGGTGAGCACGATGCCCAGCGCGTGGCAAATGAAGGCAACCGTCATGATGGTTTTCGGCCCCACCGAGTAGTACACCAACCCTCCGATGATCATGGAGAGCGGGAAACCAAGAAACCACATGGAGTTGATAAAGCCTAACTGCTGGGCCGAAAGCCCGAAATCAGTGCCTAACTGCTCCAGAATACCTGCCCGGATGCTGAAAGAAAAAGCCGTAGTGATGAGCGCGAAACAACTGCCATAAAAAAGTCGGTCTGCGTTCACGTTCGTCTGGGTTGCGTTAACGGTTGAGCCTATCATGGTGAAAAATAAGGTTAAGGGTCTGAATGTTTACGGGTTTCGGTGAGGGACAAATTCTTCCGTTCAATAATATGTTTTTTTAGTGATACATCATAGGAAAGTCTCATTGTATCCATTAAAAATTATCTTTTTTTGCACTAATCCAATAGATTGTTTGGGCACGCCAGCGGGTGGCCCGCTGTTACCGCCGCCCGGGAAAAAACGGCACGGTCCGCGGGCCGGTAAGACGCGGCACCGGGGCGACCCGCGTTTTACCGTTTTTGCCTAATTTGGTGCGATTCAAATCGGCATTTACCATTCTAAAACTTTTTCCATGAGTTTACTCGCAGTGGGCACGGTAGCTTTCGATGCCCTGGAAACCCCCTTCGGCAAAACGGATAAAATCATCGGCGGCTCGGCGACCTTCATCACGCTGGCGGCTTCCTATTTTACCAAAAAGATCAACCTGGTGGCCGTGGTCGGCGACGACTTCCGCAAGGAGGACATCCGGATGATGGAGGAGCACGGCATCAACACCAGGGGCTTGCAAATCAAGGAAGGACAAAAGTCGTTCTTCTGGTCGGGCCGCTACCACAACGACATGAACTCCCGCGATACGCTGGTGACCGAACTCAACGTGCTGGCCGACTTCGACCCGGTCATCCCCGAGGAGTACCAGAACTGCGAATACCTCATGCTGGGCAACCTGACGCCCTCCGTGCAGAAAACGGTGATCGAACGGCTGCGCAAGCGGCCCAAGCTCATCATGATGGACACCATGAACTTCTGGATGAACGTGGCCCTCACCGAACTGCTGGAAGTGCTCACGATGGTGGACGTGCTGTCGGTCAACGACGAGGAGGCGCGGCAGCTGTCGGGGGAATACTCGATCCGCAAGGCGGCCAAGAAGATCCTGACGATGGGCCCCAAGGTGCTCATCATCAAGAAGGGCGAACACGGCGCGTACCTGTTCCGCGACAACCTGGTGTTTTTTGCCCCGGCCCTGCCCCTGGAAGAAGTGTTTGACCCGACCGGGGCCGGCGATACGTTTGCGGGCGGCTTCATCGGCTACCTGGCCAGCACCCGGGACATTTCCTTCGAAAACATGAAGCGGGGCATCATCTACGGCTCGGCCATGGCCTCCTTCTGCGTCGAAAAGTTCGGCACCGAACGGCTCGTGCACCTGTCGAAGCCCGAACTGGAGAGCCGCGTGCAGGAGTTCGTGGACCTGGTGCAATTCGAAATCTCGATGGTGTAACCACTTCGGCGGGGCAAAAATCGCCGGGAGCTTGCCTGGGTAAGAATCGGGATGATTTCGGAGAATTCCTTTTGCGGCCCCTTCGCAGTTTTGGGGTCAATACCAAACAGAATATCTCCAAAACCTATGCAAAAGGAAAAGTTGGTCGAGTCCAAAGGCCTCGACATTGAATTCGATGTAGAGCAGCAGTACGTGTACGTGAACTGGAAAGGCTTTCACAGCGTGGAAAGCGTAAAAAGCGGTTGCGAAAAACTGCTCCAGGTGCTCACTGAGAAGCATTGCAAGCGGGTACTGAACGACAACCGCATGGTGAGTGGTCCCTGGTTGGGCGCCGCCGATTGGGTCGCTACGGATTGGTTCCCGCGCGTGTACGCCACCGGCGTGGAAAAGTTCGCCTGGATCGTTTCTCCCAACATCTTCAGCCAGATGTCCACCGAAGTGACGCAGTCCAAGAACAAAAGCGAAGTCACCAGAACGTTCGACGACCACGCCAAGGCGGCAAGCTGGCTGGGCGTAAAAGCGTAACAGGAGGCATCAGCCATTTCGATACAACGAAGCCCCGGAAGCGATGCCTTCCGGGGCTTTTGTGCATTTGGTGGTTATCGGAAGGTTTGGACGGAGGGCAGCGTCACGCAAAAGACAGGCTGGGCCAAGGCGGTTCGGTAGTGACCAAACCAACCTGACAGACCAAACTAATCTGACACCTTCATTGATTTTCAAATGGTCATGTTGAGGAGCATGGCCCATATCAGTTTTGCCGATACTAGAATCCCGTTTGATAATTCGTTCGTCTGGGAAATAAGCGCCTTAACCCGGGCATCCGCAACATGGTTTCCATTGAAGAAAACCCCGCTGATGCTTCGGGTATGGCTGATGTTGGTTACCGGGTTGGCGTTCAGAATAACCAGGTCCGCCACTTTTCCTGCCCGAATGCTTCCGTACCGGGCCTCGGCATTAAAATACTGAGCCGGGTAAAGGGTAGCGGTTCTTAATACTTCAAACGCGGGTAATCCGGCCCGGCGCAGTTCCCATAATTCGTCGTGCAAAGAGGAGCCCGGTAATTCCGGAACATCCGAACCGGCAAGCAGCTTCACGCCTTGCCGGTACGCCTGGTGGCTGATCCGGTAACCTTGCAGGTAAAAATCCAGGTAGACTTCTCTGGCAGTGGCCGAGGTGTCTTCACTGATTGTAGCGTCCAAATCTTCCAAGGATAAAAACCGCAACAGGGGGTTGATGTGGTCATATCTTTTTCTGAATTCGGCATTCCCGGCATACGCATCGGCTTTCCGGGTCAGGTGGGTCGGGCAATACCACGTACGGTTTCTGGCAAAGGTTTCCAGGATTTGCCGGAGCTTAACTGTGTCATGTTCAGCCAACAACCTTTTCCTGAAATTACTATTATCGCGTTTTCCCGGATTGGCGGCAGTGACTACTTCGTCCGCGCCGGAAAAGCTTTCCCAAAGCAAAAATCTCGCGTGCTCCAGACTCTTCATTCCGGCATTCGAGGCTTCGATGGCAGTAACCCTGTACGGTTTATGCCCGACCACGTCCAGACCGGCCCGTTTTGCTTCAGCGGCCAGGGCGAAAAAGGATGCGCGGGGAATATTGTTGTAAACCTTTACCTGGGTGAACGCATGGGCTTTCAGGTAGTGAATCAGCTTTTTGGCTTCTGCGGGAGTCGTGCAGTTGAAATAATCGGGGGAACCTTTAAACATGCGGTGCGGCCCTTCAACCGCAAACGAAGTGTGGCCGTGCACCCGCGGGCCGACCATTTCTCCGAGTTGAACGGCAGCGTTCCACGCTTTGGTTCGGGCAACCGAACTGGCAAACAGATCCCGGTTGTTGATCGCCCCTCGCATATCCCTTACGTTGGTAACGCCGTTGGCTATAAAGAGGGGGTACCCGGTCGCGGGGGAAAGCTGCATCAGGTGCGCATGCATATCCCAAAGGGCCGGCAGGGCAAATTTTCCGGTACCGTCTATAATCCCCTGGCCCGGGAGCACATCAAATTCAGTTTCAGATACGGATGCAATGAGATTGCCCCGGATCAGAATATTCCTGCCGGGCAAAACGGTGTCATTTTCAACGTCAATCAGGGAAATGTTTCGGATCACATAGGCATTGTAATCCTGCCTGGCAAAACCATTTTGCGGCAAAGGGTAAAAAACCAGCAAGGCAAACACGCCAACAACACCCGCCAGGCAAAGGAGACTACCGGTAAGCAGCTTTTTGAAAAACTTCATGGTGCAGAAGATTTCGGCGAAGATAATCCGGGGCAACCGATTATCCCTCCGTTGCCCCGGCGTACCTGGTTGGTATTGTTTCTTTTATCCTGCCGCCTGTTGGATGGCTTTTTCGAGTTCTTCCTTTTTCATGCGGCTGCGGCCTTTGATGTCGAGCTTTCTGGCCTGTTCGAGCAGCTGGGTTTTGGTGGCCTCCGGGTCGCTGCCTTTGTGGTTCACGTTGTGCAGGGCCCGCTTCACGGCCGGGGTGTACGCCACGTGCTGTTCGCCGTGCCTGGAGCCTTTTACCTTCGTTTTCTCGGCTTCCTTCTTTTCTTCCGGGCTCAATTGGTCCCATACCTCCTTGGGCAGGTAGCGGCTGGTTTTGTCGTCCTTGCGGGCCTTGTCGCCGCCGCCCTGCGTCTGCCAGTCCTGTTCCGTCCACGCTTCGAGGGATTTTGCCGCCTCGTCCTTGGGACCCGTGTAGCCCCCGCCGCGTTTTTCGTATTCCCGGGCCAGCATCTGGCTCTTGCGGGCCGACCACTGCCCCGGCTTGCCGCCCTTGTCCGAGTCCATCAGTTCCTGCTTGATCTGCTCCCGGAGTTCGGGGTTGGTGTACTTGTCTGCGTGCTTGTCGTGTGCCATTTCCGATAGGGTTTGGTGTAGGGGCCGTTACGGAAGCGGCGTACACAGGTTGCGGCCCGGCCGGTCAGGCGTTTTCCGGGCCGCTCTTTTCCGGGGCCGGGTGGCCCAGCCACTGGCGCAGGCTTTCGGTTTCCGGCCCGGGGACGATGCGTACCTGCACGTTGCCGGCGTCGCCGGGTTGCGGCGTCACTTCCAGTCCGCAGCCCACGTGCCCGAGTGCCGCCGCCAGCCGTTCGTGCAGTGGCCCGGTGCCCGTGATGCACGCGGCGAAGTAATCGGACAGGGGCCGGCCGGCTACTTCTTCCGCCAGGGCCACGTAATCGTGGTGGTGGTAGCCGACCTGTTTTTGCCCGTGTCGTTCCCAGAGTCCCCGCATGACGTCGTCGAGGGACCGCGCGTCACCGGTCATCCGGCGGATTTCGAGGTCCAGGATGAGGGCCGTGAGGGCGCCTTTGTGGTAGATGGACACCTTGCGGCCCGGCACCCCCGCCACGTAGCCGTCGAGCCAGAGGTCCAGCGAAGACTCCGTGAGCGACAGCGCCGCCCCGTTGCCCGTCGTGAAGTGCCGGTTCAGCGTGCCGGTCAGTTCGGCCAGGTACGCGTCCCGGCTGAAAAAGCCCGACCGGGCCAGCAGCAGGTCGCCGTAGTACGTGGTGAGTCCTTCGGCCACGTAGCCCGTGGGAAAGTAGTTTTCGCGCGAAAAGTCGTAGGGCAGCAGCTCGGCCGGCCGGATGCGGATCACGTTCCACACGTGGAAAAGCTCGTGCGAGGCCAGCCCGACCAGCTCCGGGTACAGTTCGCCGGCAATCTTTTCGGCCGGACCCAGCGTCATCACCGTCGAGTTCCAGTGTTCCACGCCGTGGTAGTGCTTGTCGGGCAGGGCGTGCAGCAGGAAGTGGTACTCGGGGCAGGGAAAGCCGCCCATCAGTTGCATCTGCACCCGCGTAAACCCCCGGAAATCTTCCAGCAGCCGCTCCCAGCTGAAGTGTACGGCGCCCTGCACCCACACGTGGAACCGGTGGCCGTCTACCTCGTAGGACTGGTGGTGAATGTCGGCACCCGCAACCAGCGGGCTGTCCACGAGTTGGTAGTAGCTTTCGGCTTCCAGGCGGCCCGGCCCCGGCTGGGGCAGCCCGCAGGCGACCTGGTAATCAGGCGGCAGTTGCAGGTGTACCCCGCAGGGCTCGTCGAGGCGGTCTTCGGCGTAGAGCAGGCAATTGATGAAGTTGAGGTAGACGAACGAGGCGTCCACCCACGAGTTGCCCGCATCCATCTGGCGGGCGTAGTAACTGTACCGAACCTTTACCTCACCGTTGCCTTGGAGGTGCACCAGCCAGCGGTCCTTGGTGCGTTTCCGCACGGCCAGCGGTTGATCGTCCATGGTGAAGGCTTCGAGGCGCAGCACGTTTTTGGCGTAGTTGGCCAGTTCGTACCGGCCCGGCCGCCAGGCGGGCAGTTGCAGTTCGAGGGTAGGCGTATCCAGGTTCGGGAGCGTCAGTTCGACGTGCAGGAGGTGCTTGGCCGGTTCGGGGGTGAGGTGGTATTGCATGGTACACTGATGTATTATGATGATTATGATTTGTTATGATTGAGTAATGATCCTTAAAAATCATAACGGATCATAATCATTATAATACATCCGTGTACCCTCCAAGGTTTCCGGAATGCGTACCTTTGGGATTCAGCGCAATTCCCGCATGCCATTTCCCCGTCACTGGTTTACCCGCCGGCAGGTACTCTACCCGACGCTGGTGCTCTTAACGGCACTGGTGCTGTTCGCGCTGCTCGACCTGCTGTTTCCGTTCCGGGTAAAAGTGCCCTACTCGCAGCTCCTCTACGCCCGCGACGGCACCGTGCTGCACGCCTTCCTGAGCCGCGACGACAAGTGGCGCATGAAGACCGAACTGGACGAAATCATTCCCGAACTCCGCCGGGCCATTCTCCACAAGGAAGACAAGTATTTCCACTGGCACCCCGGCGTGAACCCGGCCGCCATCCTGCGGGCCGCCTTCAACAACGCGGTCGGGGGCCGCAAAACGTCCGGTGCGTCCACCATTACCATGCAGGTGGCCCGGCTGCTGGTGCCCAAGCAGCGGACGTACGGCAACAAGCTGGTGGAAGTGTTCCGCGCCCTGCAACTGGAGTGGCACTATTCCAAAGAAGAAATTTTACAATTGTACCTCAACCTGGTGCCGTACGGGGGCAACGTGGAGGGCGTCAAGTCGGCGGCCGTGCTGTACTTCGGCCGCCTGCCCGACCAGCTCAGCCTGGCGCAGGTCGTGACGCTGGCCATTGTGCCCAACCGGCCCACCTCGCTGTACCTGGGCCGCAACAACGCCCTCATCCGGCAGGAACGCGACAAGTGGCTGCGCCGCTACGGCGAGGAGGGGGCTTTTCCTGAAAAAGAAGTGGCCGACGCCCTGGCCGAACCCCTCGTGGTGAGCCGCACGGAAGCGCCCAAAATGGCCCCGCACTTCGCCTGGCGGCTCAAGCGGGATCATCCCGACGTCATCAACCTCACCACCACGCTGCGTAAGCCTGTGCAGGACAAGGTGCAGCAACTGGCCTACAACTACCACAAGCGGCTCCAGCGGTACAACATCCACAACCTCGCCGTGCTGGTGGTCAACAACCGCACGGCCGAAGTGGAGGCTTACCTGGGCGCCCCCGACTTCGGCGACGCCGCCCACGCCGGGCAGGTAGACGGCGTCCGGGCCGTCCGTTCCCCCGGCAGCACGCTCAAGCCCCTCGTGTACGCCCTGGGCTTTGACGCCGGCAAGATCACGCCCAAGACCGTACTGGCCGACGTGCCGGGCAACTTCGCCGGCTACGCCCCCGAAAACTTCGACCGGCAGTTCAACGGCCCCGTTACCGTGGAGAAATCGCTGGTGTATTCCCTCAACATCCCGGCGGTAAAAGTGCTGCACGACGTGGGAATGCCCGTGTTTCTGCAAAAACTCAAAAGTGCCCGGTTCGAACAGATTGCCCGCGACGAAGGCAAGCTGGGCCTCTCGGCCGTGCTCGGCGGCTGCGGCGTGACGCTGGAAGAACTGGCCGGCCTGTACGCCGCCTTTGCCAACGGCGGCCGTTTTGCGCCCCTGCGTTACACCCTGCCGGAGGAGCGGGTGGCAACCGATTCCGTCCGCCCGGTGCCGGTGGTGTCGCCGGTGGCGGCTTACATGGTGGGCAACATCTTGTCGGGGGCCGTGCGGCCCGACCTGCCCAACAACGCCCTGAGCAGTTACCACGTGCCGCTGGTGGCCTGGAAAACCGGCACCTCGTACGGCCGCCGCGACGCCTGGAGCATCGGCTACAACCGGCAGTACACCATTGCCGTGTGGGTGGGCAACGCCGACGGCACGGGCGTGCGCGAACTGACGGGGGCCGACATTGCCACGCCGCTGCTGTTCCACCTGTTCAACAGCATCCACTACAACGCCCAGGGCAGCCGGCTGCCGGCGCCCGGGGAACTGCGTTTCCGCATGGTGTGCAGCCAGAGCGGCCTGCCCCCCGCCCCGCAGTGTGCGCACCAGGTGGTGGATACGTACATTCCGCTGGTGTCGCCGGTGCAGGCGTGCGGGCACCTGCAAGCGGTGACGGTTTCAGCCGACGGAGGGACTTCGTACTGCAAAGAATGCCAGCCGGCAGCCGGGGTAAAACAGGCCTGGTACCCCAACATGGCGCCGGAGCTGGTGGCGTTCAACGTGTCGCACGGCATTGCCTACGCCAAAGTGCCGCCGCACAACCCGGCCTGCACCCGCATTTTCGAGGAAGGCGCCCCGCGCATCGTGTCGCCGTCCGACGGCCGGGAGTATTTGGTGGAAGAAGAGGACACGCCCGAACTGCTGCTCAGCTGCCAGACCGATAACGGGGTAAAAAGGGTGTACTGGTACATCAACGACCGGTTGTACAGGGCCGCCGGGGCCGCCGAAAAGGTGTTTTTCAAACCCACCCCGGGGCCGGTCAAAGTGTCGTGCAGCGACGACAAGGGCCGCAACACCGACGTTCGGATCATGGTGCGGAAAGGGTAGGGGCTACCGGATGAAGAGACACCGGGCTTTGTGGAACACTTTTACCGGAAACATCAGCACGTTCTTGGGGAAAGGGTACTTTACGGTTGTGGCAGCTACTTCGCCCAACACGAGTCCTCCCTGGATATCCGGCTCCAATGCAACGGCCGGCACAGTTGCCGCTTCGGCAGTGGATACGACGCATTCGACCGATTGGTAGCCGATGAAGGAATAGACCAGCGGAATGGTTGGGCCGGTCCATTCGGGTAGGTGTAATTCAAAGGCGCCGTTTTGATCGGTAGTAGTGCCGGTACGGGTGCCCGGTACCACTACGGTTGCACCCGGCAAGCCCATGCCGTCATCGGCCGAAGTCACCTTTCCGCGGATGGTAACGGTTCGGGCCGCCGAATCGCGGGGATGGGCGGGTGGTGGGGCAGGCTGCCCTTCCGGCTCCTTTTGTTCGGTGCGGACCTGCGCCTTTGCCGTCCCGGGCGCCAGGCCCCCAATGCCCACCAGCGTAATGACCGAAGCCAGGTAGAGCCGCCAGGGGGCGGGTTGGCCCGGAACGCCTGGTACTGCGTATTTTTTCAGTTGCGCCGGCCGGAGCCGCCCGCACACCTCTCCGGAGGATTGCGCCAGGTGCGAGTACACCTCCTGGTCCGTCATCTGGGTAAAATCAACCACGCTTTTCCGGCAGGAGAGGCAGTAACGGCCTTTTTCGTCCGGCTGCATTCCCTGCCAATCCTGCGTGCAGGGCTGCGGCACGGAAACTTTGAAGGCTTTTTCTTTCATGATGCGGGGATGCAAAGGATAAGGACGCAGGTTCAGGCAATCGTCAAGCCGTTAATCGGTGGCCGGGCGCATACGTAAACCAGTGGATGCGGGAAGAGGCGGTTTTCCATAATTGCCTCAGCCCCGTTCACCCGTCACCGCCAGGGTGGCGGCCGGGGAGAGAGGCCCTTCTCCGGTCTGCCATCGCCGGTCTCCTCCGGATGTTTTACAAAAATTTTTAGGGCCGGGCAACCGCTTGCGGAGGCATCTTGTCTCTGGGATTGAAACCACATTGCGTTCCACCCTCCAAGCAACCTAATCTCCCATGCAACGACATCCATTCGTGCGCTCCATGCGCGCCCCGCTCCCCTTTGCGGCCCTGGTGGCCCTCCTGTTCGGCCTGCTGCTGCCCGCGTGTGACCGGCTCGCCCACGAAGACGTACTACCGGCCCGGGCAACGCAGTTGCAGGCAAACGCCCTCCGGCTTTCCACCTACGTGAACCAGCCTTTGGCCCTCCAACTCGCCGGGGCAATCCGTATCAGCGAAAGCGGCGTGGTGCAGTTGGGCAATCCCGAAAACGGCCAGGTAAAGCTCGATTCGGGCAAGGCCGTGTACACGTACGTGCCGAACCTGAACTACACCGGCGAAGACAGCCTGCGCTACAAAGTCTGTGCGGGCGGCAAGTGCGATTCGGCAACGGTGATCATTGTCGTAAAAGACACCATCCGCCAGGATACGGCCGTCTGTAAGCTGGTTGCCAACCCCGACTACGCCACCGGGCGGCAGAACGACACGATCCGCATTGCGGTGCTGAACAACGACCAGCTCTGCGGCAAAGTAGACGTCACGCTGGCCTCGATGCCCGCCAACGGAGCCGCATTCACCCAATCGGGAGCCGTGTTCTACCAACCGAAAAGGGATTTCACCGGCCAGGATTCGCTGTCCTACACCCTTTGCAACGGGGCGGGTCCGTGCGTGACGGCCTGGGTGCGCATTGCCGTGCAAAGGGATTCGACCTCCAAAGATGCCTGCCTGGCGAACCTGGCCGCCCGTGCCGATACGGCCTCGATCAGCCTGGGCCAGCAAGATTCGACCCAAACGGGGGGCAAGCCCGCACTCCTGCTCGACGTGCTGATGAACGATACGTACTGCCCCGACCTGCCCGCTACGCTGCAAATCACCGAGGAGCCGCCGGCGGGAAAGGCTACCGTGAGTGAGCAAAACGGCCGGCCGTACATCCGCTACGTGCCGGCAAAGACGCCCAACACGACCGTGCAACTGAAGTACCGGCTGTGCAGCACGCTGGACGGAAAGCAGGCGTGCCGGGAGGCCACCGTCCGCATCAACATTACCGACTAAGCAGTATCTTTTGCAACTTCCGGAGCCCGCGGAATCCATTCCGGGGGCTCCGGAAGATTTATTACTTTATCCCATCTCCAGCCATTTTCCACTCCAGTCTTGCTGCCGGTGTACAGTGAAAAAGAGCTTATTGCGGGTTGCCAGCGCGGGGACGCCCGCTGCGAGGAAGCATTGTACAAGCGGTACGGCGCCCGGATGATGGGCGTGTGCGTACGGTACGGCCGGACCCGCTTCGAGGCCGAGGACATCTTCCAGGAGGCGTTCGTGAAGGTATTCCGGCACATCGGTACGTACCAGGGCGGGTCGCTGGAAGGGTGGCTGAAGCGGATATTCGTCAACACGGCCATCAACCACTACCACCGCCACAAGCGCCAGTACAATGAAGTGGAATACGACCAGACCCACGAGGTGCAAACCGACAACGACGGTCCCCTGGACGCCATCTCGGCCGAAGAACTGCTCAGGCTGATCAATCATTTGCCCGAAGGCTACCGCATGGTATTCAACCTGTTCGTGATTGAAGGGTATTCGCACAAAGAAATCGGGACGCTGCTGGGGATATCCGAAGGCACTTCCAAGTCGCAGCTGGCCAAAGCCAAGGGGTTGCTCAAAAAACAATTGATTCACCTGTACCCGTCTGCTTATGTTGAACGACCAGGAATTTGAAGATCTGTTCCGCAGCCGCCTGGGTCACTGGGAGGAGCCGCCGCCCCCCGGGGCCTGGCGGGCCATCCGCGCCGCCCGCCGGAAACCGTTCTACCGACGGCCGCTGGCCGTGGCCGCGGTACTGCTCTGCCTGGGGCTGCTCATCCTGCCGGCCGGCCGACGGGTGTACGAAGGGCGCACGAGGGGGAGCATTGCCGCCGGAACGGACAAGCCTCCGATGGTGCCGCCCGTACGGAATAACTCCCTGGCTTCGGCCGCGGAAAAAGGCACCGGCGCCGCAAACGGTACGGGTGCAGCAAAGGGTGCGGGTCGTGCCGGTACATCACCGGATCGTACCCAGACCCGGCCGGGCCGGCGCAACCCCGCGTCGACGCCTGACCGGGAGGCGACGTTTGCGGAAGGAATGGGACCGGCGTTGCACAACATTCCCGAACAGCCCGGGGGGCGGCGCCCCGGGGAGGGAGGGCAGGAGCAGCCCGGGCGGAACGCATTGGCCCGCCGAAGCGAGGAACGGGACCCGGTTCGTTCCTCCGGCAGCAACGGCGCAACGAAAAACGGGCGAACGCCCTCCGGAAAAGCCAGACAGCGCGTACCGGACGACGTGGCGGCCAGCCGTACGCCGGTGGATGAAGCCGGAAGCCGGGAAGCAGTAGCCGAACCGGCAAGCAAGGCGACCCGGGCCGGGTTGGGCGGTCCGTCCGGAGCATTGGCCTTGGCCCTGCCCGCGGAAGGCCTCGTGGCGGTGGGCCCGCAACCACTGCCCGTCTCCCGGCAACCGCTGAAGTTACCCGCCACCGGACGGAAAAAGGTTCCCATTCAACCCAAAGCGCAGAAGCCAACTTTAGGGGGCTACTCGGTGGGCGTGTTTGCCGCACCGCGGTATTCTTTCAACCGGTACGCCCCAAACCGGCAGGACGAATGGCTCGTCAGCAACATCCGGGCCGGGGACGGCTTGCGCAAACGGTTGGGCTGGGAGGCCGGGATTGCCGTGCGCAAAACGGTAACGCGGCACTGGTCGTGGAACGCCGGGCTGTCTTACCTGAACCTGGGCGAGACGTTGCAATTTGAGGCCACGGCGGCCCGGGCCGATTCCCTGGCCGCGCAGGTACTGCCGGGGCAGGGGATTGCCGTTACGCCGGTGCGCCGGGCGGTGTCCCGTACCTACGACAGCCGCTACCACTACGCCGGGCTGCGCGCCGGGGCCTCCTACCACCTGCTGACCACCCCTTTCCAGGACCTCTACGTGACGGGCGGAGCCGGGGTCAACCTGCTGGTGAGAGGCGTGACCACCGTGTCCGGCGAAGACGGGGTGGCCGGGACGTACCACTTTCCTTCGCCCCGCAACCCGCTGGAGCAGTTGAACTACGCCCTGCACGCGGGAGTTGGCTTCGCCCGGCGCATCGGGCCGCGCGTATCGCTGACGTGCGAGCCCACCGTGAGCTACTTCATGGGTTCCACTTTCAAGCGGCGCGAACCCGTCGGGCTCCGGCCCTATTCGCTGGGGCTGGCCGTTGGGTTGCGCTTCGGCGAAAAACCATTCCGGGCACCGTAAAAGGCGTTTTTGTAACCTCGTGATACTGAAAGAGGTCATCACTAAAAAAGACGGGCGGTTTCTTGCGATTACGGTAAAATACTTACCTTTGCGTCCCGTTCGCGGTGAACGACGTTATTTGTAACACTAAAAGCCGGCCTTTTGCCCGCAGGCCGGTGTAATCAGGGCAAATTGTAACACTTATTATGGCTAATAATCCACAAGATTTCAACTGGGACAACGTAGTCGCCAAAGGTTTCGGCAGCGGTTATTCCAAGACTGAGCGGGCAGAGATGGAGCAGATGTACGGCAGCACCATCACCGAAGTCAGTGAGAAAGAAGTAGTAAAAGGCACGGTAGTAGGCATTTCTGACCGTGATGTAATTCTGAACATTGGATTTAAGTCTGACGGCCTGGTGCCCCTGTCCGAATTCCGCGACCAGCCCGACCTGAAAGTTGGGGACGAAGTGGAAGTGTACGTGGAGAACCAGGAAGACGCTGGTGGCCAACTCATCCTTTCCCGCAAAAAGGCCAAAATCCTGACGGCCTGGAACAACATCCAGCGGGCCCTGGACGAAGACCTGGTGATCGAAGGCTACGTGAAGCGCCGCACCAAGGGCGGTCTGATCGTGGACATCTTCGGCGTGGAGGCCTTCCTCCCCGGTTCCCAGATTGACGTGAAGCCGATTCGTGATTTCGACATCTACGTTGGCAAGAAGATGGAGGTGAAAGTGGTGAAAATCAACTACACCAACGACAACGTAGTCGTGTCGCATAAAGTACTCATCGAGAAAGACCTCGAGCAGCAGAAGCAGCAAATCCTCACCAACCTCGAAAAAGGCCAGGTACTCGAAGGCGTCATCAAGAACATGACCAACTTCGGCGTATTCATTGACCTGGGCGGCGTGGACGGCCTGCTGCACATTACCGACATTTCGTGGGGCCGCATCAACCACCCCGACGAGGTGCTCAAGCTCGACCAGAAAGTCAACATCGTCGTGCTGGACTTCGACGAAGACAAGAAGCGTATCTCCCTGGGCATGAAGCAACTCACGCCCCACCCGTGGGATTCGCTGCCGGTCGAAATCCAGCCCGGCTCCAAGGTACACGGCCGCATCGTGAACGTAGCCGACTACGGCGCGTTCCTCGAACTGATGCCCGGCGTGGAAGGCCTCATCCACGTGTCGGAAATGTCGTGGTCGCAGCACCTGCGCAACCCGCAGGACTTCATCAAGATCGGCGACTCCATTGACGCCGTGGTGCTTACCATTGACCGCGACGAGCGGAAAATGTCCCTGGGCATCAAGCAACTGAGCGAAGATCCCTGGACCAAGGCCGACCTGCTCAACAAGTACGCCCCCGGCACCCGCCACAAGGGCATCGTGCGCAACCTGACCAACTTCGGCCTGTTCCTCGAACTGGAAGAAGGCATTGACGGCCTCGTGCACGTATCCGACCTGTCGTGGACCAAGAAGATCAAGCATCCTTCCGAATTCACCAAGGTAGGCGAAGAACTGGAAGTAGTGGTACTGGAACTCGATCCCGACAGCCGCCGCCTGGCGCTGGGCCACAAGCAACTGGAAGAGAACCCCTGGGATACGTTCGAGACGATCTTTACGCCCGGCTCCGTGCACCGCTGCACCGTGCTGAGCAAGAACGACAAAGGCGCTACCCTGGAACTGCCCTACGGCCTGGAAGGCTTCAGCACGCTGAAGAACCTGGCGAAGGAAGACGGCACCGTAGCCGAAGTAGGCGAGGCGCTTGATTTCAAAGTAACCGAGTTTTCGAAGGACGAGAAGCGCATCGTGCTGTCGCACGTAAAGGTGTACAACGATCCGGAAGAGAACCGCGCGAAAGAGAAGAAGTCCCAGCAGCCGAGAGGCAACGACAAGCCCCAGAACAAAGAGCCCGAAAGAGGCGCTACGCTGGGTGACCTTGGTGCCCTGGCCGCCCTCAAAGAGCAGTTTGAGGAGTCAAGCAAGAAGAACAAGCAATAAGCACAGCATAACCACAAAAAGCCGCTCCCCGGAGCGGCTTTTTTAATGCCCTCTTCCTGAAAGAGGAATAGGCAGTGGGCAATAAGCAGTAGACAATGCGCAGTTCGTGGTACCCGGTACCCCGGTTCCCAATACCAAAACCCCACATATTTCCACTTAAATCCCCATTCCTTTTTGCAAGGCGCAATAATATTCCTAATATTGCGCCCTACGATTGGTCACGTGGCCGAGTGGCTAGGCAGAGGTCTGCAAAACCTCGTACAGCGGTTCAAATCCGCTCGTGACCTCAAACGCAATCCCTTGTGAACCAAACTTCGCAAGGGATTTGTTTTTAAGGGGAATACGCAACAGGGAAACCAGTCAATGACCGTTCGGATTACCGTTCACAAGCGCGATTTGGAAAAGCACCGGGAACTGAGCCACCAACTCACGCAACTGTCCCGGGAAATCAGGGAGTTCAGCAAGTTTTGCTGCTACACGCCCAAGGAAGACTTCAAACAGATGACCGGCTTGCTGGAGCAGTTCCGGGTGTCGTACGGGGTGCATTCGGACCAGGAGTTGTCGCAGTAGGAGCGGCAGGGAGAGGGGCAATAAAAAATGCACCAGCAGGTGCCGGTGCATTTTAAATTCCTAAACCAATCTTAACACTAAGCTGTAGGAGAAGGGCTCGAACCTCCACGAGGCGGTTAGCCGTAGCGCAAATTGTTGGTGGTCAACCCCCGCCTGTTCAAAAAACAGACCTTACGCTAGGTTTTTCCCGGATTCCCCACCCCCGAGACAGGAGGGCATGGCTGCCAGTTTCATCATCCTACATTGTAACGTCCAACTGCTATCCCGTTGAACGATACAAAACTAAAGAAAGATGCCAATTCTTGCAAATTTTACATGGAAATGGCGGTAATATTATTATATTTTTAAATAGCAATTGCCTATATTGACATTAGTTAAAAGCACGATTGATTTTATGCCCAAAAATTTCGATATTGACAACGTAGACCTGAAGATTCTTTCCCTGCTCATGCAGGACGCCAACATGCCTTACACCGAGGTTGGCAAGAAGGTGTACGTCTCCGGCGGCACCGTGCACGTGCGCATGCGGAAGATGGAGGAGATGGGAATCGTGAAGGGGGCACAATTGAACATTGATTACGCCAAGATCGGCTGGGACATTACTGCTTTTCTGGGTATTTACCTCGATAAGAGTTCCCTCTACAACCAGGTCGCCGAAGAGTTGCGCAAGATTCCCGAAATCGTAAACATCCACTACACCACCGGCAACTACAGCATTTTTGCCAAGATCATCTGCCGTGATACGCAGCACCTGCGCGAAGTGCTGCACGACAAGATTCAGAAAGTGGCCGGCATCCAGCGCACCGAGACCTTCATTTCGCTGGACGAAAGCATCAACCGCCCATTACCCTTCGAATAACCTGCTCTTGCCGCTACCCGGCGGCGGGGCATGCTACCCGGGCTTCCGGCGGTTCCCTCGGGATGAAGCCCGCGCGCCGGACTCATTCCTGTGCCCGGCAAAATCCGGGCAAAGTCCTTCACAATCAACGAAACAAAAAAAAGCCCAAGCAGTTAACCTTTAAGTGGGTGCTGCTCCTGGCGGCGCGTGGACGGGACTCGCATTTATGCGTCAACGACCCCTGAAAATAATTATTCGCGGGTGGAAGCTTTTTGTGTAGAACTTTGTTATAAATTTGTCAAGTAGGTTAGAATGATTCTAAACAGATAATGTTTATCATTTATGAGTAAAGATTCCCAAATCCTTGAAGATATCACCCG
>CADCTQ010000480.1:0-15890 GCA_902805615.1 uncultured Cytophagales bacterium
GCGGAATCTGGTACGGGACGGGGTTGGTCCGCCCGGAGTTCTCTTCGATGTTCACCGTACCGAGGGTAAACTCGGCATTGTTCCGCTCGGTGGGCTTCTGCCCGCCCGGCTCTTCCAGGGATTCGCCGTTGGTGCCGTAGATCCGCCACTGGTTGGCAACCAGCTGGTACTGGGCCATGCGCAGCACCACGGGCTGTTCCCAGTTGGTGAGGAACATCCGCAGGAAACGGATGGATTTAAAGTTGTTGATGTCGCCCTCCTTTGACGTGTACTCGCGGACGGGAATGCGGAACTGGTACCAGGTCACATCATCTCCGTCGATGTTTGTATCGCGCCGGGCTACGATGTAGTTGCGGCCCACTTCCATTTCGCCCGGGCGGAGGCTCACCTTGTACTGGAAGTACGACTCCAGGTTGCTCACCGTATTGTCCTGGTTGAGGTCCTCGTTGTCGGGGTAGGTGGTGGCCGAACGGGCAATGTCCGAGCCGCCGGGCTCCGGGGAGTTGCCTTCCATGCCGTTGAAGTTCTTGTAACGATCCAGCAGTTTGGCATTCACGGCCTCGTACTGGCCGTCGAGGAAGAATTTAAAGTCGTCGCCGGAAGGGTCGGCCAGCGAGCTGCCGAACTTGGCGGCTTCCTCGGCGCTGGTGAGGCCGTCGAGGCCGATGTCCTGCCGGCCGCGGGCCCCGCTGGTGTTCTCGAAGGCGTTGGTGAGGAATTGCGTGCCGGGCACCTGGCCCCACCGGGTGGTGTCGGCCCGGTTGTTGGGATCATCATTGATCGGCAGGCCGTTCTCGAAGGCGTGGCGTCCGTCCCTGAGCACGTCTTCGGAGATGTTGCCCAGGTTGAAGTACAGGTCGCCGCCCTGGTTGTCCTGGGCGTAGACGCCCGGAGCTATCTCCGTCCTGGGAGTTCTGGTAGCATCTGTTATGCCTTGCCTATCCCTGAAGAACGGGTCCATCATCCAGAACTCGATGTACTGCACGTTGGCGTTGTCAAAGTCAATGTCGCTGCGGATGGCCCGGGTGAGGGAGGCCCAGTTCTGCCGCGCGGGCGTGGTAAGCCGGCCCTGGGCGTCCACGGCCGGGTTGTAGTTGTACATCCCCCGTTCATTGGGGTAGTACGCAATGTTCATCAGGTTCTCGTTCATGTTCACCTGCTGGGCGGCCCGGTTGGGGAATATTTCCTGGGGCAGCACCTGGCGGACGAAGTGGTTCTTCAGGTCCTGTTCGGTCAACCCGCCCGGCTTGGCATCGCGGTAAAAGGTGTTGTCCACCGAGTACCAGGCGATCTTGGCGCGGCGGAAGCTGTAGCGCAGCGTGTTGCGCAGCGAGGTATCTCTCGCTTCCGGGAACAGCAGCGGCGTGGAGCCCAGCTTCCAGTTCACCTGCGGAATGCGGGTGAGGTCGAAGGGCGTTTCGGCTCCCTCGAAGTCGTCAATGAAGGAGTTGCCCCGGGCGCCGGGGGCCACGCCGGGGAACAGGCGGGCGTATTCACCGGTAAACGTGATGCCCGAGAGTTCCTTCGTCTGGATGAGCGGCAGCTTGTCCACGAGCCGGGTCAGGAAGCGGGAATCCTTCTTGAAGTTGGCGTCGAAGCCGAGCACGGTGTTGTTGGTGGGTTCGTTGCCCAGGCCCACGCGCGAAATGATGGGCCGTTCCTTGAGGCGCATGAGCGTGGAGCCGATCACGAAGTCCTTGCTCACCAGGTAGTCGAGGCGGGTGCCCATCAGCGTCCGGATCTGGTTGTTGAACAGGTCGGGCTTTTCGTAGCTGATCACCACTTCGCTGTTCGACTGGTTGGTGCCTTCGTCGAGCAGGCGCACCTGGCCGTTTTCGAGGATGTAGTCCTGGCCCTGCACCAGCGGTACGCCGCCCCGGGTCACGGTCACGGCGCCGGCGTCGGCCCCGAACGTGGGCAATTGCACGTCGTTGGAAGCCGTGCCCTGGTAGGTGCCCTTGAGGAAGAACTTGTTCTTCTCGGCGATCTGCTGGGCCTCCTGGCGGGTGTTTTCGTAGAGCGTCGAGAAGACGTACTTGCTGACCAGCGACTGCTCGCTCTGGGGGTCGAACCAGGGGGGCGGCGGCTGGGTGGTGCTCCGGCCGTCGTCGTTGGTGAGGTGGCTGCCGAAGGGTTCGAGCACCGGGAAGATGATGCGCCCGGCGCGGCTGTCAATGGTCACGCCCTCCACCCAGTCGAAGTTGCCGTCGGGCTGGGGGTCGCCCTGCGGGTTGAGCCGGTCGAGGTTGAACACCTGGAGCAGCGGCACGTCTTTGGTGTAGCGGCCTTCCTGGAGCGAAGGGTTGTCAATGCCCGTAAGGTCATCCTTGTAGATGACGCGCAGCTGGAAGCCTTCGCGGTTGATCTGGCCGGCGCCCAGGGAATAGATGTTTTTCATCATCAGGTCCCAGGTGGGCAGGTCGGTGCGCACGGCGGCGGGCCGGATGAGTTTGAGAATGATCGTTTCGCGTTCGCCGCGGGTCTGGTAGTCCTCGGTGAGTTCCCCCACCTTGTAACGCCGCCCCTGGAGGGTGTATTCAAAGGCGACGGCGATGATCTCGTCGCGGCCGATGGGGGTGTTGAGGGAGATGTAGCCCAGTTGCGGCTGGAAGTTGTACTCCTGCGGGGAAAGTTGCCGCGCGCCGCGCAGCACTTCGTAATCATTGCCCTGCACCAGGCCCAGCGCTTCGGCCCCGGCGCCGGCCCCGTCGGCACTGCGGATGGCGGGGTTGTTGGCGGCCGCGGCGTACAGGCCGTTGGCGGCGTTGTCAATGGGCGCCTTCACGCCAGCCCCGGTCCCGATGGCAGCGTTATTTTGTTTGAACGGAGCCCCTTCGCCCAGGTCGGTAAAGGCAATCAGGTTGCGCAGGGTCTGGGTGTTGTTGGCGCGGTTGGTCACGTACACCTCGATGCGGGTGATGTTCACGCCCGAGTTCACCGAGGAGCCGCCGATGCTGTTCTGGTTGGCATTGATGAGGCCGTTGTTCATGCCGCCCGGCCCGTTGGCGCCGCCCATGCCGTCCATGCCGCCGCCGAAGTCGCCGCCGCCGCCCACGTTGGGGTCGGCGCCGCCGTTGGGGTTGTTGGCGTTGTTGATCGTGTTGTTGGCCGTGGCCGGGATGGTGCCCGAAGAGCGGGGGCTGTAGCCGCCCGTCACGGGCACGCTGCGCAGGGCCGGCTCGTAGTTGTTGCGGAAGAACTGCCCGAGCAGGAAGTGCCGGTTTTCCTCGTACTCGGAAGCCCGGATTTCGAAGCGCCGCCGCTGGGCCCCGCCCTGCACGCGTACTTCGTCGAGCCGGGCCCGCTGGTTGGCCAGGATGGAGGTCACCTGGAGGCGGCCGAACCGGAGCTGGGTCTTGAGGCCGAACAGGTTCTGCGCCCCCGTGATGAGGGTGCTGTTGAGGGGCATGCTCACGTTGCCGGCCTCGATCTTCTGGATGATGTCTTCTTCGAAACCGGTGTACTCCAGTTTTAGGTTTTGCTCAAACTGGAACGACGCCTTGGAGTCGAAGTTGCCGGTCATCTTGAGCTTTTCGCCCAGCTTGCCGGTAAAGTTGACGCTCATCTGCTGGTCGAAGTTGAGGGGCATGAACTGCCGCTGCTGCCGCACGGGCAGGTTGGGGTTCTTGGTGGCCTGCCACTGGGCGCCGAAGTCGAGGGTGACGAAGCCGTTGGTCTGGAAGTCGAGGTAGCTGCCCCCGAAGAGGCGGTCGGCCGTGGGCCCCAGGTAGATTTTAGGGATCAGCCGGCGGCCGGTCACTTCGCTTTTGCCCTTGGTGCCTTCGGCCTTTTGCCGCCAGTATTCCCGCGAGAGGAAGCCGTCCTGGTAGTTCGAAAACTCGTCGCGGTTGAGCGTGGTGGGCGGCCGGTAATCGAATTCGCCCACTTTTTCCTGGATGGTCACGTTGCCGGCGGTATCCACCTGGACCTCGGTTTTCACGTTGGCGGGGTCCTTCAGCCGCAGCGGCGAGTTGAAGGGCCGGTCGCTGTACGGGTCGCCGTACCGGTCGCGGTAGTGGAGGGAAGGCCCCTGCTTTTCCCGTTTCAGCGAGTCGCTGAAGGGGCTCGTGCGTTGGGTGGAATCTACGCCGGGCGTATCGGCTACCCACGCGGGCGTACGCCGGGGGCTGCGGGAATCGGATTCCACTTGCGCAAACCAAGTGGTGAGTGCAAACAGAATGCTTCCCGAAAACAGTATGTGGCTGGTATGCTTAGGCAAAGGAATTGGTACTGATAAGGATGATTACTCGACTGGAAGTGCTTTATACAAGGGCGCGGGGTATGGGCCCGCAGGATACTCAGATCGGTATGCGGCGGCGGGTCGGGTCAGCTTTCACTACATTCGAAAATTTGCAACCAGGCAATGAGAATACTCGTAAACATACCCGCACGCGGAATCGTTGAACAATACTGATCCATTTCCACAAACTTCAACCCACCCAGAGGCGAACTGATTCGTAAAAATCACTTGTTAAATCAGGCGGTAAAGCTGAATCTGTAAAGGTTGGATCAATAGAATGATGGGTTCTGTTACCAGGTGTGAAAATATACAATAAATTCGGTTCAAAAGGTACGCATCCGTTAATTCCGGCGCAAGGTATCGGGCCGAAAATAACCCTTCCGCCCCGCCCCGGTCAGCTTGCTTTCAAGGCCATTTTGATCAGTTGTTCGAGCGAAATTCCCGCCCCTTCCCGCTTCAATACGCTCTCAATGCTTTTTTCGGCGATGTTCCGGGGTATCCCCAGGGTCGTCAATGCTGATAACGCTTCACTCCGCAGGGTATTGTTGGAGGTAACCGCAAAAGTCGGCGAGGACGGTGTAAGGTAGACGTCCTTTTTCATTTTATCCCGCAGTTCCAGCACGATGCGCTGGGCCGTTTTGGCCCCGATGCCCTTGATGCTCTGGATGGTGCGGATGTCCTCCGACACGATGGCATGCTGGATCTCGGCGGCCGACAGCGAGGAGAGCATCATCAGGGCCGTGTTGGGGCCGATGCCCGTCACGGAAGTCAGGTCCACGAAGATTTTCTTCTCGGCGCGGTCCAGAAAGCCGTACAGCGTGTGGGCGTCTTCCTTCACGTGCAGGATGGTGTGCAGGCGGCAGCGTTCCCCTTCCTGGATCGCCCCGAAGGTTTGCAGCGAAATCCGGATCTCGTAGCCCACCCCGTGCACGTCAATCACGGCGTGGGTGGCATCTTTGTAGGTCAGCTTCCCGTCAATGTAGGCAATCATGGGTAGTGGGGTATTGGGTATTAAGGGATTAGGATATTGGGGGATCGGGAATTGGGTATTAGGTACTAGTGGTGCTCAGCGGCTGTGCGGATACCTCAATACCCTAATCCCCCAATACCCCAATCCCTAAATCTCAAACAGCGCCGTCTCCAGCACTTTCTTCTCCTGGGCTTCTACTACGGCAATGGCAACCACGTTCACGATCTCGCGGATGGAGGAGCCCAGTTGGAGGATGTGGACGGGCTTGCGCATGCCCATCAGGATGGGGCCGATCACTTCCGCACCGCCGATCTCCTGGAGGAGCTTGTAGGCAATGTTGCCCGAGGCCAGGTCGGGGAAGATGAGGGTGTTGGCGCCGCTCTCGGCCAGGTCGCTGAAGGGGTACGTTTCCTGCAACAGCCGGGGGTTGAGGGCCACGTTGGCCTGGATGTCGCCGTCAATCACCAGGTCGGGGTAGCGCCGCTTGGCCTTCTGGGTCGCCTCGATGGCCTTGGCCGGAATGTCGCCGGGGTTGGAGCCGAAGTTGGAGTAGGACAGCACGGCAATGCGGGGTTCCACGTCGAAGAACCGCACCTTGCGGGCCGTCAGGCCGATGATCTCCACCAGGTCGTCGGCGGTGGGGTTTTCGTTCACGGTGGTGTCGGCGAAGAAGTACGCCTGCTTCTTGTTCTGAATCACGTACATGCCGGCCACGCGGCGGCGCCCCTCTTCCACCCCGATCACTTGCAGGGCCGGCCGGATGGTGCGGGCGTATTCCTTGGTGAGGCCCGAAATGAGGGCGTCGGCCTGGCCGGTAGCCACCATCATGGCGCCGAAGTAGTTGCGGTCCTGCATCATCAGCTTGCGGCTGTCGTGCAGGGTGAGGCCCTTGCGCTGCCGCTTCTCGTAGAGCAGTTGGGCGAACCGGTGGCACCGCTCCGGCTCCTGCACCACGTCAATGATCTCGCAGTGCTGCGGGTCGAGGTCAATCTTGTTCTCCTTGATGATCTGCTTGATGCGTTCCCGGTCGCCGAGCAGGATGGGAATGGCAATGCCGTCGTCCTGGAGAATCTGGGCGGCCTTGAGGATCTTGTAGGTGTCGGCTTCGGCAAACACCACCCGCTTGGGCTCCTGCCGCGCCCGGCCGATCACCCTTGACATGAGGCGCTGGTCAATGCCCACGCGTTTTTCGAGTTCGAGGTGGTACGCCTCGAAGTTGGGAATGGGCCTGCGGGCCACGCCCGACTCCATGGCGGCCCGGGCCACGGCCGGCGAGATGGTGGTGATGAGCCGCGGGTCGAGGGGCTTGGGAATGAGATACTCGGGACCGAACGAGAGGGCGTTGTTCTCGTAGGCTTTGTTGACCGATTCGGGCACGGGCTCCTTGGCCAGTTCGGCAATGGCCCGCACGGCGGCCAGCTTCATGGCTTCGTTGATCTCGGTGGCCCGCACGTCGAGGGCGCCGCGGAAAATGTAGGGGAAGCCCAGCACGTTGTTCACCTGGTTGGGATTGTCGGAACGGCCGGTCGCCATGATGATGTCGGGCCGCGAAGCCATGGCCAGGTCGTAGGCGATCTCAGGGTCGGGGTTGGCCAGGGCGAACACGATGGGGCTGGAGGCCATCATGCGCAGGTGTTCGGGGGTGATCACGTTGGCCGCCGACAAACCCAGGAACACGTCGGCGCCGGTCATGGCTTCCATCAGGTTGGTGACGGGCCGGGTGGTGGCAAACTCGCGGCGGATGTCGTCGAGGTCCGCCCGGTCGGCGTGCAGGATGCCGTGGATGTCGTTCATCACGATGTGGTCGCGCGGCACGCCCAGTTCCACGTACAGCTTCACGCAGGCAATGGCGGCGGCTCCGGCCCCGTTCACCACGATCTGGATTTGGTCAATGTTTTTGCCCACCACTTCGAGGGCGTTGAGCAGGGCCGCCGACGAGATGATGGCCGTGCCGTGCTGGTCGTCGTGCATCACGGGAATGTTCATCCGCTTGCGCAGTTCCTGCTCGATGTAGAAACACTCGGGGGCTTTGATGTCTTCCAGGTTCACGCCGCCGAAGGTGGGCTCCAGCGACTTGACGATGCGGATGAATTCTTCGGGGTCGTTGCAGTCAATCTCGATGTCGAACACGTCAATGCCGGCGAACTTCTTGAACAGCACGCCCTTGCCTTCCATCACGGGCTTGGAGGCTTCGGGGCCGATGTTGCCCAGGCCCAGCACGGCGGTGCCGTTGGAGATGACGGCCACCAGGTTGCCCCGGGAGGTGTACTTGTAACTGTCTTCGGGGTTGGCGGCGATCTCCTTGCAGGGCTCGGCCACGCCGGGCGAATAGGCCAGGGCCAGGTCGTACTGGGAGCTGAGCACTTTGGAGGGAACTACCTCAATCTTACCGGGTTGCGGACTGGCGTGGTACGCCAGCGCGTCTTCTTTGCGGATCTTAACGGCCATACAACTTCAAAAATAGGCGTCACACGTACGCCGTGGTTTGCGGGCCAAAATTAGGAGAATATTTCGACAGAATGGACTATTGTCGGGATTGCGGATGGGGGCCAAACATTATTGGGCTTCCCCTCCCTCCTGTGCACCGGATCGGCCGCCCGTCAGGGCATCGGGCAGTGTTCCTGCGGGACGCTGCCCCGGCCGTCGCGGAGCCCCGGCAAAAAAAACGAAACGGTCGTTCAGTAGCACTTGATCTTGAACGCCTTTTTGGAAACCCGGGCAATGGTTCCGCCCGGGGCAATTTTAAACGAAGTGACCACCGAATCGCAGGGCACGCCCTCGGGCCGCTCGCTCAGTTCGAGGTCCGCCCGGATGAGCAGCGAATCCCTGCGGAGGTAACTTTTCGTCAACCGTCCCTCCCCGGCGTCGAAGAATGAGGAGGCCACGACCTGTTCGGCCAGCAGTTTGCCGTCCGGCGCAAAATGGAACAGCACTAGGTCAGGAGCGTAATGCCCTTTGCCGGCAAAGATGAGTTGGTAATAGCCCGGCCGCTCATTGTAGGCGTAGTACGAGGCAGTCCAGCCTTCATCATTGTTGGTGAAAATGCGGCTGTTGCGGAACAGTTTCCGGTAGGTGAGCGAATCTACCCGTTTGAACGTTGAGTCGTACGCTAATCCAAACCCGCCGTTGTCGAACCGTTTCAAATTTACGTGTTTGAACCTGGACTTCATTTTCCGGAAGTAGTCGGCCGGTTGCCCGGTTGCCACCCCGGAGGATGCTCCCGGACCCGGCTTCCGGGACTTTATCCCGGGCAACAGCAATAGCAAGGGGATGACGATCAGCAGGAATGGTTTCATGCACGAATGGTTTTACAATTGAATACCCAACGTACCGGCCAGCTTGTCCCTGAGCAGTTCCACCAGTTCGGGGTCGTTGAAGCCGTAGTGGTCCTGGATGTCGAGCACCACCAGTTGCTTGCCGGAGAGTTCGGCCGCGTACCGCTCTTTGAGGATGTCCCGGTGCCGCCGCTCCATCACGATGACCACGTCGGCCCACGCCACGAGCTTGGATGACAGCCTGATCCGCGCCTTTTCACTCGTGCCGGCCGACCGGGCGTGGTAGGCGGGATGGTTGCGCAGCAGCCCCTCGGCGGTGGGGCTGCGCCATTGGTTGCGGCTGCACACGAACAGCAGGTTTTCTTTCATGGGGGTTCAGCTTTACTGCGACCGGAGCCACCCCCACCAGTCGGCGGCCACGCGGTCCCAGTTGAAATTGTCGTAGTCCACGGTGCCATCCGGTTTGAAGCCGAAGTAGTTGTGTTCGAGTCCCGGGTAGGCCTTGAACTGAACGTGCTTTTTCTTTTCCCGGATCAGTTCCACGCGCAGGTAATCGTTGTATGGGGCGCAGTGATCGCGGGTCCCGTAGGTGACCAGCACGGGGATGCGCAGCTTTTTGATGTCTTCCACCACCGGCTGGGAAAAGTCAAATGTAGTCTTGTTGGGGTCGCCCCCGCCGGGTGCGGCCGTACTGTCGGGCTGCGCCACCACCCCTTCCCAGTACCGGAAGGTCTCTTCGGTCGCGGCCCCGGTGGAATCCGCCGCCCGCTTCAGCCAGATGATGGAAACGATTCTGCCCATGGGGTTGCCGCTCGACAGGATCAGGTGCGTGGCATCCTTCGACCGGGCGGCCAGCCGGGTCATCACCATGGCGCCGGCCGAATGCCCGGCCAATACCAGCTTCTCCTTGCTCACCCACGGCTGCGCCCGCAGGAAACGGATCGTTGCCAGGTTGCGGTTCACGTAGTACCCTACGTAGTCACGGCGCAAGTAATCCTCCGGGGCCTGGCCGGTGGCGGGATCGGCGTACCAGTTTCCGGGCTTCAACGATTCTTTCCGGGCCACGACCGGCACGAAAGGCTTGCCGATGATGGCCAGGTGATAATCCCGCAGCAGGCTGTCGGATTTAAAGGGAAACAGCCCGTAAGCCCCGAGACTGTCAGTAATGAGCAGTGGGTTGGGCAGAGAGCCCTGGGCGAAGAGGAACAAGGGTTTGGGCCGTCCCTCCTCCCCGCTTCTGGACCACACCAGCACGTGTACGGTGTCGCCTTTGTAAAACGTTTGCAGGTGCCGGTAGCCAAAGTCCTCCGGCTTTTGGGATTGGCCCCTCGCCCGGGTAGCGGCGAGCAGCAGCACTAGGAATAAACAGTTCCGCATGAAGGGCAAATTTACCGTTTTAGGTGATGTAAATAGCTGCGCATTTCGGCATATCCTCCCCGCGCGGTCATTCCCGCAGGGAATCTTCGTAGTGAAAGCCAGGGATTGTCGTATCCACAAAAGATTCCCTGCGGGAATGACCGCGAGGGGAGGCTAACGCGATGCACCGACGTACTGCCTTTGCAATGGGTTATGCTACCCAATTGCAACCTTTTACAAAGCCCTCCTCCCGCCGGGATCATACCGCCTGCAACTTTTACAGGCTCCCAATCCGGCGGAATCAGAACACTGCAACCTTTTACAAGCATCCAATCCGCACGAATCAGAACACTTTATCCTTTTACAAGTCTCCAATCCCGCGGGATCAGTAGGCTGCAACCTTTTGCAACGCACCGGTACAACGGGATGGGTCCGTTGCATTCGTTTACAACGCCCTATTTCCCGCCCTCTACGAACGTGCGGATGTTTTGGACCACCTGCGCCACCAGGTTGTCGCGGGCTTCGATGCCCGCCCAGGCGATGTGCGGGGTGATGAGGAGCCGGTCAGGGTATTTGACGGAGAGCAACGGGTGACCCGGCTGCATCGGCTCGGTTTCCAGCACGTCGAGCCCGGCGGCAAAGAGGGATTCTTCGTCCAGGGCCGTCACCAGGCCGGTTTCCGAGACGATGCCGCCGCGGCCCACGTTGATCAGAACGGCGGTTTTCTTCATCATCCGCAGTTGCGGCAAGGCGATCAGGTCCCGGGTCGCGTCGTTCAGCGGGGCGTGGATCGAAACCACGTCCGACGTACGCAGCAGTTCGTCCAGTTCCACGCGCCGGTAGCCGGGGTCGTCGTGGCGGCCGGACGTGGAGTAGTACACCACCTCCGCGCCGAAGGCCCCGGCAATGTTGGCGACCTCCCGGCCGATGGTGCCCAGGCCGATGATGCCCCAGCGTTTGCCGCCCAGCAGCCAGTACTCCCGGCCGTAGTGGGTGAAGATGGGACTCTTCGCGTAGCCGCCGCCCTTCACGTAATCGTCGAAGTAGCGCAGTTGCTCAAGCAGGTAGAACAGCATTGCAAAGGTATGCTGCGCCACGCCGGCGGTGGAGTAGCCCACGGCGTTCTTCACCGGAATGCCGCGTTCTTTGGCCGCCTCCAGGTCCACGTTGTTGGTGCCGGTGGCCGCCACGCAGATCAGTTTGAGTTTGGGGGCGGCTTCCAGTACCTGGCGGGAAATGACGACTTTGTTGGCGATGACCACGTCGGCGTCGCGCACCCGTTCGGCCGTTTCGCGGGGGGCCGTGGTCGCGTGGAGGGTAAGCTTGCCGAAGGGACGGAGGCCGTCGAGGGAAGTGGAGCCGAGGGTGTCGGCGTCGAGGAATACGAGGTGCAGCATGGGGAAAGGTGGTAAGTGGGTGGGCAAAGGTTGCGAAAGTTCCGCAAACCGTCCTGGCTGCCCACCCACGTCCGGCCTTACACGTTCAGCGTACCCTGGAAATAGCCGATGACCAACGCCACCAGCTTCCAGGTGAGGAATACCAGCAGCGCCGCCACCCCCAGGATGCCGATCACCATGAGCACCAGGATGCCGGTGCCCTTGCCCTGGTGTTTGCCCTCCTGGTAATGCCTGCGCAGGAGTTCCAGGTTGCGCCGGTTGGATTTGTAGCCGGCGTCGAAGAGGTCACCGAGGATCGGAATGGCGCCGATGGTACTATCGAGCAGGATGTTGCCGGCCATCATCAGGAGTACCTTGCGGCTCACGCCGTGGCGGGCCATCACCATCAGCAGGGCCCCGGAGATGCCGAAGGTCACCAGTTCGCCCACGCCGGGGATGAGGCCGATGATGGGGTCGAGGCCAAAGCGGAAATTGGTGCCCGGTACGCGGAAAGCGGTGTCCATCACGCCGGTTACCTGGTCGAGCCACTTGAGTTCGGGAACGTCCCGCACCGGGGGCGGGGTGGGACGGATGTATGTTTGGTTTTTCATGGTTACATTGATGAGTATGCTCATGTAACGTAACCGGGTGGGGGGTGCGTTTCGCTCAGGGTTTTAAAAAGCCCGCCGTCACCTCGTTGAGGGCTTTGAGCTTGGCCTGGAAATCCCCTTCGATGCGGGCCCGGATCTGGCCCAGGTTGTCGAGCAGTTCCTGGGTGGTATCAGGCAGGGCGGCTTCGAGAAACTCCCGCATCCGCTTGGCCAGGGTGGGCGACTTGCCGTTGGTCGAAATGGCAATCTTCAAATCTCCTTTTTTGACCACCGAGCCGAGGTAAAAGTCGCACAGGTGGGGCGTATCGGCCACGTTGGCGAGGACGCGGCGGGCCTTGGCTTCGGCCTTGATGCGCACGTGGAGTTGCGGGTCGTCGGTGGCGGCAATCACGACGTCCTTGCCGTCGAGGTCTTCGGGCGCGTACGGCCGCTCCAGGAGTTGCACGTTCGGGTAGCCGGCCGCGAGTTCCTTCACCCCCTCCCCCATTTCCCGGCTCACCAGCGTGACCGGCGCGCCGGGGCTGTTGCGCAGCACCGCCGACAGCTTTTCCAGCCCCACGTTGCCGCCGCCCACGATCAGCAGGTTGAGTTCTTCCAGTTTGAGGAATACGGGGAAGAGGAGGTTGCCTTCGCGTTCGGGGGAGGACATGGGGGGTGGGGTGTTGGGGGATTTGGTAGGAGCTTTAAGGGAAAGCAAATTTGATAGGTTAGGGCTGTCGCACACGTAAGCCCGGTGCCAATGAGCCGGATGTTTGCAATGCGCCGGTCAGTAGTCAGTCAGTCAGTAGGATAGGGTTTAAACCCTATCCTACTGACTGACTGACTACTGACCGGCGCGGGGAGATGCGTCTCTGTTGCAATGGTTTTCTCTCTACTTGCACTCCGCCGCCACCAACTCGCGTAATTGGGCCGCCGGATGCGTACGTACCACTTCACCGATCACGATGATGGCCGGCGCACCGATGTTTTCGCGCTGCACCACGTCCACGATGGTATCCACTTCGGCCACCACGATGCGTTCCGTGGGGAGCGAACCGTTCTGAATGACGGCAACGGGCAACGAGCACCGGCCGTGCGCCCGGTACAACGCCGTGATCTCCGCGAGTTTGTGGACGCCCATCAGGATGATTGCCGTGGCGTTCGACTGGGCGGCCAGTTGGAGGTCGGCCGAGAGCTGGCCGGCCCGGGTGGTGCCCGTGAGCACCCAGAAACTTTCGCTCACGCCGCGGCGGGTCAACGGGATGGACTGCAACTCGGGTACGGCAATGGAGGACGAAATGCCCGGCACCACGGCCGTCTCGATGCCGTGCGCCTGCGCGTACTCGATTTCCTCGTGGCCCCGGCCGAACACGAACGGGTCGCCGCCCTTCAGCCGCACCACGTGCCCGTAGGTGAGGGCCGATTGCACGATCAGTTCGTTGATGCCTTCCTGCGGGAGTTCGTGGTTGCCGGCCCGCTTGCCCACGAAGATCGCCGGCACGTCGTCGGCGTATTCGAGCAGTTCCTTGTTGACCAGTGCATCGTACAAAATCACGTCCGCCGCGCGCAGGGCCTTGATGCCTTTGAGGGTAATCAGTTCGGCGTCGCCGGGACCGGCGCCCACCAGGGTCAGTTTCGGATTAATTTGCTTCTGCATGTTCGGTCTGCTGCTTTAAACGGATGGAAAAAATGAGTTTCAAAAAGTCGGTGGCCTGCGCCAGGTAGCTTTCGGCGAATTCCCGGCCCGGTTCGTTGACGTTGATCTGCATCACCAGCGACTTGAAGTCGGTCGCCAGCGGCACCACGCCCGTCTGCACCATGTGCTTGTCGAAGTCGCTGATGATGCCGTGCTGCGTGTTGCAGGCAATATCCCGGGAGAGCAGGAACGCCTTGGCCGTGTGCACCATCGTGCTGTAGCTGTGGTAGATGGAATCCGCGTAGGCGCCGTCCCCGAAGGTTTCTTTCGCCCAGGCGATCTTCTCTTCGGCTTCGAAGAGCAGCGTGGCGATGAGGTCAATCTGCACGCCGGCGCATTCCCCCACCCCGATGGCGGTGGCGAAAGACTGCGACTGTCCCCAGTCGATGAAGTCCATGGGCGTCAGGTTGTCGAGGCTGCCCAGCGGCTTGAGCAACTGGTAGAAGTAATCCTTGCCCTGGCGGTCGTAGTAGTTGTTGAAATACTCCCCGTCGGCGGCGTGCTGCTCGTAATCGTTGAAGAGGAAGCGCAGCACTTCGGGGCCGCGGCGGCTGGGTACCTTGATGATCTTGTCGGCAATGCGTCCCGCGCCGTCACCGAGGCCGCCGCCGCCCAGCATCACCTGGAGGGCGGGCACCACCGCGCCGGTCTTCTTGGCCTTCGAGGAGCTGCCGTGGAAGCCGATCTGCGCGAGGCCGTGCTGGCCGCACGCGTTGATGCAGCCGCTGATCTTGATCTTGATGTCGGTGTTGTAGACCAGGTCGGGAAATTCCTCGTTCATCACCCGTTCGAGTTCCACCGAGATGGCCGTGCTGTTGGAGATGCCCAAATTACAAGTGTCTGTGCCGGGGCAGGCCGTAATGTCGGCTGTGGAGTCGAAGCCCGGTTCGGCCAGCCCGATTTCGTTCAGGGCGTTGAACAGCGCCGGCAGGTACTCCGGGTGTACGAACTTGAGCAGCAGGCCCTGGTTGGCCGTCACCCGCATGTCGTCGGCGGCGTAGGCCCGCACGATGGGGGCCAGCAGGCGGGCTTTGGCCGACGACAAATCCCCGAGTTGCACCTTGAGCTGCACGGCGTAGTAGCCCTTTTGCTTCTGTTCGAAGACGTTCGTGCTGCGCCAGGCCTGGTATTTCTTTTCGTCGGCGACCGTGGCGGCCGGCACGTCACCCAGGGCCGGCGGCACCGGCTGGGGAATGGCGTCGCGGTCAATTACGTACACTTTCGATTTGAGGGCCACCCTTTCCTCTTCCACGCGCCGCATGAATTCTTCGAAGCCGATCTCTTCGAGCAGGAACTTGAGGCGCGCCTTGTGGCGGCGGTTCCGTTCGCCGTAGCGGTCAAACACCCGCAGCACGTTTTCGGCAAAGGGAATGAGCTGGTCTTCGGGCAGGAATTCGTGGGCCAGGTGGGCCAGGTACGGCTGGGCGCCGAGGCCGCCGGCCAGCATCACCTTGAAGCCCCGCACTTCCTGTCCATTCACGTGTTTCACCTTCGGGATGAATCCCAGGTCGTGGATAAAGGCAAAAGCCGTGTCGCGGTCACTGGAGGAGAAGGAGATTTTGAACTTGCGGCCCAGGTCCTGGCAAATGGGGTTGCGCAGGAAGTAGCGGAACATTTCGTGGGCGTAGGGCGACACGTCGAAGGGTTCTTCGGGGTCAATGCCGGCCGTGGGCGAGGCGGTGATGTTGCGCACCGTATTGCCGCAGGCTTCGCGGATGGTCAGGTCGTCCCCTTCGAGCTTCGTCCAGAGTTCGGGCGTGCGGTCGAGGCTCACGAAGTGGAACTGCACGTCCTGGCGGGTGGTCAGGTGCAGGTTGCCCGTGGCGTACTCGTCGGTGAGGTCGGCCAGGCGCAGCAGCTGCTTCACCGACACCCGGCCGAAGGGCAGTTTGATGCGCACCATCTGCACGCCGGGCTGCCGCTGCCCGTACACGCCGCGCACGAGGCGCAGGCTGCGGAACTTCTCGTCGGGGATGCGGCCTTCCCGGTACAGCTTGATTTTTTTCTCCAGGTCGAGAATGTCACGTTCGACGATGGGGTTCTCCAACTCAGTGCGGAAGCTTTGCATGATTTTGATTCTATATAGGAATAGTAGACATTTAACCAAATAGAAAGAGCCCTCATGGGGCCCCGGTCATACGCTTTCTCTACCCAGGTAATAGGGATGAAAGAATATAGTTGCTAACATACCGAAGTTATTTAAAATTCACAATCATTTTTTCATATTTCGCACTTTTCCGGCCCAGGGTACAACTTTATTTGGGTAAAGTACAAAACGGCGGTTTTGCTGCCCCGTAAGATTTGGTTCGAAAAAAGGGCCTACCGGAAAAAGGGTGATGGGAAACGGGAGGAAAGGAGACCGGAGAAGGTAAACCGCAGAGGGCACA
>CADCTQ010000480.1:15900-28069 GCA_902805615.1 uncultured Cytophagales bacterium
TGGGTAAAGTACAAAACGGCAGTTTTTCTGTTCTGTAAGGTTTGGTGTGGAAAAGGGAGACGGGAGACGGGAGGATCGGGAAGGGAGTTTGGGCGTGACGCCGGGAGGATAGGGTTTAAACCCTATCCCCTCAATCTGACGCAGGTGGCCATTCCCAGTAAGTCTCCTTCCCGATCCTCCCGTCTCCCTTTTTCTGCTTGCCTCCGTGGTAAATCCAACCCGATTAAAATTTTTTATATCCTATATTTGGGAAGCATTTGCCAGATTGAATTTGTACTTTTATTGATTCTGACTTCCGAACAACCGTATGGGCAAAATTATAGCCATTGCGAACCAAAAAGGGGGGGTAGGGAAAACCACCACCACCATTAACCTGGCGGCGAGCCTGGCAGCACTTGAATACAAAACGCTGATCGTGGACGCTGACCCGCAGGCCAACTCCACTTCCGGACTGGGCTTCAACCCGAAAGAAATTGAAAACAGCATTTATGAGTGCATGGTCGGCGGGGTAACGGCCCGCGACATTATTCTTCCGTCGGAACTCGAATACCTGGACCTGCTCCCCTCCCACATTGACCTGGTGGGCGCCGAGGTGGAAATGATCAACCTCAAGAACCGGGAGGAAAAGATGAAGGAAGCCCTGCGCGACGTGAAAAACGACTACGACTTCATCATCATTGACTGTTCGCCGTCGCTGGGCCTGATCACGATCAACAGCCTGACGGCCGCCGACTCGGTCATCATCCCGGTGCAGTGCGAATATTTCGCCCTCGAAGGATTGGGCAAGCTGCTCAACACGATCAAGATCATCCAGTCGCGCCTCAACACCAACCTGGAGATCGAGGGAATCCTGCTGACGATGTACGACCTGCGCGTGCGGCTGTCGAACCAGGTGGTGGACGAAGTGAATTCGCACTTCCAGCAAATGGTGTTCAGCACGATCATCCCGCGCAACATCCGCCTGAGCGAATCGCCCAGCTTCGGCATTCCGGCCATTGCCCACGACTCCGAAAGCAAGGGGGCGGTGAGCTACCTGAACCTGGCCCGGGAAATCCTGGTCAAGAACGGCATGGTGCAGCCAAGTTGAACTTTGCGCCGCGGCGTTTGTACTGATCGCTAGTGGTTTGTACGCCGGGGCGCCGCGGCCGGGTGAATTTGTGGGTTCATCCCGTGCGTTTTTACCCGGTATACTGTAACTTTACCCTTACCAATCTAACGAGAACCGGGTGCCGTCCGGCACTGCTTACTCTCTGCGTGAATTATGATGTCCAATAACAATAGCAATAAAGCCTTAAAGAAAAGAAGTGGCCTGGGGAGAGGGTTGGGAGCCTTGTTACAGGACTCGGAAATGGTAAACGAATCGCGGCCGCCCGTCAGCCTGGAATCGTTCAACACCATGTCGGACATTGACGTGGACTTCATCGAAGTAAACCCGTTCCAGCCCCGCACGTACTTCGACATGGATGCGCTCAATGAACTGGCCGAATCCATCCGGGTGCAGGGCATCATCCAGCCCATCACCGTACGGCAGCTCAGCCCCGACCACTACCAGCTCATTTCGGGGGAGCGGCGCCTCCAGGCGTCCAAGCTGGCCGGCCTCCGGACGATTCCCGCCTACGTACGCACGGCCAACGACCAGCAGATGCTGGAAATGGCGCTGATCGAGAACATCCAGCGCGAAAACCTCAACGCCATCGAAATTGCCCTCAGCTACCAGCGGCTCATCTCCGAGTGCAGCCTCAAGCAGGAAGAACTCGGCGACCGGGTGGGCAAGAACCGCACGACGGTCAACAACTACATCCGCCTGCTGAAGCTGCCGCCCGACATCCAGATCGCCCTGCGCGACAACAAGATCACGATGGGCCACGCCCGGGCCCTGATCAACATTGACAACATCGAAACGAAGCTGGCCGTGTTCCGCCGCATCGTGGACGAAGAACTGTCGGTGCGCCAGGTGGAAGAAATCGTGCGCAACCTGACCAACGGGGCGCCGCTGCCCAAGAACCGCAAGGACAAACCGAACCTGAAGTACGAGTTTACCCAGTTGCAGTACAAACTCTCTTCCCACTTCGGCACCAAGGTGCACCTGAAGTGCGACGAGCAGAGCCGCGGGGAGATCAAAATTCCGTTTACCTCCGAGGAAGACCTGAACCGGATCCTGGAACTGCTCAGCTTTGCCTGACCGCCCCGCGCGGCGTAGCACAGTTCTTGCTGTCGTCCCGTTAAAACCACTGCCTTGACTCCTTTTTTCCCTTCCGGACGCCGGTTCCTCCCGTGGATCGGCCTCTTTCTCTGGTTTTGCCTGGCGGCGCCGGGTACGGCCTGCGCCCAGAATGACTCGCTGCGGGTGGTGCAATCCCCCGACACCCTGCCGGCGGCCACCACCGCGGGTGACACCATTGCCCGGTCCCGCCGCCTCCCCTCGCCCCGCAAGGCCCTGATCCTGTCGGCGGTGCTGCCCGGGGCCGGGCAAGCCTACAACCGGCGGTACTGGAAAATACCCCTCATCTACATCGGGGCCGGCATCCTGGGGTACAACATCCAGAACTTCTACGGCCGGTACATCATCTTCCGGGATGCTTTCATTGCCAAGCAGAAGTACGACGTGTTCATCCTCAACCGGTATTACCCTCAATTCGAGGCTACGGATACCAGGTACAACAACCTGGAATTCATGCGCCGCAACCGCAACCAGTTCCGGCGCTACTTCGAACTCAACATCATCCTGGCGGGGGTGCTGTACGCCCTCAACATCGTGGACGCCAACGTGGACGCCCACCTGCGGGGGTTTCAGCTCGGCAGGGACGACCTGAGCCTGACCCCCTCCCTGCCCACCGAAACGCCGGGAGCCGCCGGGCTTACGTTGCGGCTTACGCTGAAATAATCGGCCCGCCGTTGCCGGATATTCGGGATTCGCCTCTATTTTGCGGGAGCAGTCGGCCCCTTACCCATTCACAACCTAATTCACGCCCCCTCCCATGAACATTCTTTTGCTCGGCTACGGCAAAATGGGCAAGACCATTGAAGAAATTGCCCTTTCCCGCGGTCACCAGATTGTCCACCGGATCAACGTTGACAACGTGCACGAACTGGCCCAGGTGGACCCCGCCCGGGTAGACGCGGCCATTGAATTCAGCCAGCCCGAGGCGGCGGCGGCCAACCTGTTCTACTGCTTCGACCGCCGCATCCCCGTGGTGTGCGGCACCACCGGCTGGCTCGACCGGCGCACGGAAGTGGAAGCCTACTGCATGCAGAAGGGCGGGGCCTTTTTCTACGCGTCCAACTACAGCCTGGGCGTCAACCTGTTTTTTCACCTCAACAAGGTGCTGGCCCGGCTCATGAACCATTACCCCGACTACGAGATCACGCTGGAGGAAACCCACCACACCGAGAAGAAGGACGCCCCCAGCGGCACGGCCCTGTCGCTGGCCGCCGACGTGCTCGACCAGGTGACGCGCAAGACCAACTGGGTGAACAACGCCCCGAAGAACGCCTCGGAACTGCCCATTCTCTCCCACCGGGAAGCCGGCGTGGCCGGTACCCACGTGGTGCGGTACGACTCACCGGTTGACAGCATTGAGATCAGGCACACCGCCCACGGCCGTACGGGCTTTGCCACCGGCGCCGTGCTGGCCGCTGAATGGCTGGTGGGCAAGCAAGGCGTGTTTGGCATGGAAGACTTACTCGCGTTCTGATCCGATGGAACAAAACCTGGAACGAACCCTCACCGAGGCCGCCAAAGATTTGCTCTACATGAGCGAATCAGATTATCCTTTCGAGTACTTCGAGTGGGACCTTTCGGAAGGCAACCCGCTGACCGAAGCGCAAGTGCGCAAATACACCGACCGGGGCGCCGACGCCCCCGTGCAGGAGGTTCCGTTCGCCGATTTCTTCGGCCGCCTCACGGAGGCAAAGGACTGGCACGGCGACGAGGAGAAAGCGACCACCGAACGGTACGCGGCGTTGCGCGACAAACTCACGGAGCTGCTGGCCGACGTTCGCGTGTTCCGGGTGGGCACGGTGGAGATAGACATTTACCTGGCCGGCAAGTCGCCCTCCGGCAAGTGGGTGGGGCTGCGCACCAAGTCGGTAGAAACGTAAAAAGGCGCCCGGGGCGCCTTTTTGTGCTTTGCCAATGCCGGGCCGGCTTACTGGGCCGACTTTTTGGGCTGCGTTTTGTCGCTGCTCACGTTCTGCCGGTTGCGCGATTCGTCGGCTTGCTTGGCCTTTCCGTTCCCGTCGAGCGGGCGGCCGTTGGGGTCCGTCTGCCCGGTTACGTCGCGTTCTACCCGGTTGGCGCCGCCCTGTCCGTTCGGGTTGGTTTCACCCGCCTCGTTGGTCTTGGCGTTGCCGCTGGATTGGCCGTCGCCGCCTTTGCCGTCGAGGCCCTGCTTGAGGGGCACGTCGCGGTTGGTGGTCGTCAGGCTATCGCCCTGCGTCGGCGTCTGGTTCACCGGCCGGGGTTCGTTCACCCGGTTGATGGCCCGGTTCTGGTTCACGCTTACGCTGGTGCCTACGTTGTTGGTGCTGGAGCGGCCGTTCACGCTGCTGTATGATTCACTCGTATCCTGCCGCTGGGTAACGTTCTGTTCGATGCTGCCGTCGGCTTCGGCGGCCGTATCGGCGCGGACGGCGCTGTTGACGGCTTCGCCCGAAACGAGGGAATCTTCCCCGTTGTTGGCTTCGTAACCCGACTCTTCGAGGGCATCCCCGTCGCCCGTGCCCATCGCCTTGTGGCTCTCTCCCTGCTCATTGCAACCCGACAACACCAGCGTCAGGCCCAGGGCCACGCCGCCTATCCTGGAAATTATATGCGAAATTCTCTTTTTCTCACGTAGCATAGCTGAATGAATTGGTATACCTCCGTATGTACGCATTGCGGGAGGCAGGGTTTTGGAATCATTGGAGATAAAAGTTAGTTTGGGTAAGTAGTACTTTTTTCGACGGGTCATGCTGATTTTGCACGTTCCTTTCATTCCCGCCCGGGGAATGGCTTTGTTTCCATTCATCCTGGTGAAAGACGCCCGGGACCGGCAGGATGCGTGCCTGCTGCGGCACGAACGGATTCACCTGCGCCAACAGGCCGAACTGCTGGTCGTCCCGTTCTACGTGTGGTACCTGCTCGAATACCTCTGGCACCGCTTCCGGGGCATGGGCCACCACGGCGCCTACCTGCGCATCAGCTTTGAACGCGAAGCGTACCAACACGACCGCGACCCCGGGTACCTGCAACGCCGCAAGTGGGGCAGCTTCCTCAAATACGTATAACGGAGACCGGAGACGGGAGGAAGGGAGACCGGAGGAGGCGTGCCCATGCAGCGCGCAAAAGGGCTGACAGTGCGAATCTTTCAATAAAAAGGAAAAGGGAGGTCTGCAAAGTGTGCAGACCTCCCTTTTCCTTTTTTAATCTTTTCGTCTCCAACCAGTACCGGAGCCCTGCCAAAGTCCGGTCCCGATCCTCCGGTCTCCTTTCCTCCGGTCTGCGTTAGCGAAGCTAGACGCCGGATTTGTAGACTTTTACGTTGAACACGACGCTTTGGAGGCGTTTGATCTGGTCGGGGCGGTTGAGTTCGCGGACGTAGTTTTTGCGGGGCAGCATCACCGGGGCGGGCAGCGAATCGGTCGGGATTTCTTCGATCATCTTCATCAGGTACTTGGACTTGACGGCGAAGGAAGCCCCTTCGGCCGCCGTGTTCTTGCCGCTGATGACCCCGATCAGGTTGCCCGACTCGTCGAGCAGCGGGCCGCCGCTGTTGCCGGGGTTTACGGGAATGGAAATCCGGTAGGCCGACGTGTCGCCTTCAAACCCGCGGTGCGAACTGATAGAACCGTCGTTGTACACCAGGTCGTTGCCCGGGTAACCGAGGGTGTACACGGGCTGGGCCAGGTCGGCCTCCCGGGTACTGAGGGCGAAAGGCAGGCGTTTGAGGGGCTGGAAACGCACGTCCTCGATCTTGAGCAGTGCCAGGTCAACGGCCGGGTCTTTGTAGATCACCTTCACCTTGTAAGTGTACACGCTGTCCTGCACCGACTCGATGTACACCGAATCAGCTTCTTTCACCACGTGGTAATTGGTGACCACGTAGCCGTTGGGGGAGATCATGAAGCCGGTGGCGCTGTAACGGGCATCCTTTACCGGCGGGGTATTGCTGGGAGAAGACGCCTTGGAAATGGCCTGGTTGGTGGCGATTTTAAGCTTTTTGATGTCCAGTTGCATCTGCTGGTAGTAGCTGGTCTGCCGGTTGTCGAGGGTACGCAGGTTGGAGAGCGTCAGCAGCGTACTGAACACCGTGATGAGGGCCACCGAAGCCGCTACGGCCACCGTGGGAAGGTACTTTTTCCAGAGGACGCGCAGCCCGTACCGGTTCACCGTGAAGGGAGCCGTGCCTTCCGCCGCTTCCAGCTCTTCGTGGAAGGCGTCCATCTGCTTTTTCAACTGCACCCGCCGGCCGTACAGTGCGAGGCTTTCGGTGAGCAGGCGTTGCTTGCCTACTTCGTCGGCCAGGGCTTCGTCGTGGGCCATGCTCCGTTCGAAGGCGATGCGTTCGGGGGCGGCCATGGCGCCGGAGAGGTACCTTTCGATTTGCTCGTATGCAGGGTCAATTCGATTCATGGGCAGTTGATTAGCTTTTGTACCGGTTAAAAAACAGCTTCTTGAGGCGCATCAGGCATTTGTACTTCTGGTTCTTGGCATTGTCGGCGTTGGTGTAGCCCATCTTGTCGGTAATCTGCTGCATGCTGAACCCGTGGATGAAAAAGTCCTCCAGGATGGTGCGGCAGGGTTCGCCCAGTTCGCCCATGGATGCCTGCATGGCCTTGAACTGCTCGTCCTTTTCCTCGGCGTCGGCGTCGTCCCGGGTGAAGGGGATGAACGACTCGAAGTCTTCGATCTTGCCCACGTAGCGGCTTTTCTGGGCCAGCTTCTTGAGCCACAGGCGCCGGCATACCGAATAGAGGTACGTCTTGATCTTGCAGGAAAGCACGAATTCATCCTCCTGCACGTGTTCGTACAGCACGATCATGGCTTCCTGGTAAATGTCTTTGGCCTCCTGTTCGGTTCCGCTGTTCTGCGTAATAAAATGCAGCACCATTGGAAAGTACGTTTTGTACAGGGAGCCCAATGCCCGGCCGTCGCCCGTGCGCAGGGCCGAAAGCAATTCTTCTTCCGAGTGGAATGCAGCCTTGTTCATTGGACAATTTGCGTTAATACCCAAAAACGGGAGAGGTAACCTGGCAAAATTAATTTGCCGGAAAATATAACCTGACGCGATTCATTCACCTGATTGCCAGGGTGCAGCGGGAAGGCCGGGAATCACCGGCCACCGGCCGGACGCGTCTTGTGCTTCTAACGGAAACCCGGCGGGTGCGGCTAAAGATACGCGGAACATTCGGAAACCGGGCCGGGGGCGGTGCGGCGGGTGGCCGCGGCGTGCTCCGAAAAATTTTTCGACGCCCTGGGTTACCTTCTCCCTCGGGCGGTATTAACCCCGGATTTTAACCTTAAACCCCTTTTTGGATATGAAGAAGTTGTTTTTTATGGGAGCCATTGTTCTGGGAACATACGCTTTCTCCGCTTGTGATAACAAATCCGGTGGCAGTGAAGAAGGAACCGTAGTGGGCGCCGATACCATCGTTGAAACCGACACCACCATCACGGAAACCCGCGTGGAGACCGATACCGTCACCACCACGACCGAAGGCGGAGAAGGCAAAGACACCACCGGCAACAAGTAGTAGCGGCCTTTTCGAAAACTATTTTATAGTAAAAACTGCTCCCAAAAGAGCAGTTTTTTTATTTTTTCTTACGTTTCTTGGGTTACCTTCCCCGGGCGGCGGTATTAAGCCCGATTTCAACCTTAAACTAAAAACATTCCAATGAAAAAGTTACTATTTGCCGGCATGGTCGTAATGGGTACTTTCGCTTTTGCCGCTTGCGGTGGTAGCTCCACCTCTACTGAAGGCAGCGATGCCGCCGGCACCGACTCCGCCGCCGTAATGGAAGAACCCGCTGCCACCGGCACCGACACGGCTGGTACGATGGGCACCGACACGACCGGCACGACGGGCACGGGCACGGGTGCTGACTCTGCCAGCACGACCGGCACGGGCAGCGGTCAGTAATCACTCAGACACTCCACGCGTTGAGAGCCGTCCTTTACCGGGCGGCTTTTTTTATTGCGTACGGCGAATCTCCTCCGGTCAGCCGGCGACATCTGTTCATCCTGGTATCATTCGAACAGCATGTAATTGCCGAACTGGTCGGTGGCCTGCACGGGCTCAATGAGGGCCGGCGAGTTGAGTTCCTTGCGGTTGAGTTGCGGGGATACGGAGAACATTTTCATCTGCCCGGCCGGGAACGAGAGGCCGGCCAGCCGGTGCAGGTCCGCCCCGTCGCCCAGCCAGCTCTTCTCCTCGTCGAGCGGCAACAGCAGGGGCATCTGGGTGCCGAACGGCAGGAGCAGTTCGTTGGCCGCCGCGGTCAGCACCGAGAAAGTCACCTTTTTTTCGCCCCCCTCCTCCCCTTCCTCGGCCCACACGCCGGCAAAGGCGAAGGGCAGGTTCCACTTGAGCGTGACGCGGTAGGGCACGCGGCTGCGCTTGTTCACCTGCCGCCACGCGTAAAAACCGTCGGCGGGCACCAGGCAGCGCCGGGAGAGCACCGCATCGCCGGCTTCGGTACCGAGCAGCGGGCCCAGCGGCCGGGCTACGACGAGCTTGCCGGGTTTGCCATTCTTGCCCGGCGGTCCCGCCGTGCCCCATTCGGCCCGGGAAAGCACGTTGGCGCTGCCGTCGCGGATGACCGGCGCCAGGGTGCCCGGCGAAATGTTGTAGTGTGCTTCGAGGGGGAAAGGAACTTTTACGCCGTACCGCCGCGCCGTCTTGTCTTTGGGCAATGCAAAGGAATAGCGTTCGCACATACGTCATCGGCACGGGGGGATCGGCCCGTATTTTTTAGGGAGCGCAAAGATACCAAAGTGCGGCCGGGAGGTAAAAAAAATCGGTGACCGTTGTTCGATATTCGGTGCCGGGCTCAGACGTGCTCAGGGCGGGACGCTCTTTTGGGCAGGGGCCGGCGCGGCCGGTTGGAAGACGCCGGGGCGGGCGTAGCCTTTTTGCGGCGGCCCCACCACACCAGGAACCCGGTGACCGGCAGGCTGGCGGCAAACAGGCTGACCAGCAGGGCAATGATCTTGGTAAAGACGCCCCCGACGCTGCCGGTGTGGATGGGGTACACCGCCCGGCGGACTTTCATGCCGCGGCTGACGGTGGCGTACGGCTCGGCCTTCAGCAGTTTTCCCGAATACTGGTCGAAGTACAGGAAGCTGACCACGTTGGGCATGGCCGCCGAAAGGTCCTCCTTGGCGACCACCACCGAGGCGCTGTCGTCTTTGGGCAGGGTCACGCGCAGGTCGCCCGGAAACGCGTACTGCCGGTGGGCCCGGGCCACCAACCCCTCGTAGGCCAGGCCGCCCGGCGTCCGTCCGGCGGCAATTGACACCGGCCGGCTTTTGTCCTGGGGCTTGCCGTCGAGCAGTTGGAAGAGGGCCCCGTTCACGGGTTTGTACGACCACACGAGCCCCGTGAGGGCAATGACCAGCAGGGGAAAGGCCGCGTAAAAGCCCGCCACGCTGTGCACGTCATAGTTGACCCGGCGCCAGCGGGCCTTCAGCCGGATGCGGAGCCGGTCGCGCAGGAAGGCCGCGTTGCGGGGCCACCACAGCACCACGCCGCTCCCCAGCATGAGCACGAACACCACGCACGAAACGCCCGTGACGGCCTTGCCCGTTTCCCCGGCCAGCAGGTAGCGGTGCAGTTTGAGCACAATCGTAAAAAACCGCGTTTCATACGCCTGGTCGCCCTGGATGCGGCCCGAGTAAGGGTTCACGAAAACGGTGGTGCGCGGCTCCTCCAGTTGCACCCGCACCGTTTTACGCGGATCATAGTCCATTTCGAAGCCACCCACCCGCCGGCCCGGGTAGGCGTCGCGGACCCGCGCCAGCAGGGCGTCGGCCGGAAGCCGCTGCGCACCGGGGCTTTCCACGAAGAACCGCTCGTGCGCCACGGCTTCTTCCAGTTCGTGCTCAAACACCAGCAGGCTGCCCGTCAGGGACACGACCAGCACCACTACGCCGGAGGCGAAGCCCAGTACCAGATGCAGTTTTTGAATGAATTGCTTGGGCGTCATGGGCAATCAGAACGTGTAAGCGACATTGATCAGGAAGTTGCGCGGGGCGCCGGGAAAAAGGGCCAGGTAGTCGTAGCCGCCCACCCAGTGGGTGGTGTTGCCCAGGTTCTGGACGTTGAGCGACAGCCTGAATTTGGAGAAGCCGTAGTACAAGGCCGCGTCGAACAACGTGTAGGCCGGCAGGCTGAAGCTGCGCGTCAGGGACGGCCACCGCTTGCCCACGTAGTTCGCCCCGACGCCGAAGCCCAGCCCGTCCAGCGCCGTGCCGTCGAGGGTGTATTTGACCCAGGCGCCGCCCTGCGTGTACGGCGCGTTTTCTTTCACCTGCCCCACTTCGGTTTCGTTGCCCTTCGTGATGATGGCTTCGTTGTAGGCGTAGTTGAGGTTGATGCTCAGGTTGGGCAGGAGGCGGCCCACGGCGTCTACTTCCACGCCCCGGGCCCGTTCCTGGCCGCGCTGCCGGAGCAGTTCGGGGTTATCGGTGTCGCCGGCAGGCACCAGCACGTTGTTCTGCACGATCTGGTAGAGGGCCAGGTTGGCCGAAAAGCGGCCGTTCATGAACTCGGACTTGGCGCCGGCCTCCACCATGTTGCTCACCAGCGGGTCGAAGGGGCCGCCCACGTTGGGGTTGACCTGCACGCTGGCGCCCTGGGGCTGGTACCCTTCCACGTACGTGCCGTACAGGTTCACGTGTTTGGTAAGGGCGTACACCAGCCCCACCCGCGGCAACAAGGCCCGCTGCTCCACTTTTTGGGCCTGGTTCGTCTGGTACCCTTCCACGTCGGTGTAAAACTCCTGCCGCAGCCCGAGGAGCAGTTGCAGTTTGCCGTAGGTGAGCTGGTCCTGCACGTAGATGCCGTTCGAATAGTACCGGGTGGGCGCCAGGGCCGTGCGCTCAAAGAAGTAGTCGGACACGTTGCCGATCAGGTACTGGCGCTGCGAAATGTCGAAGTGCGGCACGTTGGGCACCGGGTTGCCGGCGGCGTCGAGCAGGTAGCGTCCCTTGTCGGCGGGCCGGTAAGTGTTGAGTACGCCCGTATCGGCGGCGTTGCGGTAGCCGCGGGCCGTATTCTGGGCGCCGCCCGGCGGACGAATCTGCCCGATGTGGTCGTAGCCCACCAGCAGCCTGTGCTGTACCGGCCCCGTAGCCAGGTTGCCGGCCAGGTACGTGGTCAGGTTGTCGGTAAACGTCTTTTGCACCCGCTGGAACACCTGCATCTGCACCAGGTTGGGCAATTGGCCGCCGGCGCTGTCCCGGGCAAAATCGCGGGCATTGCGGTGTTCGAGCAGGTCTTCACTCCAGGCGTACTTGAGGTACGAAGCGTTGAACGACAGCCAGTCGGTAAACTTATGCGTGAGGGAGGCGTTCAGCGACAGGTCGCGGATTTTGTAGTAGTCGTTGGCCGCGTTCAGCGAGAGACTGACCGGCGTGGAATTGAGGTCGGTGCCGGCCGTGGCCCCGAAGATGGGCTGCCCCCGGTCGAGCCGGGTGTTGGTGTGCGTAAACACCAGGTCCACGTTCACGCTGGTCTTCGGCGTGGGCAGGAACGTAACGGACGGCGCCACCAGGAAGGTTTCGTTGCCTTGCAGGTCGCGGAACGACTGGGCGTTTTCGTAAGCCAGGTTGAGGCGGTACAGCAGGGTACCGGCTTCGTTCATGGGCCCGGTAAAGTCGGCGGCGGCCCGGTAGGTATTGAAGCTTCCGGTGGTAAAACTCAGGGACTGCCGCTTTTCGGCCAGCGGCTTCTTGGTGACCAGGTTCATGGTGCCGCCCGGCACGGTGTTGCCGAACAGGGCCGACGCCGGGCCTTTGATCACTTCCACCCGTTCGAGGTGCACGGTAACGGGCTGGGTAAAGAAGCCGAACCCGCCGCGCAGGCCGTTGATGAGACGCACGTTCTGGCTGCGGAAGCCCCGCATGGTGAGGTCGTTGTAGAACGAATACTGGTTTACCCCGCTGATGTTCTTTACCACGTCGCCGAT
>CADCTQ010000481.1 GCA_902805615.1 uncultured Cytophagales bacterium
AAAGTCCGTTCAATCGCTCCCGCACGGCCCCCGCGAGGAAACCGGCGATGTCGCCGTAACCGTGGAGAAGCGCCGGATCTCGGGGCGTCAGGGGAAATCTCGCCTCAATGTGTGGGACGGATAGGCCGACCAAATCTGACGGCAACGACGCCGCACCGTCCTGTGCTCAGTCGATGACCGCAATGGCCTCGACCTCGACCATGAGATCGGGGGCGGCGAGCGCGCTGACGCCCAGCCCTGTGATCGGCGCGGCCGGGGTGACACCCAGCTTCGCGGCTGCCCGGGCGATCCCCTCCACCAGCAGGGGCAGCGTGTCGGGGGTCCAGTCGACGACGTAGATGGTCAGCTTCGCCACGTCGTCGAAGGAGCCGCCAACCTCGGACAAGGCGGTGGCGACGTTGAGGTAGCACCGCTCGAGCTGGGCGGGGAGGTCGCCCACGCCAACCGTGCCCCCGTCGGTGCCCCAGGCGACCTGCCCGGCGAGGAACACCATCTTCGATCCGGTGGCGACCGACACCTGCCGGTGGGTGTCGACCTTCGGCAGTCCTTCGGGGTTCATCAGGGTGATAGCCATGCTGTCTCCTTGTCATTGTGAGAGCCCGTGGGCTCGCGTTTTTCGGACCATAGCACGGCGATGCTATGTATCGCGGTCGCCACGCCAAGTCCGCCTATACGCCCCAGGGTTCGTGGCGAGGTTTGGTCAGGGGACTACCCATCAGCGCGATTGGCGAAAGCTCGCGCGCACCTCCTCGGCGAACACCTCCGGCTGCTCCCATGCGGCGAAGTGCCCCCCTTTCGGCAGCTCGTTGTAGTGTACGAGGGTCGGGTAGCGTTCCCGCACCCAGCGCCGGCTGATCTCATGGATGTCACGAGGGAACTGGCTGTAGCCGACCGGCACCGCGATCTCGTGCTCCTTGAAGGTGCGCATGCTCTGCCAGTAGATGCGCGCGGAGGAGGCCGCTGTCGCCGTCAGCCAGTACAGCGTGATGTTGTCCAGAATCTCGTCGCGGCTCAGCAACTGTTCCGGATCGCCCCCGTGGTCGGTCCACTGCTCGTACTTCTCGTAGAACCAGGCCGCCTGTCCCACCGGCGAGTCGGTGAGTGCGTAGCCGATCGTCTGCGGGCTCTGGACCTGTTCGATCTGATAGCCGATCTCGTTGTCCTTGAAATCCTGCAAACGCTTCAGCGTCTCCTCCTCCTGGGCGTCCAGCCGGGCTGCGCCGGCTTCGCGGATAGGTCGAAGCCGGGCAGCGTGGGCAGGACGACGTGGAAGGCGTCCTTGGGATCGCCGCCGTGAGAGCGCAGGTCGGCGAGCAGCGGCGCGACCTTCAGGAACTCGAACACCGACCCGGGCCAGCCGTGCGTCGGTCATGGAAGGGCTCCTTTCGGTGGGGTGTAGACGGCCTCGCGTGCGCGCGTTCGTCCGCGGAGGCGCGATCGTTGCGGGACGCCGGCGGGTCGGATCACGCGCGCTCGGCCCCGGCGAGCAACCGGACGAGATCGTCGTAGCCGTAGAGCGGCGCTAATTCTCTGGGCGTCAGTCCCGCGTGCGTCTTCAGGTCCAGGCGAGCACCGGCATCGACCAGCGCCTGCGCCGCTTCAAGATGCCCGTGCCAGACCGCGTCGTGCAGCGCCGTTAAGCCGTTATAGGCACCCTGCGCATCAAGCTCGGGCGTACCCGCCCGCCCGGGCTTCTCCGTCAGCGCGCGGACGATAGCGGCGCGCCCAAAGTAGCTGGCCTCGTGCACGGGCGTCCCCCCCATCAGGCCAACTACCCGGCGCGGGTCCGCTCCCGCGTCCAGCAGCACCCGCACGATGTCGGTATGCCCCTCACGGGCAGCGATGCCAAGCGGTGTGTAGTCGTCGTCGAGGCTGCCCACCCGCGGCACCCGCTCGTTGACGGGAGCGCCGGCCGCTAGCCGCTGTTTGACTTGGCCGATGTCGCCCGCCTTGACCGCCGCGATCAGCGTCAGGGCGCGGACCTGCCCGGCGTCCGTTTCGTTTCGCGCCTCGATCAAGCGCGTGATGGCGTCTAAGCCATCGTGCTGCGCGAGGGCAAGCGCCCTCTGCTGCCAGTGGTTTTGGATAGTCGTCCTGGCGCCGCGTTTCAGGAGCAGTCGAACTACCTCCTCATGTTTGTGCAAGACCGCATCCATCAGGGGCGTGTTCCCGAGGATGGGAGACTGCTGGTCAATAAAAGCGCCGTGGTTGAGGAGCAGTCCCACAACATCAGCGTTGCCCGACTGCGCTGCTTTGTGAAGCGCCGTGGCCCCCATGCGCGGCTCGATTGCAAGTACAGTCGCGCCGGCCGTGAGCAGGAGTTCCACCATCTGCGACTGGCCCAGGCCGGAAGCAATCATTAGGGGCGTAAGCCCTTCGGGACCGGGGCGGTTCGCGTCCGCGCCTGCGCGCAGGAGATCAATCGCGGCTGCAAGGTCACCGGCCCGGATGGCGGATTCAAGTGTCATGTCGGTAAGTGTCATATTGGTTCTGATTTTGATGGGAGTAAACTTGATTGCCGGAGCAGCGTCCGGGGCGCTAATGAGTGAGGCGGGCTCATTGCGCATCAGCGCACCTTCAGCGTTAGAACCTTACCGCTAATCTGCTTCAGGCAGGCGGAATAGGTGGTGGATTCGAGCAACTGGTACGGGAAATAAAGTCCGGCCGGAAGTCAAAACCTACCATTGGTAACTTAACGCAAGTTACCAATGGTAGGTTCAAAATAAAGCAAATAAACTACTAATAGTAATTTGACGTTCTTATGTTATGGTGAGTTTGATAACCAGTAGCGATGACATGAAAATCACGGGAAAAGGGACGGCCGAAGCGGCGACTTCGCGCCGGCTGTCCAAAGAAAGGCGGCGGCAGCAGTTGCTCGACACGGCACTGCAGATCATCCGGAATGAGGGGGCGGACCGACTGACACTAGGACACTTGGCCGCGCAGGCTGGTGTTTCTAAGCCCATCACGTATGAACACTTTGGCACCCGGGCGGGGCTATTGATCGAACTATACAAGTTGCTCGACCGGCAACAGGTGAAGGCGCTACGGGAGGCCCTCAAGAGCGTTCAACAAAACTTGGGTAACACGGCCGACGTCCTGGCAACCGCCTATATTCACTGTTCCGTGGATACGGGTGGCGAATGGCATGCAGTGGGCGCGGCGCTGTCGGGCAGCGAGGAAATGGGCACGGTGCACCAGGAACTGCTAGCGGGGTATGCCCGGCTGTTCGTAGCGGTGCTCGCGCCGCACAGCCCACTGCCACCCGCTGACTTGCACCGGTGCTGTGTTGGTCTTGTCGGGGCGGGCGAAGCGCTCTCAGTTATGATGCTCGGGGGGCAGTGCAGCGAGCAGGAAGCAGCGCAAGCCTTTTCTGCACTGATCCGCGGCGGACTTGGCGCGCCTTCGCCCCACCCGTAACACGATGTCCCAGAAAACACGCCTTCCAGGGCGTTCATCGTCAGCTAGCCACGCCACAAGCGTAGTCCAGCACCGTCAGGGCGAAGCCGGTGGAGCTGTAGTATTTTTCTCCCCGGCCTTCTTGGTACTTCAGCAAAGGATTGCCTTCCTTGTCTTTTTTGACTTGCCCCGCTTGTCGTACTCATACCACCAATAGCCGAAATTTGGCTTGCAGGCAGGTGTACACCGACGGAGCTTGGTAGAAAAACCAGATAGCCAGCAGCGTGTCGCAGATGGCGCACGGCCCGGAGGAAGTAGGCACGAAGGGTACAATGGGAGTGCCGTAAAAATGGCTCTGGTTAAAAGGTTGGTACAAAAGTTAAACGGGCAGGTCAGCTGCGGGCTCTCAATGGAAGGTGTTGTTAAACAAATAGGGTAAAACCTCCGACTCACCTCCAGGCCAGTTTGGCTGGCGGCTGCCAAGCAGTAATCCAGTCCATGTCAAACGGAGCTCCGCCCAGCCGGGGATGCTCGGAGAGGTCGTATTCGCCGTGTAGGTTCAAGTAGCGGCAGGAGAGCACAGTCGAGGGCGAGAGCGTGGCCAGCGTGGCGGCCTGCTGCTCAGGCGGCACTGCGTAGCCAAGGCTACTCCTAACGTCGAAAGCGGTAGGTCACCGGATTCCAAAAGCTGGAGCGCTCGAACAGGTTGCGCCAAGCCATATCAGCCCACACCTGGCCTTACAATCGTTGACAAACCACACTTACTCATCGCGTGTCGTCGCATCCGGTAAAGTGCCTACTGGGCTGTCCACATGAACCGGGTTCAAAGTCAAGTCATGGGCAGTGCTCAGTTCCAGTTGACTGAGGGCCAGGGTCCGATGCTTGGTTCCCCAATTACTCAGTTCCAAGCAAATTGGAACCAGCTCTTTCCCAATAGCGGTCAGTTCGTATTCCACCCTGGGAGGCACTTCAGCAAAGACGGTGCGTTTAAGGATGCCATCTTCTTCCAACTCGCGCAACTGTAGGGTAAGCATTCGCTCTGATATCTGACTGATGTTTCTTTTCAGTTCCCCATAGCGCAACGGCCGCTTATGCAGGCCGGCCATAATCAGCAGTTTCCAGCGGCCGCCAATTAGCTGGACAGCATAGGTCATATCGCAGGTTGTCAAAAACTTGCGATTGTAATTGTTGGTCGAATCTTCTTTTGTCTTTCCCATTACGAACTTTTTTGTATGTACCGCACAATTCGATGTACAATGTACAAAGCTGAGGGTTGTCGTCTACTATTGTGGTGAACTTAAAATCAACTGCAATGAGCTCACCAAAAACAGCGAAAGGCGTAAGATTCCACAAAGTTGGCGGCCCGGATGTCTTGAAAGTAGAAACGGTAGAAATCCCGGTGCCGGCGCCGCATGAAGTGCGGTTGCACGTTAAAGCGGTTGGCATCAACCGGATGGATACCGTCATCAGAATGGGGCAGTTCCCCATACCGCCGGTTTTTCCCGCCCACCTGGGCTTCGAGGCAGCGGGCGTGATTGAATCGGTAGGGTCCGCCGTTACTGCGATCAAAGCCGGCGATAAGGTGAACGTATTTCCGGCGTTCATGCCAAATGAGTACGGCACCTACGGGGACTTGATAGTCCTCCCAGCCTATGCGATTCAGCCTTTTCCTGACGCGCTCTCCTTTGAGCAGGCGGCATCCGTCTGGGCTACTTACCTGGTTGCCTACGGCATGCTGGTAGATAGTGCGAAGTTGCAGGCTGGCCAGGCGGTTATTATCAACGCTGCTTCCAGCAGCGCAGGCCTATCGGCTATTCAAATCACCAATTCGCTTGGCGGCATTTCCATCGCCTTGACTACCTCCAAGGCGAAGAAGGAAGCCCTGTTAGCTGCGGGCGCGCAACACGTCGTCGTCACCAGCGAAGAGGACATCGTTACCAGGGTTCAAACCATAACCAATGGCAAGGGGGCCGAAGTCATACTGGATGCCGTTGGCGGCTCACAGTTTGAAAAATTAGTGGCAGCGGCGGCAGAACGGGCGCAGCTATTTGCCTACGGAATGTTAGGGGTAGATTATGGGGCTTATCCAACGTTTCAGGTTGTGATGAAAATGCTCACCATCAGAGGGTACAATATGACAGACCTCCTCATCGATCCGGCAAAAAGTGCTGCGGCCATTGCTTTTATCCAGCAGGGAGTGCAATCCGGCGTGCTGAAACCTGTTGTCGGCCAATCATTCCCACTCGAAGAAGTGGTAGAAGCCCACCGGTTTATGGAAGCGAACGGCCATGTTGGCAAAGTCGTGCTCAGCCTATGAAAGAGTTCCAATCCGAGCGCACCGAGCGCATCAAGGAGGGACTGCGTTCGCGACCAGCGGCCTTGAGTTGTTCAAGTTGTGTGTCGAGGTGTTGGTCTTTGGCCGAGACGCGGGCGTAGCCGAAATGCATACAAAAGGGTCAACAAGGTGGGGTCAGCAAATTACGCCGTTGGCCCCACTTTCGCCTACCCACTCGCCATCGGTTGGCTGGTGCCGGCAAGGTGTACCTTACTGGTTCCACGTTCCAGGCAACTATCCTTCGCTTTAGGCTGTTCAAGTAAGTTATGTACGCCGCTGTTCTGACTAATGTCGCCCAATCAATCGTGCTCACGCCCGCCGAGGAGGAGGCCTTCACAACCTGCCTGGTGCCCAAGCACGTGGCGCGGCTCGACGCCATCTTGCCGGCCGGCCGGCCGGCCCGCTACCTGGCCTTTGTGGTGCAGGGCTGCGTGCGCACCTACACGACCGATGCTAAAGGCAAGGAACACGTGCTGGCCTTGGCCCCCGAAGGCTGGTGGTGCGGCAACTTCACCAGCCTCGTGCCCGGCGCCCGGGAACTGCTTGCCTTGCAAGCTCTAGAAGACACCACCGTGTTGCTACTGCGCCTCGACCACCTGGAGCAGCTCTGCGTGCAAATGCCCAAGTTCGAGCGCTTCTTCCGCCTCTTGTTTCAAAATGGCTACCTGCTGGCCCAGCGCCGCCTCGAAGCGCGCGCCACGTATACCGCGGCCGTGCGCTACGCCCGCTTTTGCCGCCAGTACCCCCAGCTGCACCAACGGGTGGCCCTCAAGCACATTGCTTCCTTTTTGGGCATTACGCCCGAGTTCCTGAGTATGCTGCGGACGAAGCAGTTGTAATTTCTTAAACTAGTTTAAGGAGAACCGTGCACTGGGCTCGCGAGCTTTGTATATACCTTTTTCCGACTCGAACCATGACCCCAGCCCCTAGCTCCACCACCCCCTCGCCGCAACCTGGCTCGTTCCCTCAGGGCACCACTGAATTGGCGACGCAAGCCCTGCTGGCCGCGGCCAGCTCCATTCCCGCCGGTATTCCCATCTACATGGTGAACCTGCTGCGTTACCGGTACCAGGCCGATTACGGCGACTCCGCCACTGCCGCACCGTGCTCCGGCCGGGAGGCATATTTTCAGCGCTACATCCCGGCATTTGCCAAGGTGACGGAAGGCGACGGCATCAAGCCGTTCTGGGTAGGGAGGGCGCTTGCGCAGCTGGTGGCTCCGCCCGGCGAGCAATGGGACGACGTGGCCATCGTGGAATACCCCAGTTTTGCCGTTTTTCAGCGCATGATAGAAAGCCCGGCTTACCTTGCGGAAGCTGAGCCCCACCGCCGGGCCGCCCTCGCCGACTGGCGGCTGATTCCGACCGCCAAGGCGGATATGCCTGGCTAGCCGGCTTTACCTTCTTACTACGATGATGAACGAGCCTTCCTTTGCCACACACCGCCTGGCTACGGCGCGGCACCACACGACCTGGCTTGAAGCGGGATCTGCCGATGGCCCGCTCGTACTATCTATCCAAGGCTAGCCCGAGCTGGGCCTGCTCTGGCGGGCCCAGCTCACGCACTTTGCTGCGCCCGCTGCGTCGCGCCCGATATGCGCGGCTACGGAGGCTCGGCCGTGCCCACTTCCCCCAGCGCCTACGCGGTTCGCGAGCCAGGGGCGGATATGGTGGGGCTACACGACGCGCAGCGCCCCTGCGGTGTGGGTGGGGCACGACTGGGGCAGCCCGGTGGTATGGGCCTTGGCCACCCACCACGCCGGCCGCTGCGTGCCATACTTCGCCCGCGGCTTTGCGCTGCCTACCCTTATATGAATACTTAATGAAGTAGGCTTGGGCTGTTTTCTGCTCCGAACGAAGTCTGCCTCCCCCCTCGAGTGCAACTGGGCCGGTCAGTTGAACGATTGCCGGAAATGCATTGGCGAAAGAATGGTGTTGTCAAACAACACCCAAGCACTAGGCACCTATGGCAGCAGGCCGGCGGGCGGTAATAAACTGCTGTACCAACTCGGGCTTCCACTGCACGTACTCCACCAGCGTGCCGTCGGGGTGCCGGGCAAACAGATAGCGGCCCGAGAGGCTGAGCGCCTCCGGCTTGGTGATTTCGGCTCCTCCGGCCAGCAGCGCGGCGGTCGTGGCATCCAGGTCATCCACTACCAGCGGACCCTGCAAGGCGCGGATGGGCGCCAGCACTTCGGCCGTGCCGCCAACCAGGCAAAAGTCACCAATGGCCACGATTTCCAGGCCGTCGGCCGGCATTTTAAAACGCATGTCAACCTCGTGGCCAACCAGTTGCTGTAACAGGGCTAGTGGTCTTCCAAGGTTAAAGTGCGGGGTAAAGTCGTTTTAGCTTAATGCGGGCATCCTTGGTTTTGAACTGCCAGTTGACCTTGCTCTGCTTGTCATTGCGCTGCTCATACCAGGCCTGTACTTGTTGTTGAAGTGCCTCTTTAGTGGCTACTCTTTCGGTGATGCCTTGCCTTTTGAGTACGGATAGTTCGCATTCGGCGATGTTGAGCCAGGAACCATGAGCAGGCGTGCGTACCACGTGGAGTCTTTCGATGATGCTTCGAGCCCTCTGGGGAGGAAACACTTGGTAGAGGGCGGCTAGTTTGTGGCCGCTCAGGTTGTCTTCAATGAGCGTAATGCGCTTGGCTGAAGGATAAATCGTTTCGGCAATGTGGGCAACCACCCTGGCATAGGTATCACTTTTGTGGTTGTCTTCAATAAGTACCTCCCGGTAGCCGCCTAAGGGCTCCACAATCATGAATATATCCACTACGCCCTCTCTTTTGTACTCGTAGTCGGAGTAAATCACGCCTTTACTGTCGGTGAAGCTTTGCTTGATTTCACTTACCAGTTGTTTGGGCGACTCATCCAAACATACCACCGGATAGTCTTGCTCGTACTCCTTTGCATACACGTCCAGGACCTGCTCCATTTGACAGACGAAAGACGCATCGGCCTTTGGAATTACCCAACTCTTGACTTGCCAGGGCTTAAGTTCGTTTTTTTTAAGATTCCCCTTACGCTCTCGTGGCTCATGTGCTCGACGTAGCCCAAACTCACCATTTGGTCGGCCAGCAGTTGCAGCGTCCATCGGTTGTAGCCCTCAGGACAATCACTACAGCGAAGGGCAATGAGTTTGGCTTCCACTTCTCCCGTGAAGACTTTCTCCTTGAAGACCTCTCGCTTTTTGCCGTTGAGGGCCGTTGGCAAGTCCTCCACCACCAACCTTTGCCGTAATCTCTCCAGACTGGCGATGCTCAAGCCGTAAGCCTGCATGATCTGCTCATCAGGCCAGCGCTTGTGGCCGTTCTCGTCGGCGGCTAGCAAGGCATAAGCCCGCTTCACCTGACGACTTTTGGAGTCGCGTTTTGCAATCACTTCTTCCAAACACTTACGCTCCTCTGGCTTGAGATGAATTCTATATTTCTTTGCCATCCTTTTTTCCTGCAAACTTACCCATTTTACCCAGCACTTTAACCTTGGAAGACTACTAGGAACAGGACGCCCCTACGTG
>CADCTQ010000482.1 GCA_902805615.1 uncultured Cytophagales bacterium
GGGCAGCGCCCTTGCCTGTGGGCACACTGGCAAGGGCGCTGCCCAAGCAATGGAAGCAACGCATCTGTTATGCCAGGCAAGGGCGGGGAAACACTTACCACCCGCGAAATCACCTCGTTCCGCCAGAGGCGGAAACCATAATCTGCACGAAGCACAGCTTCGCGCCAGCCCGTCACACCAGCCCGTTTTACTACGCGCCAGCAGGCAACAGTGATGCGGCCGGCTCGTGCCGCTGCGACTCATCAGGGAACGCTAATCACGTACGAAGAAACCGTGGGCTGACCAAACCTGGCGGCCACTGCTGCTTCCGTCACTTCACTTCTGGGTGAGGCGAATTTGTCTTTCGGGCGTCTCCTCGAACGAGGCGATCCGGGCTTTCACGGCCGAGCCCACCGGGTTGAGGTCCGCGGCCGATTGCCCGGGCGGCGGTTCGGGCATTTGACTCACTTCCAGCAGGGTAGTAAAGCCGGCGTTGATGTCAACGAGGTCGCCGGCCGGCGTTTTTGCCGTTACCCGGCCTTCTACCTCCTGGCCGGTCTTGAACCGTGCCTTTACGTCGTTCCAATTTTTTTGCTCAGCGTCCATGATCGTCCGTAAAAGTGTTGCCTTGGTTGGGTGGTGCGTCAAAAGCGGCAGGCCAGGTTGACGCCGGCCCTTACGCCCCACGTGTTGTAGCTTGATCCTGCCGGTTCTATCCGGTTGCGGACCGGCCGGCCGTTTACCTGGTACACCTCATAGTGCCGCCCAAGCCGGTATTTAGGCCCCGCGTAAGCCTCCAGGTGCCACCGGTTCGAAAATCGGAAGTTTTTACCCAGCAGCAACCCGGGCTGCACGCCGAGCCCCGTGATTCGAAGCAGTTCCGGTTCGCGGGGCACCCGTTCCCCTCCCGGCGTTAACGCATTGCGCTGCAACTCCGCGAATCCGGACAGGTACAGGGACGAGGATAACTTTTCACTCCCCCGGAAATAGTATTTCACTTCCGGCACCAGGGCTGTGTAATTTTCGGCGCCCATATCGTGTCCCTGCCCGTCGAAGCCGTAGCTGTTGAGCAATGCCTGCACCGAGAAGTGGCTGCCGACCACCCGTTCGTAGCCGACGCCTAAGGAATAAAAGATCAACTCCGTTACGGGTAGCACAACGATCCTTCCCTTGATGACGTGGTTGCGGGGCAGTGGCGTCTGCGCGCTGGCTCCCACCAACAGACCGGGCAAACAACAAGGCAAAACGACGAGTAAACGGTATAAGGCATGCATCTGGATGTGGTTTGCGATCATGCAGCAAAAAAGGTGCTAATTCTCTCGTATCCCATTACTTAATCCTTCAGGCACTGGTGAGGCGCCGCCTTGCTCCGGCGGGTTGTTCCCGGCGTAGAGAGTGGCTGATTTTCTGGGATTTGGCGGAGAAAACCCGGTGCAGCCATTAATCCGCGGTCGTGAGTTGGCAAATCAGGCAGCAACTTGTATTTTGTCGGCTCCGAACCTCCTATGAGCACTTCTTCCATCATCAACACCTACACCACCCTCACCAACGACACGCTGAAGCGGGCCTACCACCTCATGTGCGTGACGCGGGAAATGGACCGGCTGTACGACCAGCGCAAAGACCTGTACGGCAAGTACCCGCACAGCACCTCGCGGGGCCACGAGGCCGTGCAGATTGCGGCCGGCCTGCAATTGCACCCGTACGACTTTGCCGCGCCTTACTACCGCGACGAGGCCCTGCTGCTGGCGATGGGCGTGCCGCTCCGTTCGCTCATGCTGCAAATGCTGGCCAAGGGCGACGACCCGTTCTCGGGGGGGCGCAACGGGTACGGCAACCCCGTCCTCCACAGCGAAGAACTGCCCAAAGTGCCGTACCTGGGGCTGACGGCCGGGTCGCACGTGGTGCCCGCGACGGGGGTGGCGCAGGGCCTGGCGTACCTGAGCACCCAGAACCTGCGTTCGGACTTCGACCGCCCGGTGGTGTTCTGTTCGCTGGGCGACGGGGCCCTGACGAGTGGCGAAGTGGCCGAAGCCCTGCAAGTGGCCCTGCTCAAACGGCTGCCCATCGTGTACCTGGTGCAGGACAACGACTGGGCCCGCTCGGCCCGGGCCGACGAATACCGGGGCATGGACCCCTACGAATTTGCCGGGGGGATCAAGGGGATGCGCCGCACCCGGGTGAACGGGGCCGACTTCGTGCAAGCCTACGAAAGCATCCAGCTCGCCATTGACTACGTGCGCATCGAACGGCTGCCCATCTTCCTGCACGCCAAGTGCCCCCTCATCGGCAGTTTCCGCTCCGACCTGCCGGCGGGCCGCTACCGCACCGCCGAAAACCTGGCGCTGCACGGCAAAGACGACCCCATCATCCGCCTGCGCAAGTACCTGACCATCGAAGGCGAAACCGAAGAGGTGCTGGAACGGATTGACGAAGAAGCCCGGGCCCTGGTGGCCGAAGAACTGCGCCTGGCGACCGAAGCCGCCGACCCCGATCCCGGCACGGTCAGCCGGCACACCTTTGCCGAAGCCGGCGAAACGGCCGCACCGGCCACCGGGTCCGCGGCATCCCCCGGCGAACCCCTCTCCCCCGCCCGGGCGGCCACCGCGGCCCTCAACGACCTGCTGGGAACCCACCGCGAGGCGCTGTACTACGGGCAGGACGTGGGCGGCGCCCTGGGCGGCCTCTACGGCGAGGCCCACGGCCTGGCCGAACGCTACGGCGCCGAAAGAGTATTCAACATGCCCGCCCAGCCGGCCTACCTCGTGGGGGCCGCATTGGGCATGGCCGTCACCGGCTGCCGGCCCATCGCCCAGGTCACCGCCGAAGGGCTCTGGGGCGGCCTGGGCCAACTGGTGCACGGATTGTCGCGGTCCAACTACCTGTCCAACGGCCAGTTCCCGGCGCCGGTGGTACTGCGGGTGCCCGTGGGCGCACCGGGCGGCGGCGGGCCGTTTGGTTCGGGCAGCATCGAGTCGGTGCTGCTGCGCATTCCCGGCCTCAAAGTAGCCTACCCGTCGGGCGCCGCCGACCTGGCCGGGCTGCTCAAAGCGGCCTTTGCCGACCCCAACCCCTTCGTGGTGCTCGAACACCGCGGCCTGTACGGGAGTACCGCCCCCGATCCCTCCGCGGGAACGGCCGACGCCACGCCCCTGCCGCTGGGCAAGGCCCGGGTGGTGGCCGAAGCCTCGGCGGAGAAGCGGGAGGAAGGCGGCTCGGTAGTCGTGGTGACCTACGGCATGGGCGTGCACTGGGCCCGGGCCGCGGCCGAAGGGCTGGAGGGCGCCGTCGAAATCCTCGACCTGCGGACGCTGCACCCGCTGGACTGGGAAGCCGTGACGGCGGCCGTGGGGCGGCACAACAAAGCCCTGGTACTCACCGAGGAAGCCGCTCCGGGTTCGTTTGCCGAAGCGCTGGCCGGCCGCATTGCGCGGGAATGCTTCAAGGTGCTCGACGGACCCGTGGGGGTGTGCGGCGCCGAAGCCGTGCCGGCCATTCCGCAGCACGAACGGCTGGAGGCGGCCGTGTTGCCCAACCCCGAAAAGGTGACGGCAGCCATCCGGGCGTTGCTCAATTATTGAAAGGTGGAATGACGGAAGGTTAGCCGGCAAAGCTTCGCAGACAATGGAAGTCAAAGAGATATACGCACAGGACAGCGCGGCGTACAAGGCGTTTCTGCTGAAGGGCCTGGTGGAAGACGGAGCAAACTTCCGGATCAGCCCGGACGATGAAAAGGATGCGCCGTTTCCGACCCTGGGTACGCCCGACAGTTTTACCCTCGGTGCCTTTGCGGACCAGCGGCTTGCCGGCATCGTCAGTTTCGGGCGGGAAGGCCGGGACCGGGAGAAACTGAGGCACAAGGGCCTGCTGTTCCGGATGTACGTCCACCCGCAGTTTCGCGGAAAAGGCGTGGGCCGGGCATTGATCGAGGCTTTGCTTGCAAGGGTGGCCATGCTCGGGGACGTGGAGCAGATCAACCTGACGGTGGTAGCCAGCAATCCCGCAGCCAAAAAGCTGTACGAACAGTTCGGCTTCGTCTCTTTTGCCGTAGAAAAGAACGCGTTGAAGTGGAAAGGGCAATACTACACCGAGGAGCAGATGGTGCTGTTTCTGAAATGATTTAGGCTTGGTTGGATTTGGTAATAAGGGGATCAGGGTACTAAGGTATTGGGAAGAGACCACCCCTGTCCCCTCCTTGAAGGAAGGAGGGGAACCGTAACCTTCAGCTGCGTCGCAAGGTAAATGCTGTGCCATTCCGCTCCTCGGCTTGAGAACGTTACGAATACTCATCCTGGTCACCGGGGCGCATGGGTACGGCTCCCCTCCTTTTTGCAAGGAGGGGACAGGGGTGGTTCGGGCCGATCACGTACTTTATTTTAAAACACTAGCAGGTTTAACGTTACCAAGGCAGGTGGAATACACCAACCGGGTAGCCAAGACGGATGACCAGAGAAGAGACCATATTGTTTGAATTCATTGAAGACCTGCTCTGCTACGAATGGGACCCGCTCGGCGCAAACGGCGGTGCGGCCGGGGACCAATACCAGTCGTACGTTCCCGAACTGTTCAACTTAGCCGTGGGCAACGCGACGGCGGAACAAATTGCCGGCCGGCTCCGGTCCATTGAAACCGAAACCCTCGGGGCGAAGGGCGATTTTGAAAAGTGCAAACGGGTGGCCCGCATCATCGTACAAAAGAAGCAAGTCCTGCTGGGCGGACCGTCCGGCACGCCGTGAAACCAAACGGGTCCCGTACCAAATCCAGCCGGGGCAATCCCGAACAACCAACCTTCGGAAAAGGTTACTCTTAACATGAAAACCGCAGTGATCGGTACCGATACGGGTGAAGCAAAAAAGTGGCTCGAAGCGGGCCAGGTGGTCGGCATTCCGACCGAAACCGTATACGGCCTGGCCGGCAACGCCCTCTCGCCGGCGGCCGTGGCCCGCATTTTCGAAGTGAAAAACCGGCCCACCTTCGACCCGCTGATCGTACACAGCAACAGCCTCGAGAAGATTGCGCAGTTCGTGACGGAGATGCCGCCCGCTGCCCGCCGGCTGGCCGACGCCTGCTGGCCGGGACCGCTGACCCTGCTGCTCAAAAAAGCCAGCCTCGTGCCCGACCTGGTCACCGCGGGCCTCGACACCGTGGCCGTGCGCATTCCCAACCACCCCCTCACCCTCCGGCTGCTCGACGCACTCGACTTCCCGCTGGCCGCCCCCAGCGCCAACCCGTTCGGGTACGTGAGTCCCACGCAGGCGGAGCACGTGCAGGCCCAGCTCGGCGACAAAATCCCCTACATCCTCGACGGCGGCCCCTGCCAGGTGGGCATCGAAAGCACCATTGTGGGCTTCGAAGGCCCGGAGCTGGTGGTGTACCGGCTCGGGGGCATCCCCGTGGAAGCCATCGAACACATCGTGGGCCCGGTGCGGGTGATGGCCCACTCCTCTTCCAACCCCAAGGCGCCGGGAATGCTCAAAAGCCACTACGCCCCGCTCAAGCCGGTGTACACGGACGGCCTCGACGGGCTGGTGGACCGGTACGGCCCGGAGGCGGTAGGCGTGCTTTCTTTCAAGGACCTTTCCCCGGACGTACCGGCCGGGAACCAGTTCGTGCTGTCGGCGGCGGGCAGCGCCACGGAGGCGGCCCAGCGGCTCTTTGCCGGCCTGCGGTACCTCGACGGCCTGGCCGTGGCAGCCATTTACGCCGAACTGCTGCCCGAACGGGAACTCGGCCGGGCCATCAACGACCGGATTCGCCGGGCCGCCGCCCGGTAGCCCACGGCCCACGGGTGGAAGCGGCCACGGCCCACCGCCGGATGAGGATGGGAGGAGACGGAACGGGCCGATTTGCCGCGTTGCGGGGGAAACCTTATTTTGCACCGGACGTAGCACGCAACAAGCCCATTTTCGGCATCCTTCCCCAGAGACCCATGAAAACAATTGACCAGTACAACTTTGCCGGTAAAAAAGCCCTGATCCGGGTGGATTACAACGTACCCCTGGACAACAACTTCCAGGTGACGGACGATACCCGCCTCCAGGCCACCATTCCCACCATCCACAAAATCCTCAAGGATGGCGGGTCGGTAATTCTCATGTCGCACCTGGGCCGCCCCAAGAGCGGCCCTTCGGAAGAATTTTCCCTCAAGCACCTGGTGAAATACCTGGACGACACGTTCAAGAAGGAGGTAAAATTTGCCGACGACTGCATCGGCGAAGACGCCCGCAACAAGGCCGCGGCCCTCAAGCCCGGCGACATCCTGCTGCTCGAAAACCTGCGTTTTTACAAGGAAGAAGAAAAGGGCGACCCGGCGTTTGCCCAGAAGCTGGCCGCCCTCGGCGACGTGTACGTGAACGATGCCTTCGGCACGGCGCACCGGGCCCACGCCTCCACGGCGGTGATTGCGCAGTACTTTACCGACAAGGTGTGCGGCTACGTGATGCAGGCCGAACTCGACAATGCCCGCAAGGTGCTCGAAAACGCCGAACGGCCCTTTACGGCCATCATGGGCGGCGCCAAGATTTCCGACAAGATCCTCATCATTGAACGGCTGCTCGACCGGGTGGACAACCTCATCATCGGCGGGGGCATGTCGTACACCTTCTACAAAGCCCTGGGCGCCAACATCGGCAACTCGCTGCTGGAAGCCGACAAGGTGGACCTGGCCCGGGAACTGATCGGCAAGGCCAAGACCAAGGGCGTAAACTTGATTTTGCCGGCCGACTCGGTGGCCGCCGACGGCTTCAAGAACGACGCGGCCAGCAAGGAGGTGGACAACCAGAACATTCCCGACGGGTGGATGGGCCTCGACATTGGTCCGCAGGCCCGCGAAACGTTCGCCCGCACGATTGAAAACTCAAAGACCATCCTGTGGAACGGCCCGATGGGCGTGTTTGAATTCCCCAACTTCGCCAAGGGCACCATCCGGGTGGCCGAGGCCGTGGTGAAGGCCACCGAAAAAGGCGGCTTCTCACTCATCGGCGGCGGCGATTCGGCGGCGGCCATCAACAACCTGGGCTTCGGCGAACAGGTGTCGTACGTATCCACCGGCGGCGGCGCCCTGCTCGAATACATGGAAGGCAAGGAACTGCCGGGCGTAAAGGCCCTGGAAGGATAAACGGGGAGAGAGGATAGGGTTAAAACCCTATCCTACTGATATTGAGCGCGTGTCGTTACGTACCCTTTACCCGTCAGCCCGGCCGCAAGGTACGGCTTCCCTCCTTTTTGCAAGGAGGGGCCGGGGGTGGTTCTTCCTACCAATCACGCATCCTCTGAAACTCGAAAGAAAACACGAAAGCCGGCGAGGTGTCACCACCCTGCCGGCTTTCGTGTTTTGAATGAATAGGTGACCCGGAAGAACTACTCGTTCCCGGATTCGGATTTATTGGCGACCAGGCGCAGCAGCGCCTTGAAGTTTTCGATGCGGGTGGCCACTTCGCTGATGCGGGAATGCAGCATCTTGATTTTGTGGTAGTTGATTTCTTTGAGTTGCGCGTTATTGATGAGCAGCTGGTTGCAGACGGAAAGACTGGCCAGTGATTTTACGTAAAACGCACCTTTCTGCAAGCCTACAACAGTGATGTCGGTGTAAGAGGCGAGCCTCTCCTGTGCTTCTGCGTACAACGCCTGGTCCCGTACGTAATCCGTGGCAATTTTGCTGCTGATTGATTGTTTCATCCTGTTGTTTGTCTAGCTTGTGTTCGTATTTAACGCCAATCTACGAAGGGTGTCCGCTGCATGTATGATCTTTTCGATTAACGCACCTTTTACCCCCACGAAGTAAGCCAATTATCCCCGGCAATACAAAAGCCCGGGTCAGAAATATCAAATATTTCTTTCGGCCATCCCCCGTTCCGATCCCTTTTCCGGCCCCCGTTCCGGCCGCAAAAAGCCGCCGGCGGACCTTGGGACGGGCATTCTGCTGCCCCCGGGGAGGGACTTTCGCCCGCTTCGTCAAGCCGGCAACGGTCGGCGCCGCCCCGCCGGCTACACGTGACAGGTGAGTAGCACAAATGGTGCCAACCGGGGCCGGCCGGTCCTTACCCAAACGGCCGGGGCTCCGTATACAGCCCGTAGACGTACCGGGGCGCGGGCCTTTTGCGTGCTCCGGGTTTCCAACCAGACATGGGCATGAACACTCCTCCCCCCGACGGCCCCCACACCTGCGCCCTGTGCGGACGCCGGGTGAGCTACGTGACCCTGCATCACCTCGTGCCCAAACAGGAAGGCGGCCGGTACGGTCCGCGGGTACCCCTGTGCCAACCCTGCCACGTCACGCTGCATTCCCTGTTCACCAACAAGGAGTTGAAAGGACAATTCCATTCGGTGGAGCGCCTGCGGAAAGCCGAACGGTTGCAGAAATACCTGGAGTGGATCCGGACCAAAAATATCGAGCGAATTACGAATAAAGGCCGCAAACGATGAACCTTATGCAAATAAATGGAGTAGAACTCCTTAGTTTTAAAAGGCATATAACATTTCTAAATGGCCTGTAACCTTGGGGAATAGGGGCAAATACGCCCTGTTTCAAAGGCAGGGCATGTCCCGGTTGAGGCAACCGGCCGGGAAATGCGGTGCGTCCCGTTGACGATGCCAATTTATGTACTTATTTTAGGCGCCCGGATTCTCACATTCCGGACGTGCTTACCACCACCAACCCTCGTTAGTCTACATGAAAGAACTGGAAGGAAAAAAAAGAGTCGTCATTGAACATATCAGTCCGCAAATCGGCAGCGGCCGTTTTCCCGTCAAACGGAGCATCGGCGAGAAGTTAACCATCAGCGCCGACGTGTTCGGCGACGGGCACGACGAAGTGAAAGCGCTGCTCCTCTGCCGGCCGCTCAACGCCGAAAAATGGTCCGAGATGCCGATGACTTTCCTGGGCAACGACCACTGGGAAACCTCCTTCACGCCGGAAACCACCGGCAAATTTGAATACACGGTGCTGGGTTGGGTAGACCACTTCACCACCTGGCAGAAGGGCCTGCAAAAGAAATTCGACGCCGGCCAGAACGTAACGGTGGAACTCAAGATCGGCGCCCAACTCCTGGAAGAAGCCGCGGGCCGCGCCGCCGCCGAACACAAGCAACAGCTTTGGCACTGGGCCCACATCCTGCGGGAAGGCGGGGACATTCCCGCATTGGTGGCCGAGGCGCTGAGCCCCGAAGCGACGGGCCTCATGAACACCTACGCCGACCGCGACCACGCCACCCGCTACCACAAGGTGCTGGTGGTGGAGGTAGAACGCAAAAAGGCGCTGTTCAGCAGTT
>CADCTQ010000483.1 GCA_902805615.1 uncultured Cytophagales bacterium
AGTAAGCTGCTCCTCAAGCGTCGGGTGGGCGTGTCCGGGGCTCTTTCTCGTCGCCGGTCGCCCGCTGCAATGCCGGAATTTTTACCCTACATCTCACTTTTACACCCTACTGATATGAGTATTTTCATGACTGATGCCATCCAATCGCATCCCTTTGCCTTCTCCGACGCCGCGCTAGACGATCTGCGCGAGCGGCTGTTACGCACGCGCTGGCCCGAGCGCGAAACGGTGCAAGATTGGAGTCAGGGCGCGCCGTTGGCGAGGATGCAGGCGCTGTGCGACTATTGGCGGGAAAGCTATGACTGGCGCGGGGCCGAGGCGCGGCTGAATGCGTTCAATCCGTCGACGACGCACATTGACGGACTTGACATTCATTTCCTCCACCTGCGTTCGCCCGAGCCCGACGCGGTGCCCTTGGTGTTGACGCATGGCTGGCCGGGCTCGGTGTTCGAGTTCCTAAAGGCCGCGCCGCTGCTCGCCGACCCGCGCGCACACGGCGGCGATCCGAAGGATGCCTTCCATGTCGTGCTGCCCACGCTGCCCGGCTTTGGCTTGTCCGGGAAGCCAGCAGAGCCCGGCTGGACCCCTGAGCGGATTGCGCAGGCCTGGGTCGAGTTGATGCGCCGGCTCGGCTACGACCGCTTCGTCGCGCAGGGCGGCGATTGGGGCTTTGCTGTTGCCAACGTGCTGGGTGCGATCGGCGCGCCCACGGTTCAAGCGGTCCATTTCAACATGTTCCCTATCTTCGACACCATGGAGGCCAGGGATGCACAGGAGGAGCGGGCATTGCTGCGACTGCAGGCCTTCGTGGATAATGAGTCGGGCTACCGAACCGAACAGGTCCAGAGCCCACAGACCATTGGCTACGCGCTCACCGATTCGCCGGTGGGACAAGCGGCGTGGTTCTACGAGAAGTACGAGCAATGGACCGACCATGACGGCGATCCGGAACACCTGCTGAGCCGTGACCAGATGCTGGACAACATCACGCTCTACTGGCTGACGGCGACTGCAGCCTCCTCCGCCCGCATCTATTGGCAGAGCTCGCGCTCCTTCAAGGAGCATGAGATCAAGGTGCCGGTCGGCTTCAGCCAATTCCCGGGCGACATCCACCAGACCAGCCGGCGCTGGGTGCAGGAACGCTACCCGACCCTTGTCCACTACAACGAGCTGCCGAAAGGCGGGCATTTTGCTGCCTGGGAGCAGCCGGAGCTGTTCGTCGAGGAGGTGCGCGCGAGCTTTCGCCACTCACGCTGATGGGTTGTTGGCGCTTTTCATGCACATTTGCATTTTGCCAGGGAATAAAAACAATTGCATCAACCGAATACCTCTATCCACCGGGCGGGCCGATGCGCTTTGTCGGGGAAGAATGGGTTTGCCGAAAAGTTAAACTCCGGCCCGGATACCCAATTCTTTGAATCTCTTAAGCTTCACTTTGAATATCGTTATGCGCCTGGTAGCCTAAGGCTTTACCTTTACTTTTCACCCAGCCATTGGGAGAAACGAAAATTCATAGTAAACCAGGGGTTCCAGTACCCGGTAGCGGCCGGTTCTGCAACTTGAAAAGCAACGGCTTTGGCTTGAAACGCCTGCCGGTGCAGAAGGCCTAAAGGCCCGATGGGAATGCACACTTTCACAGTAAAACAACAATTGATTATGGCGGAAGAAACGCAACCTCCGGACTTAAACCC
>CADCTQ010000484.1 GCA_902805615.1 uncultured Cytophagales bacterium
CTGAATGATTCCGTGGTTCAGGCTTGGCATGGGCTTCCCGCGTTCGATTTCGTATTCAGATAATTGCTTCTGAGCGGTTTCTTCTGGTATCATAGCAATTGGATTAGGAAAGCATGTTACTTCAATGTACGGCTTTTCCCCGTGAGCCGGTTAAAAACCAACTGACTTCAGTTTCAGCCCGGTTTCTTCGTCGAGGCCAAACAGCAGGTTCATGTTCTGCACGGCCTGCCCCGAGGCGCCCTTGGTCAGGTTGTCGATCACGCTGGTGACCAGCAACTGGTCGTCGTGCTTTTCCAGATGCAGGAGGCACTTGTTGGTGCTGAGCACCTGCTTGATGTCCACCTCCACGGGGCTCACGTGCGTAAACGGGTGAGCGGCGTAGTACCGGGTGTACAACCCCTGTACTTCTTCGAGCGGCAAATCGCACGTGGTGTAGCACGAGGCCAGGATGCCCCGCGTGAAGTTGCCCCGGTACGGGATGAACCGGACGTTGGCGGCAAAACCGGGCTGCAACGTCCTCAGGCTACCCTTGATTTCCTTCAGGTGCTGGTGCGTGAAGGCTTTGTACACCGAAATGTTGCCGCTCCGCCAGCTGAAGTGCGTGGTGGCCGAAAGGCTCTGCCCGGCCCCCGTGGAACCCGTTACGGCGCTTACGTGCACGTCGGCTTGCAGCCGGCCGGCTTTTGCCAGCGGCAACAGGGCCAGTTCGATGGCCGTAGCAAAGCAGCCCGGGTTGGCTACGTAATCTGCCTGCCCGATTCTTTCCCGCTGTAACTCCGGCAGGCCGTACACGAATCCGTCGCTCCCGTCCCGGAAGTCCTGGCTGAGGTCGACGACCTTTACACCCTCGAACTGGTTTTCGGCCAGGAACGTCCGCGACTCGCCGTGACCCATGCACAGGAAGATCACGTCGAGATTGCCGGCCGGGCCGCCTTTGATGAAGGGTACGTCGCCGGTAAAGGACATGGCCGAGTCGCCCATCAGGTCGGGGTGCGCCGCGTAGAGGGGCTTGCCGGCCTGGCTCTTGCTGTGCGCAAAGTTCACCGCCGCGTGCGGGTGGCGGAGCAGGATGCGCAGCAGTTCACCGCCCGCGTAGCCCGCCGCCCCGAAAATGCCGATCCGGATTTTACTGTTCATTGGCTTCGTTTACTTTGCCGTAGATCATCGTTTGGTTAGACAGAATTTTGGAGAAGCCGCGTACGTCGTCGCCCGTCCAGGCGTTGTTCATCTCGCCGTAGGAGCCAAACTTGGCCGACATCAGGTCGTACGACGACTCGATGCCCAGCACGTAGAAGCGGTACGGCGCCAGCTGCACGTGCACGGTGCCGGTTACGTGGCCCTGGGTGTCGGCCAGGAAAGCCTCGATGTTGCGCATGGCCGGGTCCAGGAACTGCCCTTCGTGCAGGAGCATGCCGTACCAGTTGGCCAGTTGTTCCTTCCAGTACTGCTGCCACTTGGTCAGCACGTGTTTTTCCAGGGCGTGGTGCGCCTTCAGGATCACCAGCGGGGCGGCGGCCTCGAAGCCCACCCGGCCCTTGATGCCGATGATGGTGTCGCCCACGTGGATGTCGCGGCCAATGGCGTACGGCGCGGCGATTTGCGTGAGCAGTTTGATGGCGTCCACGGGGTTCTCGAACCGCTGGTCGTTGAGGCCCTTCAGTTCGCCCGCCTCGAAGTGCAGGTGCACCGTTTCGGGGTTTTCCTTCGAAAGCTGGGTGGGGAAGGCGCTTTCGGGCAGGTAGCCGTGCGACGTCAGCGTTTCGCGGCCCCCCACCGAGGTGCCCCAGATGCCCTTGTTGATGGAGTAGGCGGCCTTGTGCCATTCGCCGGGCACGCCCCTGGCCCGCAGGTAGTTGATCTCGTCTTCCCGCGAAAGCTTGTTGTCGCGGATCGGCGTAAGGATTTTGACCCCCGGAATGAGGATGTTGAAGGCCACGTCGAAGCGCACCTGGTCGTTGCCGGCCCCGGTGCTGCCGTGGGCCACGTACTCCGCGCCGGTCTGGCGGGTGTAGTCGGCCACGGCAATGGCCTGGAACATGCGTTCGGCGCTGACGGAAAGGGGGTAGGTGTTGTTTTTGAGGATGTTGCCGAACACCAGGTACTTGATGCACTCGCGGTAGAATTTGTCGGTCACGTCCACGGTCACGTGGTTGGCCACGCCCAGCGACCAGGCCCGCTGCTCAATGGCCCGGACTTCCTCGGCCGAAAAGCCGCCGGTATCCACCAGCACCGAATGCACCTCCAGGCCGCGGTCCTCGGACAGGTATTTGACGCAGTACGAAGTGTCGAGTCCACCGCTGAAGGCCAGCACTACTTTTGATTTCATTGGGTAAGGGAGGGGTAAGTGAGGTTGAGAGGTCAATAAAATTGCCACCGGAAAGGTCGTTCACGGGCACCTGCTTCGTGAAATGACGTTCCGGTGGCAGGAATCGTTACGCGGCCAGGTAAATGGCGCAGCCCAGGGCTACGGCCAGGATGGAGTACACCAGCACCTTCTCGCTTTCCTTTTCCTTGGGCTGGCCGGCGTCCCCTTCGTCGGCCGGCTTATCCTTCTTGAAGAGCACGTGGTTCTTGAAGCGCAGCCAGCGTTCGTACAGCTTCGACTGTTTGGCCACGTCCCAGGGCTTCTTCTTGTTGGGTTTCTCCTCTTCGACGGGGTCGTAGAGCATGCCCGTGCAGAGGCACATCTTGCGGTTGGTGCGCGTGAGCACGTCGTAGTTGGTGCAGGAGGCGCAACCCTTCCAGAAGTTGTCGTCGTCGGTAAGCTCGGAGAACGTCACGGGCTTGTACCCCAGGGCCGAGTTGATGCGCATGACGGCCAGGCTGGTGGTGATGCCGAAAATCTTCGCCGCCGGGTACTTCTTGCGGGTCAGGTCGAATATTTTCTGCTTGATCTCCTTGGCAATGCCGCTCTTGCGGTGGTCGGGGTGCACGATCAGGCCCGAGTTGGCCACGAATTTGCCGTGCCCCCACGACTCGATGTAACAGAAGCCAACGAATTTGCCGTCCGCCGTGGTCGCCACCACCGCCTTCCCCTCCACCATCTTCTGTTTGATGTAATCGGGTGAACGCTTGGCGATGCCGGTACCCCGGGCTTTGGCACTTTCTTCCATGTGCCGGCAGATTTCATCGGCAAGTTGCAGATGTTCATACCGGGCCGTCTGTACGATGTATTGGGACATTCTCAGTTACGTCATAAGAAAAAGGGTGAAACGATGTTTGTATGGCTGGCGATACTCGGGGTCCGATTTTCGCGGGTTCATTAACGCACGGCCGCCCACGGGTCCCGGAGGACGAAGGAGCAGGCACTGCAATAATAAAGGGTAAAGTCGGGGGGAATTTGCCACGTAGGCAAACGTACATTCATCAGGTCCGGGAGGACCTGGATCGCATCTGAGTAGGGGTGGTATGGAAGAAGTGCTTGATCAACTCCGTACGTGCGTTTTTGAATGTTCGTAGGTTTATGAATGTTCGTAGTGAGAATGCAAATGAACTGAAAATAATTCAATCCATACAAATATTTTTTTGCAATTCTCGCAATGCCCGGGGACATATACGGGCAAAATAAAAAAAGGGTAGCGAAACACTACCCCCTTTTTCAGCTAATCAAACCATACAAAACTATGATAAACTCATTGTGGCAGGTTGCAAGTGGTGTTTCCCGAAGGAAGGTACCCGCCACTATATCTTGGACTTACTGATCGGCTAGTAAGTGATTCCCAATTTCTTAAACACAAAACTCAGCAACCAGGCCGGGCCGATGAGCAGAAACTGCACGTCTTTCAGGAAGGAAGGCTTCTTGCCCTCAATCTTGTGCCCGACGAACTGACCCACCCAGGCCCCCGCAAAAGCGGCGAGGGAAACGGCCCACAAGGGCAGCGAAACGTGCCGCTGGATCAGGTAAACTCCTCCTGCCATCAGCGCCGCAATCACCAGCATTCCCAGGAACATGGCGGCCGAAAGCCGAAGGTAAAACACTAATGCCAATGCCAGAAATAGTGTGCCCCAATTTACAAAAAAAGAAATTGAATCCGGAAACAATTTCTGTAAGTTATTTACCGGAATTGACCAAAGCAGACCAATCAGGCTGAACAGGATCAGCGGTTCGCATACCCATGGATCAACTTGTTGGTGCCGTTCCGGTGACTCTCACCGTACCCAGCCAGCCATTGCCCCGTCGTACGCACACTAATATTAGCCAATATTGAACTTATTCTATATAATATGGCAATAGTGCAAATATAAATTTTATTCCGGCCTTGTCAAGCAGATCGGTAAAAAATTTTATTCAATAACGGTAATTCAGTCTAATTCTCCTAGTTTTCGGCCTGTTTCTTACACGCTTCTCCCCATGAACCGATTTACCCCTTTTCTCTGCCTTTTCCTGCTGTGCGCCTTCGCCCCGGCCCTTTTTGCCCAACGGCCCGTCTGGACGCCCGCGGAAGCCAACGCCTGGTACGCCCGGCAACCCTGGCTGGCGGGCAGCAACTACGCCCCCTACAACGCCATCAACCAACTGGAAATGTGGCAGGCCGAAACCTTCGACCCGTCCACCATCGACAAGGAACTGGGCTGGGCCCGGGGCCTGGGTTTCAACACGATGCGGGTGTTTCTCCACGACAAGCTCTGGGTGCAGGACCCGGAAGGGTTCCTCAAACGCCTCGAAACGTTCCTCACCCTCTGCCAGAAGCACGACATCCGGCCCATGCTGGTGCTCTTCGATTCGGTGTGGGACCCGCACCCGCAACCGGGCCGGCAGCGCGACCCCAAGCCGGGCCTCCACAATTCGGGCTGGGTGCAGGGACCCGGGGCGGCCATCCTGGCCGACTCCTCCAAGTACCCGCTGCTCGAATCGTACGTGAAAGGGGTGGTGGGGCACTACCGCGACGATACCCGCATCCTGGCCTGGGACGTGTGGAACGAACCCGACAACACCAACGAGTCGAGCTACGGAAGCCGGGAACTGAAAAACAAACTGGAACTGGTGCGGGGGCTGCTGCCGCAGGTGTTCGCCTGGGCCCGGTCCGAAAACCCGGCGCAACCGCTTACCTGCGGCATCTGGAAGGGGGATTGGTCAAGCACTGAGAAGCTCACGCCCATCGAGCAGATCCAGGTGGCCGAGTCGGACGTGATCTCGTTCCACAGCTACGACGGCCCGCAGGAGTTCGAAAAGCGGGTCAAATGGCTGCAAGCCTACAACCGGCCGCTGCTCTGCACCGAGTACATGGCCCGGGGCAACAACAGCACGTTCAAGGGCATCATGCCGGTGGCCAAAAAGTACAACGTGGCGGCCTACAACTGGGGCTTCGTGGCCGGCAAATCCAACACGATCTACCCCTGGGACTCCTGGAAAAAGCCCTACGCGAGTGAACCGGCCGTGTGGTTCCACGACATCTTCCGCCCCAGCGGCAAACCCTACCGGGCCGACGAGGTAGCCCTCATCCGCCAGCTCACCGGCGTAGGCCAGAAAGCGAAAGCCGGAGCGAAGTAGGAAAAACGATGTTCGATGTTCGATGCCCGATGTTCGAAGGGGGCACTGACAATACCCGTTGCCCCAGCATCGAGCATCGAACATCGAAACTACACGTCCATCAGCGAACACGGCTGCTTGCTCAGTTCGAGCTTCCACAGCACGGTGGTGGCGTCGTCGGACACGCGGAAGTCGAACAGGATCACGTCGTCCAGGTAGGTGAGGCGCACTTCGCGTTCCTGGCCGGGCTCGGGCTCGTCTTCGTCGGCCTGCTCGAGTTCGAGCACCTGCGCAGCCATCTCCACCAGCATCATCTGGTCGTGCTGCCACAGGGATTCGTGCAACTCTTTCTTGACGTACAGGCCCGAATGCTGGGCTACGGACACGGGAGCTTTCTTGAAGAATTTGATGGTCATAGGGACGATGTTCGTCTGAATTTGAAAAATGACGCGCCGCGGCGCAATGCAGGGTCGGGTTGGTCTGGGTTGCGTATGCCCGACCCGGTAAAAACGAACGCCCCCGCGGGGTGCCGGGTCAGATCGCAACGCGGACCAGGCATAAAAGGCCATTCCGGACTTCCAGGTGAATCTTTTTCTTGTAGCTCAGCCCCCCGCCCAGCACCAGCCCGCCGCTGTAGTTGCCGCCAGGACCCAGGCGGCCCGCAAACGCCATTCCGGCCTGCACGTAGGGCTGAATGCTCCGCTTCCCCAGGTAGCTGCCCCCGGAAACGATGAAGAGCATTCCGCTTCTGAAGGTTTCTTCGGGAAGGTTCACGACCGGGCCGGCTTCGGCCAGGAAAAACACCCGGTTCAGGCTCCTGGGCAGCCGCAGCCGCACGCCCACCAGCGCCAGGGGAGCCAACTGACGGGGCAGCCTCGGCGGCTGGTAGCCGGACAGGGCCATCGGAACGGTCGAACGCGGAAAGATGATCATCCCCCCGGCGATGCTGGCGTCCACGGCGGCTTTCTTGGCCGGCGTAACGCGGATGCTGTCGCCGTGCGCGCAATTCAGGTACGCCGCCACGTGCTGGGTAATACTCGCCTGGGTGTACGAAAGGGTTTTGAAGGAAAGCGTTTTACAACCCTTCAGGAAGAAGGGCAACTGCCCCTTGTACCCCGCTACTTCCTCCGTGTAACGCCGCTGGTCTTTCAGCCGGTGGTAGGTGTAACAAATCAACTCGGTAAACACTTCGCCATTCCCGAAGAAAAAGCGTTGGTCTTCCCGCACGTCCATGAGTGAGTACAACGTGACGCCCCCGCCCTGGATCAGTTGCTGAAGAAACACCGTGTCCTGGACCGTGCTGAAAAAGGGCGACTCGCCGGCGTATACTTCCCGGCGGTACAACTGGTACGTGACCGGCCGGGCCGTAAAGTGTTCGTTGGTGGGATTCAAGTGAAAAGCCGTTGCTTCGCTCACCGGCACCCGGCGGGGCGCTGCATCAGCGCTGCTTTTGTAATAAATCGCTTTCGGACTTTTCTTCCAGTCCTCATCCAGCAACAGGCCCCGGATCGTATCCGCCGGTGCTTTCACCAGGTACCCGTCTACGTACTGCTGCTGCGCGTGCACAAAGTGCGTCAGCGCAATGAGCCATAATCCTGAAAGAGAGCGTAAAAGAGAAACCGGCATTGAAGCAAAGCGAGAATTGGTGAAAAGATTCGGGCCGGTGATGCACCGCACCGGTACGGACCGGTTGCGGCCGGCTCAGCGGCAGGTGTATACGTACTCCAGGGCGTAGTCGAAACCGGCAACGTTGCCCTGCTGGCGCTCCAGCAACCCGCGGTCGCCGTAGGTGTTGCGGTCCGTGCGGGTCCAGTCGAGTGCCCCCGCCCCGTCGTAGTGCCGGGTGACGAGGGGATTCTGGGCGCTGATGGCCTTGCCGAACACGAGTTGCATGAACGTGCGCAGGCTCCCGGGGCCGTAGTAGGGGGAAGGCTTGCCGTCAAACTGCGCCTGCTCAAAATCCAGGTGCTCGGCCGCGTCCTGCGCCGAGAAACTCCGCACCACGTTGCCCGCCTCGTCGTATTCGTAGCGCCGGGAGACCTTGCGGCCGTTCTCGTTGCCGGTGTACCGGAGCAACTGCCCCTTTTCGCCCAGTTCGGCCGTGTATTCGTGCGGCCCCGGTGCCGATTCATCCTGCTTGCGGACCACCACGGTTTTCCCGTCACCCGCGTAGTGCAGCGTGATCTCCCGTTCGAAGGCCACCCCTTCGGCGTCCGCGCCCGACTCCCGCACGCCCGTGAGTTGGCCCGCCCCGTCGTAGCGGAGCTGGTACCGCAGCCCGTCGAGCGTGTACCCGGTCAACTGGCCGGCCGGGTTGAAGGCAAAGCGTTCGAGCACGTCGCCCTGGAACCCCCGCACGGACGAGAGCACGCAGAAGGTGGGATCGGTTTCCCGGTCTTGGCGGCACGCCGCCAGCGCCGCCAGGAGCAGCAACACGGGCAGGCTCGCGGCAACCGCCCGGCGGAAAACGCGGCTTTTTGCGGACGGGCTTTTCAAAAAAGTAGGCATGAACTGTTAGCGTCAATGGGGGCTTAAAACCAAACCTTTCGGGTCAGCGGATTTGCATCGTTTTGTTTTGTTTGAGGCGCTGCGCGTACGTTTCCCGGTGCTCGTCCGTCAGGGGCACTTCCCTTTCGTAGCGGTTGGGGCGGAAAAAGGCGGGCAACACCCGGAACCGGTACAGGTGGTACAGGTACATGCTGTAGCGTTCGCCCAGCGTGGCGTGCAACCGGTAGAGCACCCACAGGAACCCGATGCACCGGGCCTTTTCGGCAAAGGAAAGCAGCCGGAGGCGGCGCAGGGGCCGCACGAACGCCCCCAGCGGGATGTTCTGCCGGTACAGGAAGCTTCCCAGCGCATTCTCGATGTAGTACGAGGCCAGCATCTGCGTCCGGAAGCCGTTCAGCTTGCCGTTGCGGGCCAGGTGGTCGTGCATGACGCCGAACACGTCGTTCTTGGAGAGGATGTAGTCCTGCCGGGTAAAGTCTACCTTGCTGATCTGGTCCCCGCCGTTGGGGGACCGCCGGTAAAAACAGTCGTACACCTCGGGAAATTTGCGGTAGGAGAGGCCCAGGCTCAGCGCCCGGACGTGAAACTCCAGGTCCTGGCGGCACTTGGCGCCTTCCAGCCAGGGACCCAGCCGCCGCAGCGTTTCCCGCTTCCAGAGGGGGCAGGTGGTTTGCCAGGGCGTGTCGGTAGACAGGCAGCGGTCCAGGTCTTCGGGGCTGCCGGGCTTGTCGAGGTGGTTCCAGAGCTTGTACGCCTCGTTGGGCACGGTGCTGAAGATGGCAATCGGGAACACCAGGAAATCCGCATCCGGGTGCTGGGCCGCTTTCTCCAGGCGGTGCTCCAGGCAGAAGGGCGCCAGCAGGTCGTCGGAATCCAGGAAGATCACGTACGCGCCGCTGCTTTTTTCCACGCCGAGGTTGCGGCAGGTGGGGGCCCCGTTGGGTTCCCGCTCCCGGTAGTGGAGCTTGATGCGCTTGTCCCCGTCGGCGTAGGCTTGCGCCACCAGGTTCGACCCGTCCGTGGAGCCGTCGTCCACCACGATCAACTCCCAGTGCGGGTAGGTTTGTGCCTGCACCGACTCAATGGTTTCGGCCAGCAGGTTCACCCGGTTGAACAGCGGGACGACGATGGATACTAGGGTGTTCATTTGTTCGTATCTCTTGATGGGTTTCTGCTACTTGCGTAGCCGTTAATATAATAGGTCACAGATTCAAATAGTATCCTACAGATTCAAAAAGGTATGGGCCGGGTATTCATGTGCTCAACGGCAAAGGATTACTGCTTGGGCGGTTACCTGTTTCTGTTTCGCAATCCGCCACTGGCATCTTATAAGTGACTTCGTCGTGAAAAGCAATGATTGTTGTGCGCGACGAAGGCCGTTTTACGCTTCGGTGTCTCCCTCGCCCTTCTTCCCGCCGCGGTCAATCACGTTGCGGGCGTCGAAGTAGGCGGCGTAGAAGGCGGGCTGGCCTTCCTTGAACTGTTCCAGCTTGCCGTCGAGCTGTTCGCGCAGCAGGTCGTTGTTCTGCCGGAAGGCGTCGGCCAGGGCGCCCGTCACCTGCTTGCCCGTGCTGATGGCAAGCTTGGGTTCGGGGATGATTGCCTTGAACTGGTCGGCCAGACCCCGCAGCCCGGCAATTTCGGCTTCGGTCACGCCGTACTCGGCCAGTTGCGGCAGGTGGCCGGCGGCTTTCTCGCACACGGCGTAGCAAATCCCCGGCAGTAGGCTTTCGCGCAGGTTGCGCAATTCGCTCCGGGAATGGTCAATCTGGGCCGCCAGGGCCTTGTTCTGCGTATCGGCGGCAAACGAGAGCACTTTTTTCACCAGCCGCGTCGTGCCGTCGATCAACTGTTCCCGCCAGGCGTTCTTCTGCCGCGAGATGGACGTGCTGTCGGCCTCCGCCCGGGCAATGAGGGTCTCGATGGCCTGGAGGTTGCGCACAAACGCTTCGTAGTTGGCCGTAAACCGGCTGTTGCCCGTCCATACGCCCTTGTTGGTATCGAGGGCCTTCTGCACGCGCAGGTACATGTCGTACTGGTTGATCTGTTTGGTATTCATAAGAAAAAAGACGTAAGCTGGGAGCCTGAGACCGGAGCCCCGGGATTCGTCTCCGGTCTTCCCTAAAAGTAACGTTGCGCGTTGATGCGGTCCCGGGGTTTCAAAAAACGGCCTTATTGCACCAATGCCCGAAATTAGGCGTACGGCCCGCTTTCTCCCGGTGACAAAGGGGTTTTATGGCAGGTGCGTAAGTTTCCCGGCCCTTTCCCGCGGCCTCCAACCGGGTCAGCGGGCTTCCCGGGGCCGCATTTTCATTTCCCGGCCCCGTTTACTGCCTTTCCGGCAGGAACAACGGCCTTCCCGGCCCGGCACGAGGTCTTTCCGGCAGGCACTGCACCCTTCCCGGTTCGGTTGCGGGCTTCCGGGGTTAGGTATTGGGGTATTAGGGCATTGAGGGATTGGGGTATTGGGTGAACCACCCCCGGCCCCTCCTTGAAAAAAGGAGGGGAGCCGTACCCATGCGCCCCGCTGATCGTGAAAGCAGGCCGTGACGTGCATTTGTCCTTACCACGCAGCCGGTGAGTACAGTTCCCCTCCTTGATGGAGGCTACGATTAGGACACATTTTTGAAGTAGCGCGAAAAGCGGTCAGTGAGACACTGACCGCGGCAGCAAGAGACACTGACAACGGCACGGGACTACCTCCACAAAGATCCGCACGCCGCCGTCAGTGTCCGCCGCCGTCAGTGTCTCACTGACGGCTCGGGATAGCCTTTTATGACCCTTCTGCAAAAGTGTCCTAATCGTAGCCTTGATGGAGGAGGGGAATCGTAACGATCTGCTGCATGGCAAGGAGAAATGCACGTTACGCACAGATTTTCCTGTCAACGCGGCGCACAGGTACGGCTCCCCTCCTTTCTTCAAGGAGGGGCCGGGGGTGGTTCTTCTGATAACTCACTGCTTATCAAACACGAACAAGTCTATCTTCCATTTTTAATTGATCCCCATGGCGGCACCCGAAAAAATTGGATTAGGTTTATTTGTGGCGGCGCTGGCGGTCTTCCTGTGGGCCTTCGGCACGAGCAGTTACCGGCTTACGCCCGAAGTCGTGCGCCAGAGCATTCCCGATACGGCCCACTACGCCCGGCTGGAGCCCGCCCTGCGGCCCCTGCTGGGCAAGCAATACCCGTCGAACTTCGCTTTTGTCGGGGACGTAAAAGGGGCCATCAACCGGGTAAATGATCGTTTGGAAGACCAAGGACAGTGGGACCAAGTCATTTACAACGACTATACCTTCCCCCTGACCAAAAACGCGGGCAGCGGCATTCTCATCCGCAATCCCTGGCTCTGGTTCTCGCTGATCTTCGGGCTGGCCGTGGCGGGAGGACTCCTGTACGCCGGGTCGCGGTACGGCCGGCAACCGGCCGGCATCCACAACAACGGCATCTTCTTCCGCTCCCTCACGGCGCGGGGCTGGCTGGGCATCGGGCTGGGGGTGTTCCTGATCGGGTTCTACGTGCTGCTGTACTGGTTTCCCGAGTACATCACCAACTGGGTCGTGCTGGCAGACCCGCTCAGCCGGGCCCTGAGCGGCAACCCGGCCAGCCAGTGGTTTCTCTACGGAGTACTTTACACGCTGGTCATCCTGGTGCTGGGCGTGCGCATGATCCTCAAGTACCGCCACAGCCGCTACCAGATGCTGCGCACGGGGTCGGTGATGTTCTTCCAGACGGCCTTCGCCTTCCTCATCCCGGAAATCCTGGTGTTGCTCCACCAGCCCTGGTACGACTTCAAGAACATCTGGCCGCTGGACTACGATTTCTTCTACAGCTATAACCTGGACCAGTTGGTGCAGTCGGGGTCGTTCGGCCTGTTCATGCTCATGTGGGGCATTTTGCTGATCGTGGTGGCCGTGCCGGTGATCACGTATTTCTACGGCAAGCGCTGGTACTGCTCCTGGGTGTGCGGCTGCGGCGGGCTGGCCGAAACGCTGGGCGACCCCTACCGGCAGTTGTCGGACAAGTCGCTCAAAGCCTGGAAGGTGGAGCGCTGGACGGTGCACGGCGTGCTGGTGTTTGCCGTGCTGATGACCGTGATCACGCTGGTCAATTACTTCTCGGACTACCAGCTGCTGGGCGGGCTCACGGGCGGCGTGCAGAAAACGTACGGCTTCGTGATCGGGGCCGGCTTTGCGGGCGTGGTGGGCACGGGCTTTTACCCGTTCATGGGCAGCCGGGTCTGGTGCCGTTTCGGGTGTCCCCTGGCGGCGTACCTGGGCCTGGTGCAGCGCTTCAAATCCCGCTTCCGCATCACCACCAACGGCGGTCAGTGCATTTCCTGCGGCAACTGCTCGACCTACTGCGAAATGGGCATTGACGTGCGGTGGTACGCCCAGCGGGGGCAGAACATCGTGCGGTCTTCCTGCGTGGGCTGCGGCATCTGCTCGGCGGTGTGCCCGCGGGGCGTGCTCAAACTCGAAAACGGCCCCGGGGCCGGCCGCACCGACGCGCCGCCCATCCTGATCGGCAGTACGTCCGTGCGGTTGAATGACTAGAAAGAAGCGATTCCCCGGTACCGATGTTATACCAAGATGAACATGATCAAACTGATGAAGCTGAGGATATTTATCTGATAATTAGATGGTTGAATACAATCAAATACGTGGTCTCCAATTCATTTCCGTATTAGATTCCCCCACCCGGTGGCTCTTTTTGCACCTGCCCGGCCCGATACTCGCCGGGTACGTGGCTTCGCTGGTATTTATTTTCATCTACAGCTTCAGCCAGGCGCACCTGATCGTGCACTACGTCCGGAGCCGGCGCCACGTCCGGCCCGTGCCCAAAGCCCGCCTCACCGATGCATTGCCCTTCGTGACGGTGCAACTGCCCGTGTACAACGAAAAGTACGTGGTGGCCCGGCTGCTGGAAGCGGTGGCCCGCCTGCGTTACCCCGCCCACCGGCTGGAGATCCAGGTGCTCGACGACTCCACGGACGAGACCACCGAAATCATTGCCCAGAAAGTAGAAGAACTCTCGCACCTCTCCATCCGGCACCTGCGCCGGGCGGACCGCCGGGGCTACAAGGCGGGGGCGTTGGGGGAAGGGTTGAAGACGGCACGCGGAGCGTTGATCGCCATTTTCGACGCGGATTTCATCCCTGACCCGGATTTTCTGCTCACCACGGTGGCCCAGTTGGGCAACCCGAAGGTGGGCATGGTGCAGACCCGCTGGGGGCACGTAAACGAAGCCGAGAACCTGCTCACGCGGTTGCAGGCGTTCGGGCTCGATACGCACTTCACGGTGGAGCAGACCGGCCGCTTTGCCGGCGGGTTTTTCCTCAATTTCAACGGCACGGCCGGCGTGTGGCGCAAAAGCTGCATCGAGGACGCCGGGGGCTGGCAGGCCGACACGCTGACCGAAGACCTGGACCTGAGCTACCGCGCCCAACTGAAGGGCTGGCAATTCGCCTACCTGGAGGGCGTCGTTTCCCCGGCCGAACTGCCGTCTTTCCTGCGGGCGTACCGGTTGCAGCAGTACCGCTGGACCAAGGGCGCCGCCCAGAATACCCGCAAGCACCTGTGGCGCGTACTGGGGGCCCGCCTGCCGTGGCGGCAGAAGTGGCACGCCACGGCGCATTTGCTCAACAGCGGCCTGTTCGTGTTCGTGTTCCTGAGCAGCCTGCTGAGCGTGCCGGCCCTGTGGATCAAAAACCGGGTGCCGGCCTACGCCCCCTATTTCCAGGTGGCTTCGGTGTGCATTCTTAGCTTCGTTGTGTTTGCCCTCTGTTACTTCGTGCCGGTCCTCTACAAAGCGGGCTCCCGCAAGGAGGCGCTGCGGGCATTTCTGCGGACGTACCCTCTGTTCCTGTCCTTTTCGATGGGCTTGTCGCTGCACAACGCCCTGGCCGTGCTGGAGGGATACAGCAGACGAAAAACGCCTTTCGTGCGGACGCCTAAGTTCAACGCCATGCCGCTTTTCCCGACAGGGCGGGGCATGGGCCGCCGCCGGGCTTTTTCCTGGCTCTGGCTGCTGGAAGGCGCCTTGATTCTGTATTTCGCCGGGGGCGTGTGGTCGGCTTTTTACCTGGGCGACTTTACGCTGCTCCTCTTTCACGCCCTGCTGGGGGTTGGTTTTGGCCTGGTCTTTTTCTATACCCTCCGCGAACCCGCCCACCTGCCGTACTGAGTACATGGTTATGGATCAGGACTTACTCAGAAGTGGGCACCCAGACACTGACCGCGGCAAACACTGACCACGGCAGCAGCGACACTGACCACGGCATGGAATCACGCTTATGCAATGCCGCCAGCCGCCGTCAGTGTCTCACTGACGGCTTCTGTAAGCGTTTTGAGAAAGTCTTAATGTATTTGGGCGACCTCTTTCGGTACTGTCATTCTCCGGGAATGTATGTGCTTAGCGTTCCCTAATGTGCCGCAGCGGCACGAGCCGGCCGCATCACTGTGGCTTGCCGGCGTGAAGAAGAACCGGCTGGCGCGAAGTAAAACGAACTGGCGCGAAGCTCTGCTTCGTGCCGGTTATGCTTTCCGCCTCTGGCGGAACGGAGGCCGTCTTACAAGGCTTGTCAAGTGTTTCTCCTCGCACAACACATAACAGATGCATTGCCTTCATTGCCTGCGCCTGCGGGACGAAGCAAGGGCGGTGTGCAGGCAATGAAGGCAATGCATCTGTTATGTGTTATGCGAGGCAATGGAGGCAATGCACCTGCCTGCCATGTCAGAAGAAACACTTACCTCGCGGGAAACAACTTCGTTCCGCCAGAGGCGGAAGCCATAGTCGGCACGAAGCAGAGCTTCGCGCCAGCCCGTTCTCCTTCGCGCCGGCAGGCGATAGTGATACGCCACAGCACCGCCCCTCCGGCTCACCAGGGAACGCTAAGCACATACCCGGGAATGACAGCGAGAGGGGGGCTAACGCAAAATGAGGAGGTCAACTCCAAATAACAACTTATCTACTTTACAACGCACTGAGGCTGGCCATCCATGTACTGGCGTCAGAATAGCTTTATGCAATTGAGATACTTTCGGGAGGCTTGGGCGTAGGCAGGCCGGTACCTTGCGCCAGGAATCCAGTCACATCCAATCCAACGTGAAAGGATGACCACCAGCCCCCGGGAGCGGAGGCAGGTACTTGTAAATCAATACTCCCAATCCAACCAGAAAGGATAACCACCCCTGTCCCCTCCTTGAAGGAAGGCTACGCTTAGGACACTTTTGCAGAAGAGTCATAAAAGGCTATCCCGAGCCGTCAGTGAGACACTGACGGAGGCGGACACTGACGGAGGCGGACACTGACGGAGGCGGACACTGACGGAGGCGTGCGGATCTTTATCGAGGTAGTTTCGTGTCGTTGTCGGTGTCTCTTGCTGCCGTGGTCAGTGTCTCACTGACCACTTTTCGCGCAATTTCACAAAAGTGTCCTAATCGTAGCCTTGAAGGAAGGAGGGGAACCCGACGGGTACGGCTGCACGGCAAGAAGCAGTGCACGTCATGGCCTTCTTTCGTTGTCAGCAAGGCCGCTGGGCACGGCTCCCCTCCTTTTTGCAAGGAGGGGCCGGGGGTGGTTTCTCCGAACATCGAACATCAGGCATCGGACATTGCCCCCAATACCCTATTCCCCCAACACCTCAGTACCTGATGCCCCTGATACCCCTTAATCCCCAACACCTCAATACCCATTCCCTAATTCCACCTTAAACCCTTTCCTATGAAATTTGATTCGACCCCTACCCTTTTGCAATCCTTTTCCCGGTCCCTGCTGCTGGTGGCAGTAGCCGGCTTCACCCTGGCGAGTTGCAAGGAAGAAACGCCGCTGGACCAGGCCGCGCCGACATCCCGCCGGTCCGTGGACGAAAAAGCCGCGGCGGCCGAAGCCGAAACATTGTTGTCGGAACTCGCCAGTTCAACCGGCGTGAGCAAAGAAAGCCTGGCAAACGGGCGCAGAACCCGCTTTACGCCCGAACAAAACGTCTTTCTGCCCAACCTGCTGGCCGTTGATTTCAAAGCCCGGACCGCCACGCTGCCGCTGCTGCGGGGCATCGGCCCGAGTGGTGAGCCCACCTACTTCATCGTGACGGAAGCCGCCAGCTACAACGTGGCCCGCATCCTGGGCGTCAACTACGCCCCCAAGCTCATCTACGGCCGCGACACCGACGGCAGCCAGGAAGTGACGTTCGAGAGGGGCACGATCCGGTTCAAGGGGGACGTGGATTTCAGCCCCGTCAGAAGGCTACGGGCGGGCACTACGTCCACCTTCCCGCCCTCCCTGGCCCAGCCCGGCGCGGTAGGCGACGCCGAGTACTCTTCGCTGGTGGTGCTGCCCAGCGGTACGGTGATCAACGCGCAGATCGTGGCCAACCGCACGGGCCTCCACGACCGGGCCGTTGACATCAATTACCGGCGCGGTACGGTGACCATGCAGATCCTGGACGGCTTCCAGGGCGGCGACCAGTTCTTTTTTCACCTGGTGACGGACTCTTCCGACCCGGTGGCGGCCACGATTGAACTGGGCGTGTACGCTCCCCGGCTGGGCAACCTGCCCACGTTCGGCTTGAGCACGGAGTACGATGAGTCGGCGCTGCTCGCCTTTTCGCCGGTTGCCAACGGCATTACGGGCGTGGGCAACCCCCAGCGCCAGGGGCTCAATTCCACCATTGCCGACGGCGACCTCGACCCGATCAACATCTTTCCGCTCGACCCTGAGAACGGCAAGCAGTTCGGCAACAACTACTCGCCCATGTGGGACGCCCACGTAAGCATGTGGACGGAAGCGGCCATTGCCGCCGGCAAGCGCCGCCGCATTACCGGCTTTGACGACCTGGCCGACCTGGTGGAAAAAGGGTACGTGACCAGCTTTTCGGGCAGCAACGGCCTGCCCAACGGCTTCGTTGCCGACCTCATGCCCACCAACCTGATCATCAATTGCCCGGTGATTGCCCAGCCGGCCGCCCGGCTCGTGCCTTCCAACCTGTAAAGAGGTTCACTGATTTCTGCCATCAGAGTGAGCAGTGATCCGCTGGTGAAGCGTGGTCACCCCTTTAACCACTGTTGCCGGAATAACCTTCCCCGCGAAGGCTTGTTCCGGCTACTTTCATGTTGGCCCCACCCGCAGAGGAGTGCTTGCCGGGATTGCCCGCGGCGGTGTTGTCAGCCCACGGTTTCAACCGCGTATGCGATGAGCGGGTAATATGCGATGCGTCATTGCGAGGAGTCAGGGCTGGCCTTTAGGGTTGGCATGACGAAGCAATCTCACCCGTATCCCCGCCAAAGCCCGGCAACGACTCGGCCCCCGAAGTGTCTGGTGTAAGAACCGCTCACCACCGGCAACGGCGTTTGGCGGGGATACGAAGGAGATTGCTTCGTCGCCCTACCCGCTTGGCAACCCTGCTCCTCGCAATGACGCATCTCATATAACCTGCTAAGCACATACGAAACCGTGGGCGGACAAAACGCCCCGTCACCAAACGGCGGGATGGTTGGACGGGCTGCTTTTTCCGGCCAATTGTCCTCTGCCCGACATTCGGGGCTCAGCCTTCTCCCTTTCTTTGCGTCCATCAAATGAACCAGGCATCCCCTTGAAACAGCCCAAAATCGTGGTCATCATCCCGGCGTTCAACGAGGAGCACGGCATTGGCAACGTCCTGTCGGAGATACCGGCCGGCCTGGTGGCCGAAGTCGTGGTCGTGGACAACAACTCCCGGGACCGGACCTCCGCCGTGGCCCGGCAGGCCGGCGCCACGGTGCTCGGCGAGCCGCGGCAGGGCTATGGAGCGGCCTGCCTGAGAGGCATTGCCTACTGCCGGCAGATGCCCGTTCCGCCCGACGTGGTCGTGTTCCTGGACGCGGACCACTCCGACTACCCCGAAGAAATGTCCCTGCTGTTGCGCCCCATCTTCGAAGAATCCGCGGACCTGGTGATCGGCTCCCGGGCCCTGGGCAACCGGGAGAGAGGTTCCATGACCGTGCCGCAGGTGTTCGGCAACTGGCTGGCAACGGGCTTGCTGCGGGGGCTGTACGGCGTCAGGTTCACCGACCTGGGGCCGTTCCGGGCGGTCCGGTACGCCCACCTCCTTGCCATGGACATGCAGGACACGACCTACGGCTGGACGGTGGAGATGCAACTCAAAGCGGCCAAGCTGGGCCACAAGACCCGTGAAGTGCCCGTACGGTACCGCCGCCGCATTGGCTATTCAAAGATCAGCGGCACGGTGAAGGGTACTGTACTGGCCGGTTACAAGATTTTGTTCACGATCTTCAAATACCGGTAGGCTCTCGTCATCCTGCCGCCCTTTCGTCGTGCTGCCCATGATCCGCCTGCTCTCCCCGCCTGCCCCCGGTACATTCGACCTGCTCCTGCTGGTCGCCTGCCTGGCCGTTTCGGCGGCGGGGTACGTGGCCCTGGGCTATTTCATTCCCCGAAACGCTTTCGGGCCCCTGGTGCTGACGTTTGCGGTGCTTTTCGCGGCTTTCTGGTACCTGGTGCAATGGTACAATGACCAGGTGCAATGGTACGGATACCGTCTGGAGTGGCTCCTGGGGGCGGCCCTGCTGTTCCGGCTGCTCCTGCTCTTTGCCGTGCCGGCCCTGTCGGACGACTTTTACCGTTTTCTCTGGGACGGGCAGCTGAGCCTGGCGGGCATCAACCCGTTCCGCTACACGCCCCGGCAACTGTTCCAAAGCGGCTGGGGGGAGCACGATCCCCTGACGGCCCTGCTGTTCGGGGAGATGAATTCACCGGATTACTACACCGTGTACCCGCCCGTGCTGCAAAGCGTGTTTGGGCTGGCGGCGACTTTCGCTTCGTTTTCCCCGCTGGGCGGCGTGGTGGTGCTGCGGCTGTGCATCCTGGCCGCCGAAATGCTTTCGGTCCGCCTGCTCACGCAACTGCTGGCCGCGTACGGCCTGCCTCCCGGCCGGGTCCTGCTGTACGCCCTCAACCCGCTGGTGATCGTGGAACTGACGGGCAACGTGCACTTCGAAGCCCTGATGATCGTCTTTCTGCTGGCCTTCCTGGCGGCCCTGCACCGCAACGGGTTGCGCCGGGCGGCCCTTTTCCTGGCTTTGTCGGCCGGGGTAAAACTGCTGCCGCTGCTGTTTTTGCCGCTGGTACTGGCCACAAAAGGGTGGAAAACGACGCTGAGGCTGGGCGCCTGGACGGCTTTCTTCTTCGGGCTGTGCTGGCTGCCTTTTCTTGCGCCGGGGCTGTTCAACATCTTTGCGAGCCTGAACTTGTACTTTCAAACCTTCGAATTCAACGCCAGCGTGTACTACGTGCTGCGGGAGGCCGGCCACCGGATACACGGGTACAACGTGATCAGCATCCTCGGGCCGGCATTGGGGCTAACCACCCTGCTGACTGTGCTGGGTTTGGCATGGCTCGGCAAAAAACGGGGGATACCGCTGGTCCGGTTGATGCTGCCCGCCCTGACCGTGTATTTTGGGCTGGCGACCATTGTGCATCCCTGGTACGTGACGAGCCTGGTGGCGCTGGGCGTGTTTATGCCGTGGAAGTACCCAATCGTCTGGTCGGGGATGGTGGTGCTGAGCTACGCCGCCTACGGGCAAGTACCTTACCACGAGGATTTACGGTGGGTCTTTGCCGAATACGGGGTTGTTTTGTTGGCGATCGTATATGACGTGTACAAACACTGGTTGACCCCCGCCCCCCGTTCCCCTACCGCAACGGCTTTACGCTGACGTTCCGGTGTTCAATCTTTGAGAGGACCACCAGTTTGCCCGCGTCGAAGAGCCGGTCGAAGTCGACCAGGGCGGTGGTGTCGCCCTCCGCGTGGGTATGGTTGAGGTAGTCCTGGAAAAGGATGCCATTCACGGCTCTCCGGTTCACGGCCTGCCGGAAACGGTTGCCGCCGGCACTGTAGGCAAAATAATCCATCGTGTTTTCCCGGGCGTCGAACCAATAGTAAAACACGTCCCGGAAGTCAGTCCCCCCGTTCTCGCGGGCAAAGGATACCTGCACCTTGTGGTAGGGCTTGCCTTTGATCTGCACGCTGCCCAGGTATTGCTTGGTCACGCCGGCGTCGTTGAGGCGGTAGGGCAGCAACGACAGGTACACCACCGCATTGACCGCTTCATAGTACCGCTTGTATTCCTGCGCCGACAAGGGCTGCGGCCGGGCGTTGATGCGCCGGATGAAACCGTCATTGGTCATCTGCTCCCTGATCGTGTTTCCCAGGGAGTCCTTGTACGTGCGCCGGTAGTCAAACGTGCCGCCCTTCCGTTCGAGCCTCAGGTGGTACTGCCGGAAGTCAAACGTGATGCGTGCCCCGTCGAACAGGGGTCCGCCGTGCCGGGTGATGGCCCGGTCTACGACCGCCTGGGCGGATTGGTCTGGTTTCTGGGTCACCAGGGCCGTCAGTGAAACGGCGGCCACCAAGAGGGTAATCCAAGCAAGGCGTCCCAACATTGGGAACGGGTTTAGTGGCTCAGGACGGCAAATAAGGGCAAAAAGGGATGGCGCATTGTCGGCAATCCGACAAACGGACACTACCAATGGTGCTTCTTTTGCAAAACCAACCATTCATCCACCCAAGACAATTGACAACCATGAATCATTTTGCAGTACCCACCCGGGAGGACGTATCCCCCCAGAACCAGGCCCTTTTCGACAACCTGAACGGCGCCCTGGGCTTCGTGCCCAACCTGTACGCCACCATCGCCTACTCGGGCAATGCGCTGAACAACTACCTCCAGCTCCAGCACGCCAAAACGTCGCTGAGCAAAAAGGAAAAAGAAGTGGTAAACCTGGTGGTCAGCCAGGTGAACGAATGCGAATACTGCCTGGCCGCCCACACGGCGCTGGGCAAGATGAACGGCCTGACCGACGGGCAAATCCTGGAAATCCGCCAGGGATCGGCGGGCTTCCACGCCAGGCTGGACGCCCTGGTGAAGCTCACCCGCGAGATCACGCTGCACAAGGGCCGCATTGCGGAAGCGCACCTGGCTGCTTTCTACGCCGCCGGCTATACCAAGGAATCGCTGGTGGACGTGATGGTGGCCATCGGCGACAAGGTCATCATGAACTACCTGCACAACCTCACGCAGGTTCCCATTGACTTCCCGCCGGCCCCCAGACTCACCCCGGTAGCAGCCTGACGTGACGAAACCCGGCAGGATGAAATTGCCGGGTTTTGCTTTTCCACCTGGAAGGGAAAAGGGTTTCACGCAAAGGCGAGGTTCACGCAAAGACCGCAAAAAAAAGACTGAACCGCAAAGGGCGCCAAGAAGACGCAAAGACCGCAAGGGAAACGCGTACGGCTTTGCGTTCCTTGCGGTTCAGTTTTCACTTCCTTCCACGGCTTTGGTTTGTTTTTCCATGCAGGTACACTGATCGGTTATGATGATTATGATGGGGACTGATTGGAAGGAATTCGAACAAGGATCATAATAAATCATAATCATCATAACCGATCAGTGTACCCTACTGAATTTGAGCGCCACGCCGTTCATGCAGTAGCGCAACCCGGTCGGTTGGGGGCCATCGTCGAACACGTGGCCCAGGTGCGCGTCGCAACGGGCGCAGGTCACCTCGTCGCGGGCCATGCCCAGGCTGTTGTCGCCGGCCACCACCACGTTTTGCTCTTCTACCGGCGCCCAGAAGCTCGGCCAGCCGGTCCCGGACTCAAACTTGGTTTGGGAGGCAAACAGGGGCAGCGAGCAGTCGGCGCATTGGTAAACGCCTTTTTCTTTGATGCCCAGCAGCTTGCTGGTGCCGGGCCGTTCGGTGCCACCCCGGCGCGTGACTGCGTACTGCTCGGGCGGCAGCATGCGCTTCCACTCGGCGTCGGTCTTTTCTACCCGCTGACCGGCGGGGAACCCTTTGGCGGCGCCTTTGTGACTGGCAGGCGCCACCCGTTTTTCCTGGGATTGGGCGCAGGCACTTACCCAACCGAGTAAGCTCAATGATAAGACGATGGGGAGAATACGCATCTGGTTTTTGTTTAGCTGGATTGTAAGCAGGTTGGGGCCTCCGGGAATGAAGCGGTACGCCCTTGCTGAAGGTCCCATACGAACGGTTAATGGGCCCGGGCGGATTTGAGGGTACCGCGGTAGGTGCGTTTGAAGCGTTCGAACCGGGGCGCGGACACTCCTCTTACGTACCCGTCGCCGGGGTTGTGGCGGGTATAATCCTGGTGGTAGCCCTCGGCCCGGTAGAAAGCCGCCAGGGGCCTGATTTCGCTCACGATGGGCTTTTTGAACGTCTTTGCCGCTTCCAGGGCCGCCTTTGCCCGTTCCGCCCCGCTTTTTTCGGCGGCCGTCCGGTAGAAGGCAATCGAACGGTACTGCGGTCCGGCGTCAGGGCCTTGCCGGTTGGGCGTGGTCGGGTCGTGGGAGGCAAAGAACACGTCAAGCAGTCCGGCGTAGGAAATCACCTGCGGGTCGTAATATACCAGTACTGATTCGGCGTGATCGGTCCGGCCGCTGCCCACTGCTTGGTAGGTCGGGTCGGGCGTAGTGCCCCCGGCATACCCCGAAATGACTGAGTCCACGCCCTGCACGGCCTCGAACACTTCCTCCACGCACCAGAAGCAGCCTTCGGCAAAAGCCGCCAGGGCCCGGCCTTTGGGCGCGTCCAGGCTTACTTTTCGGACCTCCTGGTCAGGTTCTTGCCGCTGGGCCCGGGAAGCAGGGCCGTTGCAGGCAGTGCATACAGACAGCAGCGCAACAGATACCAGCGCTTTAGGGATTGGGTTCATGAGGAGTTGTTGGTTTGGCCGGGATACTTAGGTACCGGCTTCGTAAAGGTAAAAGACGCAGATGGCCCCAAATGTCGGGCGCCCGACAAAGCGGCTCAATCTTCCGGTGCACCTTTGTCCCATGCCCGATCAGCCTTCTTTGCTTTTTATTCCCGACATCAGTGGTTTCACCCAGTTCGTGCACGAAACCGAACTACTGCACAGCGGGCACATCGTGGCCGAGTTGCTCGAACTGCTGATTGACGCCGACCAGTTGGGCATGACGGTTGCGGAGATTGAGGGGGATGCCATCCTCTTTTACAAACACCAGCACGTGCCGGCGGTCGGAGAGGTAATCTCTCAGGCCGAGGAGATGTTTATCCGCTTCCATACGCACCTGAAGCGCTACGAAACCGAACGGGTTTGTCAATGCGGGGCCTGCCGCACGGCCGTTGACCTGACGCTTAAGATCATCGTGCACGCCGGACCGATCGGGTTCATCCACGTGAAAAACCACCACAAGCCGTACGGCAAAGAAGTAATCCTGGTGCACCGCCTGCTGAAAAACGAGTTGGACTCCCACGAATACCTGCTGCTCACGGAAGGATATTGCGGGCAGGGCGGTGATCCGGGAACGGTACCCGGAAAGCCCTGGATGAAAGTGCTGACCGCCAGTGCCGCGTACGAGGAGGCAGGAGAAGTGCCGTTTCACTGCATTCCTTTGCAGCCGCTGCACGCACGGGTGCCCCCGGCGGCTCCCATTGTGCCGCTACCCAGGTCGGCGCAACCGGTGGTTGGCGAATTGCACATCGGGCAGGCACCGGCCGTCGTGCATGCCGCCCTGTTGGAACTGGCCAACCGTCCGCAGTGGGAACCGATGGTGAAAGCGGTAAAGTTCGACCAAAAAAAAGTGAACCGGCTCGGCACGCAACACGTCTGCCTGCTGGATGCGGGAGCTTTGAGATTTAAAACCGTCCGTACAGATGCCGGCCCGGGCTCCCTGGTGTACGGAGAGCAGCTCCTGAATCCGGGGTGGGTGATGCAAAACAGTTGGTACTATCTGCTGGACGAGGAAGGCGGGGGAGCCCGGGTCCGGCTGGAAGTCCATTACCGGCATTGGCCCCTCGGTGGCTGGCTGCTGGCGGGTTGGTACCGGAAGGCGACCGCCCGGGAAGTAAGCCGCCATCTGCAACTGTTGAAAGCGTACTGTGAGCGAATGGTTGGTTAGCCTGGGGATAGGCGCGGGAGGGAGAAAAGCATTTAAGTTAGTCGAGGGCCAGAAGGGATTTCCAGAATACAATCTTATCCTCGCCCGGCGCGTAGAATTCACGAATGCGGGCTTCCTGCGTATAGCCGCATTTGAGATAAAATGCGCGGGTGCGTTCAAAGGCAGGCAAGCCTGAGGTCTCCACAATCAGAATACGGCCCCCGCGGTGGCGCAGGAATTGTTCGATGTAGGTCAGTAGCCGGGCGCCGATGCCTGTGCCCTGGTACTGGACATCTACTGCGATCAGGTAAAGATTGTACGTACCGCTGGTCATCCGTTCGGGAGCGAAATAGGCCACCGCTACCGGCTGCCCGGCCAGGTAACTCATCCAGTGATCGGTATCGTTACTTTTGGCGAAATAGTCGGCCGTCATCTCGTCCAGCAGCGCCGGGGGGAATAAGTCGTTTGACTTGATGACTGCTTTCAAAGCGGGTAAATCGCCGGGAAGGACGGGCCGGATGTCCGGATGAGTAGGCGTATGCATCGTTGCCTTTAAGGGTTTACGGGTGCTCCGGCTTTGAACAGCGCGAAGGCACCCATTACGGGGAGAGGCAAAGGTAAGGCAGCGCAGGTTAGCCGGCTTGTACGATCCGGCTATTCTTCCGGGTGTACGGCAGGGAGGGTTTGAGCCCGAGCAATGCTTTGAAGTGCTTCGAAAAGTGGGCAGAATCGTAAAAGCCGGCAGCAAGGGCAGCCTCCGTCAGGTTCATCGGCTGGTGAATGAACTGATCCACGGCGTAGGTGAGGCGCGTCCAGATGATGTACTGCTGCAGAGAAACCCCTGCTTTCTCTTTGAACAAATGGGTTACCCGGCTGGGCGATAAATGCATCTGATCGGCTACTTGGGATAGCGTAAGTCCGGCATTCCCACAATTCGCCCGGATGTAGTGCAGGCTTTTCAAGATCCGCTCATCCCTTATTTGGTACCGGGCGCCTGCTCCGGTCACCAGCTCGTCCAACGCGCGGGAAAGCGCTTGGGCTTCCGGCAGGCAAATCAGGTCTTCCCCCGTATCGGCTACTCCCAGCAGTCCCAATAGAGCGGTATCCGTCTCGGGAACCGAATCCAGCAACATGATTTCGCACTGGGATTGACCCATTTCCAGCGCATGCTTTGCATTGGATTTGATCACGGCGGCTTTGGCCGGGCGATAGAGGCCATTGGCCGGGGCAATTAAAAAACTTCCCTGCCGGGCCACTATGATTTCGAGGGCAGGATGCGCGTGAAAGCCAGTTTGCAACCCGGATGCCAGGAAGCGATACACGCCAGCCTGGCTATCAAACAATGTAACGTCCATACAATACAGTAGCTTTATTTTTTCTCATCCACCTGTCCTCATTAGAGAAGACATTGATACTGATCTCAAAGCTTCTGATTCCGTCATACCTTGCGTGTTTTATGAGCTTCACCAATAAAAGTAGTCATTATGGAAAGACCCCCGTATTGATAAATAGGGTAATTGACGGGAGAAAATGCAAAACTGTCGGCTGAACGACAATCCTTGCCGGCAAAAAGCATAACATTCCGCGGGTCCGGCGGTTTCTTTCATGACGGGTCATCGCGATGCGCTTTTCAGGCAATTCATCCTCCAAACAAATGACGGAAACCAACCATATTCCCTATGATATCATTGTGATCGGCGCCGGCTCGGGCGGGTTGAGCATCGCCATTCCCATGCAGAAGTTCGGCTTCCGGGTGCTGTTGATTGATAAAACGGACCATGCCATCGGCGGCGAATGCCTCAACGATGGCTGCGTGCCCAGCAAGGCCCTCATTCACGTGGCCCGGCAGGTACACCAGGCCCGGCAGGCAACCGCCTTCGGACTACAGGTGTCGGGGGCCGTGGACATGGCGCGGGTGATGGCCTACGTCAAAAACCGGCAGGACGAGATCCGGGGCCACGAAAACGCGACGTATTTCCGCAAGGAAGGCATGGACGTAGCCCTGGGCACGGCCCGCTTTACGGGCAAAAATGAAGTAACCGTGGACGGCAAAGTCTACCAGGGCAAAAAAATCGTGATTGCCACCGGCTCCCGGCCGCGGGGACTGGACATCCCCGGCGTGGAAGGGGTCGCCTACCTGACCAACCAGAACCTGTTCGACTTGAAGGCACTGCCCGGCAAACTGCTGGTCGTCGGCGGGGGTCCCATCGGCATTGAGATGGCGCAGGCCTTCCGCAGGCTGGGATCGGAGGTGACGGTGGTGCACAGCAAAGCGATGATCCTGGAAAAGGAAGCTCCCGAAATTGCTTCGGTGCTGTACGAAAGACTGCGGGCCGAAGGCATCCGGTTCCACCTGGCGTCGGAGGCGCACGCCTTCCCCGACCCGCATCACCTGGTGATCAGAAAGAAGGACGGACAGGAACTTACCCTGCCCTTCGACCAGGTGCTGGTGGGCATTGGCCGGGAACTCAACTATGAGGGACTGGACCTGGAAAAGGCGGGAATAGACACCCAAAAGCACGGCCTCGCGGTGAATGCGTACCTGGAGACCACCAACCCGGACGTGTACGTGTGCGGCGACATTGCCGGGTCGCTCAAGTTCTCCCACGCGGCCGAGCAGCAGGCCACCATGCTGCTCAATAATTTTCTTTCCCCGCTCAAGAAAAAGCTCGACAATACACACATGTCCTGGGTGACTTTCACCGACCCGGAGGTAGCCACTTTCGGAGCCAGTGAAGGGCAGTTGCAGGAAAAAGGCACCGATTACGAAAAACTGGCCCTCGACTTTACCGAGGACGACCGCGCCGTGGTGGAAGATTACCAGTACGGCAGGCTGGTGCTCTACATTGAGAAGGGCAGCCTGCTCAACCGCAATCCCAAACTGCTGGGCGGCTCAATGGTGGCTCCCGGCGCGGGGGAAATGTTCCAGGAACTGGTGTTGGCCCATACGCAGGGCCTGGGCATCAATACCCTCTTCGAGAAGATCTATCCCTACCCAACGGCCTCGGCCGTCAACAAACGGATCGTGCTGCACAAGAAGGAAGAGCAACTGACCGGCCTGGTGAAAAAAGGCCTGCGTTTGCTTTACAACGTATAAGCCCTTGCAGTAAGGTTGCATGCCCGTAACGGCCCGGGTGTAAAGGCAGGTCCGGCAACATCTATAACTTAACCGATACGTGATGGAATGGTGGCAAAGTCTTGAGGATTGGTTTTTGGCGTTGGGAGAAAAGTACGGCGTAGACCCGGTCATTTTCGGAGCGATCTACGTGGGGGGCATTCCGCTGTTCACCCTTTCCCTGTGGTGGCTCATCCGCAACCTCCGCCGGAAGAAACCGGTGGTGCTGCCGGTGCTGAGTACCGGTTTTTTCTTCCTGTCAGCCTACCTGTACCTGATCGTCATGGGCCGCAACATCCCCTGGTGGGTGTACGCACTGATCGTCGTGCTGGTAACCTACGGGGTGTTTGCTACCTGGCAGAAAATCAAAAAAGGCACCGCTCCCAAAGCAGGTGCCTGACCTGCTAATGCTATTCATTCAGATTTGCCGGCAGAATTAAACGTGAGGGGGCACTTATACAGGGGACCCCTTCTAAGTCTTCGTGGTACCTGCGGTACTTTTGGAAAGGTGGTTGCGGGTTGATGAGTGCTTTAAGTTGCGCCTTACAAGAAAGGTAACCAGAAAACGGTGATGATGCATAAGGGTAAGCCGTTTGGATCAGTGAACATGCAAATGCTGCTTAAAAATACCAAATTCAGGCTTTACACCGAAGCAAAAACTACATTACTATGCTGATATACAGCCCGTTAACAGATATTAGTAAACAGATGCCAGTACTTCCCGGTTTACATTGTAGTCGGGTAAAGTCCCGGAGGGACGTCCTGTTGCTAGCACTGGGCTGCTAGCCCTTGGCAAGCGCTCCGTAGGAGCGACCTGTTG